>JAIXTO010000113.1 GCA_027483885.1 Rhizobiaceae bacterium
CGATTGCGAAGAAGCATGGCCCTGTCGGCATGATCCATATCGACGCCCATTGCGACACCAGCGGCGCCTTCGACCAGACGAAATTCCACCATGGCGGCCCGTTCCGCAACGCGGTTCTCGATGGCGTTCTCGACCCGACGCGCACGATCCAGATCGGCATTCGCGGCTCTGCTGAATATCTCTGGGAGTTCTCCTATGAGAGCGGCATGACGGTGATCCACGCCGAGGAGGTGACCGGTCTTGGCATGCCCGCCATCATCGAGAAGGCAAAGGCGATCATCGGCGATGGTCCGACCTATCTCTCCTTCGACATCGACAGCCTCGACCCGTCGTTTGCGCCGGGAACCGGAACGCCGGAAGTGGGCGGCCTGACGACCCGCGAGGTGCTGGAACTGATCCGCGGCCTCAAAGGCATCAATCTCGTCGGTGCCGACGTGGTGGAAGTGGCGCCGCAATATGATGCGACGGCCAATACGGCCCATGCCGGTGCGCAGGTTCTGTTCGAGCTTTTGAGCCTGATGGTGTTCAGCCCGGCGCTGTCAAAGGCCTGAGCCGAGGTTTTCCACCACCGCCCTTTTTTTTAAAAGGGCGGTGGTGTGACATCATCAGCTCTTGGAAAACACGTAGTCGGTTTCCTGGCGAAGCAGTTCGCCCGGACGCAGCACGGCGTTCGGGAAACCCTTGTGGTTGATGGCATCCGGCCAGATCTGCGTTTCCAGGCACAGGCCCCCATAGGGCTGGTAAGGCTTGCCGGAGAGGCCCGGCACCGAGGGCACCAGCTTGAAGGCGCAATAAAGTTGCACGCCAGGTTCAGTGGTGCGCACTTCGAGTGACACACCGGAATTGACGCTGCGCACCAGCGCCACGGAGCGCTTTTCCACCCGCTCATCCGACAGGCAATAATTGTGGTCGAACTCCACCTGGGCGCCATCGGCACCGGTGCGGGCAAGCGGCCCGAGCTGGCGCAGGTCCATCGCCGTTCCCTCGACCGGCACCAGAACGCCGGTCGGCACCTGCTGCTCGTCAAGCTCCAGATAATGGTCGGCGGCAATCATGATGTCATGGCCGAGAATATCCTCGCGGCCATCGAGGTTGAAGTAGGTGTGCTGGCAGATATTGGCAAGCGTCGGGGCGTCCGTCGCCGTCTCGTAGATGACGCTTAGAACACCCTCGTCTTTAAGCTCATAGGTGGCGGTCACGGTGCAGTTGCCGGGATAGCCACCGCGGCCATCGGGATCGGTGACCTGCAGGATAACCTTGTTTTCTGCGTGCGCGACGATCGTCCAGTTGGTCTTGCCAAGGCCATCGCTGCCGCCATGCAGGTGCGTAGTGCCCTGCTGGTTCAGGTCCAGCTGGTACTCCTTGCCATCCAGCGTGAAGCGACCATGGCCGATGCGGTTTGCCACACGCCCGGGCGTTGCGCCAAAATAGGAGGAATGCAGCGGATAATCGGCGAAATTGTCAAAGCCCAACACCAGTGGGGCCGCATGGCCATCAAGGCGCAGATCCTGGATGACGGCGCCCCAGGTCATCACATGGGCCGTCAGCCCGCCGCCGGAAATCTTGACCCGGTAGACGGTTTCGCCCTTGGGGGTGGTGCCGAAGATTTCGCCCTGTGTCGTCATGGTATCCGTCCTGCTCCTCATTCTCGTGCGGGCGCAAACTGCGCCATTTCCGGCAGCTTCGCAATGCTCGAAATAGCCTAGCGCGACAGCAGGCGCGTTGCCTGCTCAAGCCCCTGCAGGGTCAGCGGAAACATGCGGTTTTCCAGAATGGAGCGCATCATCACAAGCGAATGAACATGCTCCCAATGCGCCTCCGGCACCGGATTGATCCAGGCGACATGGGCACAATGATCGGTCAGCCGGCGCATCCAGGTGGCACCCGGCTCCTTGTTCCAGTGCTCGACGGAGCCGCCGGTATGGCTGATCTCGTACGGGCTCATCGTGGCATCGCCGACGAAGATCACCTTGTAATCAGGCCCGTAGCTGCGCAGGATATCCTCGACGGGCAGCCGCTCTGCGCGGCGGCGGTTGTCGCGCCACACGCTTTCGTAAAGGCAATTGTGGAAATAGAAATGCTCGAGATGGCGAAACTCGGCGCGGGCGGCAGAAAACAGCTCCTCGACCACTCGAACATGATCATCCATCGACCCGCCGACATCGAAGAACATCAAAAGCTTGACCGCATTGCGCCGCTCCGGCCGCGTCTTGACGTCGAGATAGCCGTGTTCGGCGGTGGAGCGGATGGTGCCGGCAAGATCCAGCTCCTCGTCGGCGCCTTCGCGCACCCACCGGCGCAGACGTTTCAGCGCCACCTTGATATTGCGCGTGCCGATCTCGCGGGCGTCGTCGAAATCGCGAAATTCTCTGGCGTCCCAGACCTTCACCGCCTTGCGGTGGCGCGATCCCTCCTGCCCGATCCGCACGCCTTCCGGATTGTAACCATAGGCGCCGAAGGGTGAGGTGCCGGCCGTGCCGATCCATTTGGAGCCGCCCTGATGGCGGCCCTCCTGTTCTTCCAGGCGCTTCTTCAGCGTGTCCATCAGAGCATCGAAGCCGCCGAGCGCCTCGACCAGCGCCTTTTCCTCCGGCGTCAGGTGTTTCTCAGCAAGCTTGCGCAGCCACTCCTCCGGCAGGTGTTCGGCCTTCACCGCATCCGGGCCGGACACAGCCTCGACACCCTTGAAGTGGGTTGAAAACACCTGATCGAAGCGATCGATATAACGCTCATCCTTCACCAGCGTGGCGCGGGCGAGATAATAGAAAGCCTCGACATCGAACTCGGCAAGCCCCGCCTGCATTCCTTCCAGAAGCGCCAGGAACTCCCGAAGCGTCACGGGAATTCTTGCCTGTTTCAGCGCCAGAAAAAAGGGAATGAACACCGCGGGTCTCCGCCCTATCGCTTGCCGATGTTCTCCAGATCATAGGGCGTGGTCTGGTACATCTCGTTGATCCAGTTGCCGAACAACAGGTGGGCATGGCTGCGCCAGCGGTTGAGCGGCGTCAGCGCCACATCGTTATGCGGAAAATAGTTATAGGGCATCTTGATCGGAACGCCGGCATTCACATCGCGAAAATATTCTTCCGCAAGCGAGGTGGAATCATATTCGACGTGGTTGAACATGTAGAGCCGGTTGCCCTTTTTCTCATGCACCAGGCAGACGCCCATCTCGTCGGATTCCATCAGCAGTTCCAGCCCCGGCACGGTCTGGATGTCGGCGCGACGCACTTCCGTCCAGCGCGACACCGGCACCTGAAAATCATCGGAAAAGCCGCTCAGGTAAACGGAAGACGGCGAAAGATTGCGATGGCGATACACGCCAAACGCCTTTTCCTTCAGCTCATGCTTCGGCACGCCGTGAAAATGGTAGATCGCGGCCATCGCGCCCCAACAGACATTCAGCGTCGAATGGACATTCGTTTCCGTCCAGTCGAAGATCTGGCGCATCTCGTCCCAATAGGTCACCTGCTCGTAAGGCAACATTTCCACCGGCGCGCCGGTGATAATGAACCCGTCGAACTTGCGGTCCTTCACCTCGTCCCAGGTCTGGTAGAACGAGAGCAGATGTTCTTCCGAAGTATTCTTCGCCTTGTGCCCACCCACACGCACCAGCGAAAACTCCACCTGCAGCGGCGAAGCACCGACGAGGCGCGCCATCTGCACTTCGGTGCGGATCTTGTTCGGCATGAGGTTCAACAGACCGATCTGCAGCGGGCGGATATCCTGACGCACAGCAGCCGTCTCGGTCATCACCCGCACGCCTTCGTGCGTCAGTGCTTCGAAGGCGGGCAGCGTATCGGGGATCTTGATCGGCATGGTCTTCACTCGTCCAAAACAAAAAACCGGCGGCGAAAATCGCAACCGGTCCGGGGGAAGTCTTTGAACGCTTCTCACGGCCCTTTAGCGACTTATTTAACGTGGCTGCAAGCCGGCCGGCCAAATCACCACGAGAGGCCCTTTAAATAGGCGTTTCTTCTGCCCCCGTCAATCAGCGGGGAATTTCATGCTTTCTAACGTCCTACCGCTCCCGCCGCGCCATAAAGGCCATGCGCTCGAAAAGATGGACGTCCTGCTCGTTCTTCAACAGCGCACCATGCAGTCTGGGCAATGCTGTCTTCACATCGGCACCGAGATCCTCGGCATCGATATCGTCGGAGACGAGAAGCCGTATCCAGTCGAGTGCCTCCGATGTCGACGGCTTTTTCTTCAGGCCGGGCATTTCGCGGATTTCATAGAAACGGGTAAGCGCTGCACGCAGCAGCGACGGTTTGATACCGGGATAATGCACCTCCACGATGCGGGCGAGCGTATCGGCATCGGGAAAGCGGATATAGTGGAAGAAACAGCGGCGCAGAAAGGCATCCGGCAGTTCCTTCTCGTTGTTGGAGGTGATGATGACGATAGGGCGAACCTCTGCTTTCACCGTCTCGCCGGTCTCGTAGACATGAAACTCCATGCGGTCGAGTTCCTGCAACAGATCGTTTGGAAACTCGATATCCGCCTTGTCGATCTCATCGATCAGCAGCACCTGCTTTTCGCCGGCGGAAAAGGCCTGCCACAGTTTTCCGCGCCGGATATAGTGGGCAATATCGTTGACGCGGGGATCGCCAAGCTGGCTGTCGCGCAGGCGCGAGACGGCATCATACTCGTAAAGCCCCTGCTGGGCGCGCGTGGTGGATTTGACGTTCCATTCGATGATCGGCAGGCCAAGCGAGAGCGCGACCTGGCGGGCAAGCTCCGTCTTGCCGGTGCCGGGCTCGCCCTTCACCAGAAGCGGGCGCTCCAGCCGGATGGCAGCATTGACGGCGACCATCAGGTCCTTGTCGGCGATATAGTCGTCGGTTCCGGTAAACTGCATGGACCTCATTCCCAGTTCGGCCAGCCTGTTAGCTGCCAAGGTCGGCTTTGGCGCAAAGAGGTAGAGAGCGGGCGCCGCCTTCGCAAGAAAGAAAGGCCAAAGATCGCGATCGCCGTTTAAAAAATGTGCTTGTGTTCAGCCACAGTTCTGACACGCTAACAGGTGCAAAGTTTTGATGCTTCGCCTTTCTGAACAAGACAGGGGAGGCGACCGGCAAAGACCGCATTTTATATCTTCTGCTTCCCGACCGGGCTTGCCTGGTCACCCGACCGCCCCGATGCCGCGGCCATTTCAAAAGGGCCTCTCACCCCGGGACGAGCGTTCTTGCATGATCTGTTTTCATCCGCATCACCACCGCCGCAGCGCATGAGCCTGCGCAACAAGGAAGCATCCCATGGCCAAAGGTCAGGTCCGTTCGAACCGCGAAGTCAGAAAGCCGAAGAAAGACAAGGAAAAGCCTTCGGCAGCGCCGACATCCACCTTCACCACACAGTTGAAGGGTGCGGTTGCCGCAAGCCCGAAGAAGCGTTGACACTGAGCGGCGGCGGGCCAGCGCATCGAGCGTGCCCGCCCCGCACGTCAAGCCTTAGTGGGCGCGCACGTGCCCCCGCCCTCTTGGCCCCAAGACCGCAAACCCCATCGCCTTGCCTCCCGCCTTCAGCCCTCCAGAACGCTCGCGCAGATGACGTGGCGGCGGTCCGTGCATCATAGGGCTTTTGCTTTTGGCGGAAGATGCGCTAAGGGCATGACCCATGAGCCCATCCACCTTTACCCTTCTTCTTGGCGGCAGCCTGACCGTGACGGAGCGTTTAAGCGCGCTGATCGCCGGCAGCCGCGTGATTGCCGCCGATAGCGGCATGCGCCATGCAAAATCGCTGAACCTCACGCCGGAGCTTTGGGTGGGCGATTTCGATTCCGCCGATGCCGCGCTGCGGGATAGCTATCGCCAGGTGGAGCGCCATTCCTATCCCGCGACGAAGGCTGCAACCGATGGCGAGATTGCCATTGCCGAAGCCTTGGCGCGCGGTGCCGAACGGCTGATCCTCGTGGGCGCCCTTGGCGGCGAACGCTCCGACCATGCGTTGCAACATACCCTGCACGGTCTGTCTCTTGCCGAAGCCGGGCTGGAGGTAATGCTGACCTCCGGCGAGGAAGAAGCCTATCCCCTGATCAGCGGTGACCAGATGGAACTGGAACTGCCCAAGGGCTCGCTGTTTTCCGTACTCGGCTTCAGCGACCTCGAGGGATTGACCCTTTCCAACGTTCGTTACCCGCTCACCGATTTTTCCCTGACATTCGGCTCGTCGCGCACCATATCCAATGTCGCGCAGGGCCCGATCTCGATCTCGCTCGGACAAGGGCGCGCGCTGCTGATGGCCCGCCCCTATGACCTGACCGGAGCCTAAGGAACCAGATGGCACCCCCGATTCTCAAGCTCGACGACATTTATCTGAGTTTTGGCGGCGCGCCGCTGCTCAATGGCGCCAATTTTCAGGTGGAACCGGGCGACCGCATCTGCCTTGTCGGGCGCAACGGCTCAGGCAAGTCGACGCTGATGAAGATTGCCGCAGGGCTTGTCGAGGCGCAATCGGGCGAGGTGTTTCGCCACCCCTCCTCCACCATCCGCTATCTTGAACAGGCGCCGGATTTCGGCAGCCACACCACCGTTCAAGCCTATGCAGAAGCGGGGCTTGGCCCCGGTGACGATCCCTACCGGGTGACCTATCTTCTCGAACATCTCGGCCTTTCCGGCCAGGAGGATCCCGCGCGGCTCTCCGGCGGGGAAGCCCGCCGCGCAGCCCTTGCGCGTGTGATGGCGCCGGAGCCGGATATCCTGATGCTGGACGAGCCGACCAACCATCTCGATCTTCCCACCATCGAATGGCTGGAAGGCGAGTTGCAGAAAACGCGAAGCGCGCTCGTGGTGATCTCGCATGACCGACGTTTTCTCGAAAAGGTCTCCACCGCCACCGTCTGGCTCGATCGCGGACTTTCCCGTCGCCTTGCGCGCGGTTTTGCCTTCTTCGAGGAATGGCGCGACAAGGTGCTGGAAGAAGAAGAGCTTGAGCAGCACAAGCTTGGCAAGCAGATCGAGCGCGAGGAACACTGGCTGCGCTACGGCGTGACCGCACGGCGCAAGCGCAACATGCGTCGTCTCGGCAACCTGCAGAGCCTGCGCGCCGATTATCGCGGTCACAAGGGACCGCAGGGCAGTATCCAGGCATCCGCCACCGAGGGCAAGGAGAGCGGCAAGCTCGTCATCGAGGCCGAAGGCATTACCAAGCGTTACGGCGACCGCCAGATCGTGGCGCCGTTTTCGATCCGCGTCCATCGCGGCGACCGGATCGGCCTTGTCGGCCCGAATGGCGCAGGCAAGACGACGCTTTTGAAGATGCTGACCGGCCAGCTGGAGCAGGATGAGGGCACGATCAAGCTCGGCACCAATCTGGAGATCGCAACGCTTGACCAGAAGCGCGAGGACCTGAACCTTGAGGATACGCTGAGCCATTACCTCACAGACGGGCGCGGCGAGAGCCTGCTGGTGAACGGCGAACAGCGCCACGTGGCCGGCTACATGAAGGATTTCCTGTTCCAGCCGGAGCAGATGCGCACGCCGATCAAGAACCTCTCGGGCGGCGAGCGCGCGCGCCTGATGCTGGCGCGCATGATGGCAAAGCCATCCAACCTTCTGATCCTCGACGAACCCACCAACGACCTCGACATCGAGACGCTGGATCTCTTGCAGGAAATCGTTGCTGGTTATAACGGCACCGTCATCCTGGTCAGCCACGACCGTGACTTCCTCGATCGCACGGTGACCTCCACCATCGCGCCGGCAACGCCCGAGGCGCCGGATGGACGCTGGATCGAATATGCCGGCGGCTATACGGACATGATGGCGCAGCGCAAGGGCGTGCTGGACGAGAAGCGCCGCGCGGAGAAAGCCCGCACGGAAGCAGCCGGTCCTTCGCAAACCTCGACGGACGCGCCGAAGAACAAGGCAAAACTCTCCTTCAAGCAGAAATTCGCGCTGGAAAACCTGCCGAAGGAAATGGCAAAGATCGAAGCGGACATTGCCGCTCGCGAAAAAACGATGGCTGACCCGAAACTGTTTTCCAAGGACGCCGCCGCCTTCAACCGCATCGCCGCGGAACTGGAGAAGCTGCGGGAAAGGCTTGCGAAAATGGAAGAGGAATGGCTGGAACTGGAAATGCTGCGCGAGGAGCTGGAAGGCTGATCTTAAGCTATTCTTAAGTTTAACAAAGTCTTAGCGCCGAGAAATACCGTCAGACCCCGGAACAATTCCCAAAACGGCACGTTCGGTCGATCACAAGGCTTTCATAACTGTTCGAGAGCCCTGCGTACCGATCAACAAAGGGAAATCCCATGTCGGCATCTGTAGTGCGTCGTCGGCTGGCAAATGCAGCCATGAAACAAAGAGTATTGATCGTCGAGGACGAGTTTCTGATTGCCCTCGACATGGCAGATACGATCGAGGGCATGGGGCTGACCGTCAGCGGATTTGCAAGCGGACGCGCTCATGCCCTTGCCCATGCACCCTATATCGATATCGCGCTCGTCGACGTCAATCTGTCCGATGGCGCGACCGGTCCGTCCATCGGTCGTGAGCTTTCGGAGCGCTACGGGGTGACAGTGATCTTCATGACGGCCAATCCCGAGCAGTTGCGGTGCGACATCGGCTGCGCGCTTGGCGTGCTGACCAAGCCCGTCATGCCCCATGTGGTCGAGCAATCGGTGGATTATGCCATCGCCAACCGCCTTGGCGGCATTGCCGCCGTGCCGCGCGAGTTGCAGGTGTTTCCGCAAGCCGCCGCCTGATCGATACGCGTCGTGATTTGCGCACGACTTGCCAAGCCTCTTTCGTACCGCTAAATCTTCGCCTGCTCTAACGGGGTGCAACGGCTGCAAGGCCAAAGCTGAGAGACGGAAACGTCAACCCGCGGAACCTGATCCGGCTAACACCGGCGGAGGGATTAGACGGCTCGCATCCAGCGCCTGTTCTCCCTGTGTTGATCAAACGAAGGAGGCGCCGATGCGCATATTGCTGTCCACCACATGTGCGGTGATTACCGCGCTCGGATTTTCGCTGCCCGCTTCGGCTGCGGAGAAAAAGACGCTGACCGTCTATACCTATGAAAGCTTCGTGTCCGACTGGGGGCCCGGCCCCAAGGTCAAGGCCGCCTTCGAAAAGACCTGCGATTGCACGGTAAACTTTGTCGCCGTGGCCGATGGCGTGGCGCTTTTGACCCGCCTCAAGCTTGAGGGCGCCTCTTCCGAGGCGGATGTGGCGCTGGGCCTCGATACCAATCTCATCCAGGAAGCCAAGGACACCGGCCTGTTCGCCACCCATGGCATCGACACGAGCGCCGCATCCATTCCCGGCGGCTTTTCCGATGATACGTTCGTGCCCTATGATTACGGACATTTTGCCGTGGTCTATGACACTCAGACCATCAAGAACCCGCCGAAGAGCCTGAAGGAACTGGTGGACGGCGACCCCTCGCAGAAGATCGCCATCGAGGATCCGCGCACGTCCACGCCGGGGCTTGGGCTGCTGCTGTGGGTAAAGTCTGTCTATGGCGACGAGGCACCGCAGGCCTGGGCCAAGCTGAAGAACCGCATCCTCACCGTCACGCCCGGCTGGTCGGAGGCCTATGGCCTGTTTACCAAGGGCGAGGCACCGATGGTGTTTTCCTATGTCACCTCGCCTGCCTATCACATGATGGAGGAAAAGACCGACCGTTATCAGGCAGCGGCGTTTTCCGAAGGCCATTATATCCAGATCGAAGTGTCCGCTCGCCTGAAGTCCTCCAAAAACCCCGAGCTTGCGCAGAAATTCCTCTCCTTCACCCTGTCGCCGGACTTTCAGGCGATCATTCCGACCACCAACTGGATGATGCCCGCCGCCAAGCCCGCAGAGCCGCTACCTCCAGTGTTTTCCAAACTGGCGCAGCCGGCAAAGACTTATCTGATGAGCCCGCAGGACGTGGCAAAAAACCGCGATGCCTGGATCCGCGAATGGCTTGGCGCCATGAGCATGAACTGATCCATGCTGACGGGCGCGCAACGGCGGCAGGGATTGGCGGCAGGCGCGGCAAGCCTTACCGCCATCGCGCTCTTTGTCGTGCTGCCGGTGACGGCCTTGCTGTCCACCGCGCCCGCCTCCTCTTCGCAAGGCGGTTTTTTTGACGGATACACGGCAAGCCTTCTGCGCTTCACGCTTCTGCAGGCCGGTCTGTCGACGTTTCTCTCCATTCTTCTCGCCGTACCGGTGGCGCTGGCTCTTGCACGGCGGCCGGCCTTTCCCCTGCGCATCTGGATTGTCAGGCTGATGGCCGTGCCCATGGGCCTGCCGGTTCTGATCGGAGCACTCGGCCTCATCGGCATTTTTGGCCGCCAGGGCCTGTTTAACCGGTTGCTGGCATTTGCCGGCGTGGAGCAGCCGGTCAGCATCTACGGTCTCTCGGGCATCCTGATTGCGCATGTGTTCTTCAACCTGCCGCTGGCCTGCCGGCTGATGCTTTCAGGGCTGGAAAGACTGCCGGGTGAATATTGGCGTCTCTCGGCAAGCCTTGGCATGCGCCCGCTCGCCATCTTCCGCTTCATCGAAGGCCCGGCGCTCGCCCGCGTCATTCCAGGCGCTGCCGGCCTTGTTTTCATGCTCTGCGCCACCAGTTTCACGCTGGTTCTGGTGCTGGGCGGCGGGCCGGCGGCGACCACGCTGGAAGTGGCGATCTATCAGTCGCTGCGTTTCGATTTCAATCCGGCGCGCGCCGTTGCTCTGGCGCTCCTGCAGATCGGCCTGACGGCCGTGGTGCTCTTCATCATCAGCCGGCTTCCGCCCGCAGACATCGCAGGCGTCGGCGAAGGACGCGCCAGCCGCCGTTTTGACGGACGCAGCCTTCTGGCAAGGTTTTACGATGCCGGCATCATTGCAGCGGCGACGCTGTTTCTCGTGCTGCCGCTCGGTGCGGTCGTCGTTGCGGGGCTGAAGGCCGATCTGTTGAAACTGATCACCATGCCGGCCTTCCGGCAGGCAGCATTTACCAGCCTTGCCATTGCGATCTCGGCCGGCCTGCTGGCCATCCTGGTGTCGCTCGGCATTATCGCCGCGCGCGCAGCCATTGCCGATATGAGACACCCGCCCCGCCCCCTCAAGGCCTTTTCCGCAGCACTTTCGGGCATGTCTTCGTTGGTGCTTCTGGTGCCGCCGGTGGTGCTGGGCACCGGCTGGTTCCTGCTGATCCGGCCGCATGCCGATGTCACCCGCGCCGCGCCGCTGCTGATTGCTGCCATCAACATGCTGATGGCGCTGCCCTTCGTCATGCGGGTTCTGGCGCCGGCTTTTGAAACCCATGCCGCACGCACCGGCCGGCTTGGTGCAAGCCTTGGCCTCTCAGGCTTTTCGCGCTTCCGGTTGATCGACTGGCCGGTGCTTGCCCGCCCGCTCATGATGGCACTGTCCTTTGCCATGGCGCTGTCGCTCGGGGATCTGGGAGCGGTCGCCCTCTTCGGCTCGCAGGAACTCACCACACTGCCCTACCTCGTCTATAGCCGGCTTGGCAGCTACCGGACGAATGACGCCGATGGTCTGGCGCTGATTCTGGGCGTGATCTGCCTGGCCCTCACTGCCCTTGGCACCGCCGGCCACCGGAGGCAGACATGACACCGAGCGACACATCTTACGCGGCCGTGGAATTTCACGATGTCAGGCTGTCGCTCGGAACGGCCCGTTTTCATTTCGACTGCCGGATCGAGACGGGACACATCATCGCCGTGACCGGACCGTCGGGCGCCGGCAAATCGACGCTGCTCAATCTTGTCGCCGGCTTCGAGACGCCGGACAGCGGTCGGGTGCTTTTGTCGGGCAAAGACATGTCTGGGGTGCATCCGGGGCAGCGGCCGTTATCGCTGGTCTTTCAGGACAACAATCTGTTTGCCCATCTCGATCTTTTTACCAATATCGGTCTTGGCATCCATCCGGCGCTGAAGCTTTCGCCGGGCGATCGGCGCGCGGTGTCGGATGCGCTGCAACGGGTAGGCCTTGCCGGATACGAGACGCGAAAGCCCGGCACGCTCTCCGGCGGCGAGCGGCAAAGGGCAGCCTTTGCGCGGGCACTGGTGCGCAAACGCCCGCTCCTTCTCCTTGATGAGCCGTTTGCCGCTCTCGATCCCGCCCTTCGGCTTTCCATGGCAGACCTGTTGCTAGACCTGCACCGCGAAAGCCGCAACACGATCCTGATCGTCACCCATGACCGGGACGAGGTGGCGCGGTTGGCCGACTGCGTGCTCTCGGTGGAAAACGGCACTATTCATCCCTAGGCCGGCCCCGGGAGTGTCCGGCCTGCACGCGACAATCGTATCATCAAATTTGACAGCCCGTCATAAAGCGTCAATCAATTCGCCACATTTTAGACGTGCGGCAGTGCGATGCCGCAATGCGAAAGAGGGCTGGAATCATTGTCTGTGAGCGCTTGTGTTCTATCTGAAGAGAGGACAAAACGAGAATCACACGCAATTGCCCCACCCGCAGCGAACGCAGACCAGAGCGGCAGGGGCAAAGGCCGCACGATGCGCCGGATGGCGGGCTTGGACGAATGACGGTTCCAACTGAACGGACGACGATGACAGCGCTGGACCCGGCTTGCATGAAACGTGCAGGCCAGGGGGCTCGTGGGATGCGCGCCCTTGCCGCACTATTTGCCGCAGCAACGCTTCTCTCGGGCTGCCAGTCGGTGATCGACCAGACCTATCAGGCCAATGTCAAACCCTCGGCCAATCCGCAGATTGTCGATGAGGTGCAGAAGAACGATCCGCGTGCCCAGATGGGTGCCCGCGAGCATCCACGCATCGTTGCAAGTTATGGCGGCCAGTATCACGATGCCAAGACAGAACGGCTGGTGGCGCGCATTGCCGGCGCTCTCACCGCCGTCTCGGAAAATCCCAACCAGTCCTATCGCATCACCATCCTGAATTCGCCCGCGATCAACGCCTTTGCGCTTCCCGGCGGTTATCTCTACGTGACGCGCGGCCTGCTGGCGCTCGCCAATGATGCTTCGGAAGTGGCAGCCGTTCTCAGCCACGAAATGGCGCATGTGACGGCCAATCACGGCATCGAGCGCCAGAAGCGCGAGGAAGCCGAAGTGATTGCCAGCCGCGTGGTGGCCGAGGTTCTCTCAAGCGATCTGGCCGGCAAGCAGGCTCTGGCACGCGGAAAACTGCGGCTTGCCGCCTTCTCCCGCCAGCAGGAACTGCAAGCCGATGTGATCGGTGTGCGCATGCTCGGCGAAGCCGGTTATGACCCCTATGCGGCGGCCCGTTTCCTCGATTCGATGTCGGCCTATGCGCGTTATTCGTCCGCTGACCCGGATACAGACCAGAGCCTCGACTTTCTCTCCAGCCATCCAAACGCTCCGCAGCGCGTGGAGCTTGCCCGCCAGCACGCCCGCGCCTTCGGCCAGGAAGGCACCGTGGGCGACAAGGGCCGCGACTATTACCTGACCGGTATAGACGGCCTTCTCTATGGCGACAGCCCGGAAGAGGGCTATGTGCGCAACGAAACCTTCCTCCATGCGGGCCTTGGCATCCGTTTCGACGTGCCGGAAGGTTTTCGCATCGACAACAAGGTGGAAGCGGTTCTTGCGACCGGGCCTGACGAAACCGCCATCCGCTTTGATGGCGTGCAGGCGACCGATGCGAACCAGAGCCTTTCGAACTACCTGACGAGTGGCTGGGTGGCCGGGCTTCAGCCGGAAACCGTGCGGGAAACCACGATCAACGGTCTGCCGGCGGCAACCGCCAAGGCCTCTGCGGAACGCTGGGATTTCGACGTCACCGTTATCAGGCTCGACAAGCAGCTGTTCCGTTTCCTCACGGCCGTGCCGAAGGGCAGCACATCGCTTGAGGCAACCGCAGATACCATGCGGCGCACCTTCCGGCGCATGACGCCGCAGGAGGCGGCCGAGTTGCGGCCGCTTCGCGTGCGGGTCGTCACCGTGCAGCCGGGCGACAATATCACCACCTTGGCTGCCCGCATGATGGGCACCGATCGCAAGCTCGATATGTTCAAGATGATCAATGCGCTGCCGACAGGCGCGTCGATCCTGCCCGGCCAGCGGGTCAAGATCATTTCCGATTAGGCTTCGAGCCGGGCCTGCGTCAGCAGGCCTCCGCCATTTGCGGATTGTTGGTGACGAGAGCCGATTTCAGTTTTTCGATCGCCCGGCTTTCGATCTGGCGCACGCGCTCCTTGGAGATGCCAAGTTCGGCACCGAGCGCTTCCAGCGTTGCCCCGTCATCGGTCAGGCGGCGGGCGCGAATAATCTTCTTTTCGCGGTCGTTGAGCTTGGTGAGTGCCCCCTGCAGCCATTTCAGGCGGCGTTCGCCATCAATCATGAACGAGACCTGCTCATCCGGCAGCGGTTCAGCACTTTCCAGCATGTCGAGCCGTTCGCCACTGTCATTGTCGCCGGCAATCGAGGGCGCCTGCAGCGAGGCATCATTGCCGGATAGGCGGGCATCCATGGTCTGCACGTCGGCGAGGCTGACGCCGAGCGCGGTTGCGATCTCCGCATGAATATCATGGGCGGTCTTGGTATTGCCGCCGCGCGCAAGCTTGGCGCGCAGCCGGCGCAGGTTAAAGAACAGCGCCTTCTGCGCAGAACTCGTGCCGCCCCGAACAATCGACCAGTTGCGCAGGATATAGTCCTGCATGGAGGCGCGGATCCACCAGCTTGCATAGGTCGAAAATCGAACATCGCGTGACGGTTCAAACCTTGCCGCCGCTTCCAGCAGCCCTACATAACCCTCTTGTACAAGGTCACTCATCGGCAAACCGAAGCCGCGGAACTTGGAGGCCATGGCGATAACGAGACGCATATGGGCAAGCGCGATCTGGTTGCGGGCATCCCTGTCCTGACCGTCTTTCCAGCGCACGGCGAGATTGCGCTCTTCCTCGCGCGCCAGATAAGGCGCAGCCATGGCGATCTTGATCATATTGCGGTCTGCGGACATGGCGTTCATTGCGCTCTCCATGAAACTGTTTGACCAGACAAAGGCGCATGAACCCCAAAACCTTCCACCTGTTCGGCCAGAAGACCGGTCGGGCGGACAGCATCAACGGCATGCCTCTTTGCTCCCCTCGTTCAACTCAGGCGGAGAGGGCTTGGCCCTTCCCCTGTCTGGGCACGGCAAAGGCAGCTTCAAGAGGCCGCATCTTTCGCCGTACCGGCGGGTGAACGCGTGCCTTGTCAAAAAGTTCCAACAAAAAACCCGGCTTTCGCCGGGCTTTTTCAGGTGAGTGCAGGATGAAACCGCTCAGGCAGCTTCTTCTTCGTGCGAATCTTCCTCGTCAAGAACCTTGCTGCGCTTCGGCCCCTTGGCGAGGTTGGCTTCGATCAGACGAACCGATTCCGTATCCGACATCTTGTTGACGGCTGCGATTTCGCGCGCCATGCGATCAAGGGCAGCTTCATAAAGCTGGCGCTCGGAATAGGACTGCTCCGGCTGATTTTCGGCACGGTAAAGATCGCGCACGACTTCAGCGATCGAGATCAGGTCGCCGGAATTGATCTTTGCATCATATTCCTGCGCGCGACGCGACCACATGGTCCGCTTGACGCGGGCCTTGCCCTGGACAACCTTCAAGGCACGCTCGACAAAATCAGTTTCGGACAGCTTGCGCATTCCGATGCTGACGGCCTTGGCAACCGGCACCTTGAGGCGCATCTTGTCCTTCTCGAAATCGATCACGAACAGTTCGAGCTTCATACCAGCCACTTCCTGTTCTTCGATGGCCGTGATAGTGCCCACTCCATGCGCCGGGTAAACGATCGCTTCACCGGTCTTGAAACCATGGCGCGCTGAAGATTTTTTCTGCTGGGTCGTCATTCGTTTAACAAACTCCCTGTTACGCACCCGGTCTTCCGGGACCGGGGCCGGGTCAGTCAGGCCCGGATGAGACGGGGGAACCGTCGGTGACTCCATACTGGTCCAACGAACGCGCACAAAAACAACACCTGATCGCGGACGGCGACGACAAATCCAAAGCTGGTTATGTCACGGGAACCGCGGCGGGTGCTCTGTTGCTTTCGTGATGTTTTTGGGCACGCGAGTGCCACTTTGTGGAACAGTTCTTGATGTCTACCACAAATATGGGAGGAAATCAATGATTTGCTTTCGCAGATGCACAGACGCAACGGTCGCGTCCATGCCTAATCGTTAAGCAATCGCAAAAAGGGCGGCCCGGAGTTCAATCGCCCTTGCCCGGTTCCGGCGAGAAATACTGCTCGAACTTGTTCTCGACGCCGTCCATTTCCTTGGCCTCGTCCATCGCATCACGCTTGACGGTGATGTTGGGCCAGACCTGCGCATATTCGGCGTTGACCTTCAGCCACTTGTCGAGACCCGGTTCGGTATCCGGCTTGATGGCTTCTGCGGGACATTCCGGCTCACAGACGCCGCAGTCGATGCATTCGTCCGGGTGGATGACCAGGAAGTTCTCACCCTCGTAGAAACAGTCGACCGGGCACACTTCGACGCAGTCGGTGTATTTGCAACGGATACAATTGTCGGTCACGACATACGTCATGAGGCACTCCAGTGATATCACGGTTCGTCGACATCAGCGGTGGGAGACGCCTGCCGACCGGGGGGAGCCGGATCGTTGCCAAGCATACGTGAACGCGTGGCGTTCCCTCGCATGCGGCCCCAGCTTTTATCCTGTGACTAATGGCTTTAGGGCGGCTTAGCAAGAATAAACAATCTCGCAAACGCCGGCAAAAGAGATGGAAAATCCAATCTCGCCAGGCGTTTCTTCATGCCGCCAACAGGCATGGCAGAGAGGCCTCCAGAACAGCGGCAAGAGTTGGCCTTGCGTCACTGCCCGCCCAAGGGCTTTCGAAGCGCCCGCTCGAAGGCGGTGAGCGGCGCCTGTTGCGGCGTGATGTCCTCGTAAAGCAGACGGGCGGCACTGGCAGGTCCGCGACGCTCTGCAAAATCGCGCACGATCAGCACCACGTCGCGCCGTTCCAGCCGGATCTCGATGCGGTCCCCCGCCTTCACCGGCCGACCCGGCTGGGTAACGGCGTGCCCGTTGATCCCGACCAGCCCCGCCTCGACAAGATCCTGCGCAAGGCTGCGGGATTTTGTCAGCCGTGCGAAAAAAAGCCACTTGTCGATGCGCTGACGCTGCTCTTCAAGTGGCTTTTCCGGCATGGCTACTTCTTCATCTGCTCCTTGAGAGCAGCAAGCTTGGCGAAGGGCGAATCCGGATCGATCGGCTTCTCCTTGCGCGGTGGCTTTGCTTCAAACCGCGCGGGCTGCGCCGATTTGCCGCGGTCATTGCGATCACCCCGATCCTGACGGTCGGGACGGTCGCCGCGCGGGGGACGATCACCACCCTTGCCGTCCGGACGGCGGTCGCCACGGTTTGCGCCACCCCGGTTCGGCTGCGCGCCGTCGCGGTTCGGCTGTGCGCCCTGTTCCGGACGCTCGCCGCCGCCACGACGGTTGTCGCGACGACCTTCGCCGGTGCGTGCTTCACCCGTGCGTGCTTCGCCGGCATTGGCGTTGTTGCGATTGCCCTGACGGCGATCACCCTGCGGACGGCCGGTGCGCTGGTTTTCGCTGCGGCCACCACCGGGACGCCACAGAAGAACAGGCTTTGCCTCTTCAACGGCTGCAGGTTCACCGGCAGTCTCGGCTGCGGTCTCCACCGCTGCGGCAGGCGCCTCATCGGCGGCAGCAGCAACGATATCGGTCTCTTCTGCGGGCGCGGCTTCAGCAACAACTGGCGTTTCAGCCGGGTTGGCAGCGGTGCTTTCCCCGGATGCCTCGACAGGTGCTGCAGCCTCTTCCGTTGCGGCATCGGCGTCGTCCCCATCGGTGGCACTGTCAGCGCCAGCCGGTTCAGCGCCGGCCTGTTCAGGGGCAGCGGACGTCGCCGGCTGGTGGCTTGCCAGATAGGCCTGCGCCTCTTCCGGCTTCACCGCATCGGCGCGGTAACCGAGGCCCTTCAGGATTTCTTCCATATCATCAGGCGTTGCGCCGAGAATGGAGAGCATGGCTGTTGTCGTGGTGAAGCGGCGGCCGTCATAAGCGCCTTCGGGACGCGCGGTCGAACCCGGCTTCCACTGCAGGAGCGGACGGATAAGGTCGGCCAGGCGCTCCAGGATATCGACGCGCACGGCGCGCTTGCCGAGAAAACGGAAGCCCGCCAGCTTGTAGAAATTGCGCTCGAAGGTCGGATCGGTGACGACCGACGTGCGACCGGCGGCGAGTGCCGGGATAAGGTCGCCGTAACCGGGCTTGTCGAGACCATCGTTCTTCAGCGCCCAGAGGAGCGTGATCAGTTCGGCCGGCGCCGGCTTCAGAAGTGCCGGCATGAAGATGTGGTAAGCGCCGAAGCGGATGCCGTAACGGCGCATCGAGGCGCGCGCATCCTGGTCGAGCGTCTTGACGTCGTCTGCAACGTCACGACGGAACAGAACGCCGAGATTTTCCACGAGCTGGAACGCCAGCCCCTTGGCAAGGCCCTGCAGGTCTTCGGCGCGCGACAGATCGTCGAGCGGCTTCAGCACCGTTGCAATATGATGATTGACGTAGCGTTCCAGGCGGGCGGCGACGTGATCGCGGGCATTGCCGGTCAGCTGCTCGTCGGCGAGAACGATGACGCGCGGATGCATGATGTGATCGGTCGAGGCAAGGCGTGCAACAGGATCGCCGAGCCAACGCACCGTGCCATCGGACCCGACGACGAGGTCGCTGTTGCCGCAGGCGTAAAGACGCGCAGCGCGCGCCTCGAATTCCAGCGCCAGCGCCTTCTGCGCTGCCCCCTGCACCGCCTTCGCATCCGGACCTTCGGTCCCGGAGACGGGCGTAAACCGGAAACCGGCTAATTGACCGACGTGGTGTCCCTCAACGAAGACATCCCCATTCACACTGATTTCAGCTTCCAGCATCGCATTCTCTCTCAGGCGCTTCATGAGCACAGATGTCCTGCGATCAACAAAGCGTTTCGTCAACCTTTCATGTAGCGCGTCCGACAACCTGTCCTCGATTTCTCGCGTCTTTTCTTGCCAGTGTGTCGGATGCGCCAGCCAACCCGGACGGTTGGATACATAGGTCCAAGTTCTGATCTGGGCGATACGCGCAGAAAGCGTATCGATTTCCCCATCGGTCCGATCGGCGCGTTGCACCTGCTCGGCCATGAAATCTTCGTTTACCGTGCCATGGCGCACCAGATCTGAAAACAGGGTCGAGATCAGATCGGCATGCTGAGCCGGTGTAATGCGGCGATAATCGGGAAGCGCGCAGGCTTCCCACAGTTTTTCCACTCGCTCAGGCGTTGTAGCAGCATCCCGGATTTCCGGGTAGCGGGCAAGATAATCCAGCGCCTGACTATCGGTTGCCGGCAGGGCTCGGGTCAGCCCCGCAATGACCGGCGCCATATCGAGACTCGCGCGCAAGTCGCGCAGCGAGGAAAAATCGAGCTGCTTGGAGCGCCACTGCAGCACCTTCACCTGATCGAAATGGTGGCCTTCGATGCGCTCCACAAGTTCATCATCGAACGGTTGCACCTGGCCCGTCACGCCAAACGTGCCGTCCTTCAGGTGGCGGCCGGCGCGGCCGGCAATCTGGCCCATCTCTCCGGCATTCAGATTGCGGAACTGATAACCGTCGAACTTGCGATCCTGCGCAAAGGCAACGTGATCGACATCAAGGTTGAGGCCCATGCCGATCGCATCGGTCGCGACCAGATATTCCACGTCGCCTGCCTGATAGAGACCAACCTGCGCATTTCGCGTGCGGGGGCTGAGCGCGCCCAGCACAACGGCTGCCCCGCCGCGCTGGCGCCGGATCAGTTCCGCGATCGCATAGACCTCGTCAGCCGAAAAGGCGACGATGGCCGTGCGCTGCGGCAGGCGGGTGATCTTCTTCTGGCCGGCATAAAACAATGTCGACAAGCGCGGCCGCTCGACAACCGTGATGCCGGGCAGCAGCTTTTCGAGGATGGGGCGCATGGTGCCGGCGCCCAGAAGCAGGGTTTCCTCGCGGCCGCGCAGATGCAGGATGCGGTCGGTAAAGATATGGCCGCGCTCGAGATCGCCGGCGAGCTGCACTTCATCGATGGCGACGAAGGCGGCCTTCGTCTCGCGCGGCATGGCTTCCACGGTGCAGACGGAAAAGCGGGCATTGGGGGGAGAGATCTTTTCCTCGCCGGTGACGAGGGCCACATGTTTTGCGCCGACCTTTTCCACCACGCGCGTATAGACCTCGCGCGCCAGAAGGCGAAGCGGCAGGCCGATCACACCGGAACCATGCGCCACCATCCGCTCGATGGCGTAATGGGTCTTGCCGGTATTGGTCGGGCCGAGGACCGCGGTGACACCGCGACCGCTCAAGATCATGGGCTGGGAATTCAAAGCATTATCCGCGCATCGTGTCCGGCTGCAGCTCCATTGAGTGCATCCAACGAACACATGGCGATCCCACGCGGATAAGGCAAGCCACAACAGGGCGCACTCTTCGTTTTGATGGGAAATTCTTGGAGAAACGCAAATTTGTACGGCCTGAAGCTGCTTGCCTGCTGGAACACGCTGCGAACGAATCAGCGACGAATCGCGACTTCCGCTGATTCATCCTTTGTTCCAATTGTTCCAGCTCTGGCGACCGACCACAGCCGGAGCGACATCGCTCTGCTTGACAGAGGCTGCCATCAGACCGATGGTCATGCACGGCCGCCCGCGCAGCAACGGCCTTGAAGATTTTGCCGTATGTCCCGCCTCCCTGCCCCGCCTCTTGCAATGCCAGACGGAGTTTTCGCCATGATGGCTGCCCTCAGACTTCTTCTTACCGTGGTCGGCGTTCTCGCCATCATCATGGGCGTGCTCTGGATGGCACAGGGGACAGGCCTTTTCCCTTACCCGGCCGAAAGCTTCATGATCAACCAGACGCCCTGGATCCTGCGTGGCGCGCTTCTCGCCGTTGCGGGTCTGGTTGTTGTCTGGGCGACGCGCCGCTTCATCCGGTAGCAGGCCGAGCCAAGCCCCACTGCAGAACCGCACGGATGCGGTGCAGCCGTCCCGTCCCCGATTGGAAGTTCGAAATTTTGTTCGGTTGGATAGCTGTGCAACCCGTGGAACAAAAAATGAAGATCTGCGTTCTCGTCGCACAATGAAATGCATTTGTGCATCGGAGATCACCACATGCTCGGGACAATCCTGCTCGTCATTCTCGTTCTTCTTCTTCTCGGCGCCCTTCCCAACTGGGGTTACAGCCGTAGCTGGGGATACGGGCCGTCCGGCGGCCTTGGCCTGGTCGTGGTTATTCTGCTCATCCTGCTTCTGATGGGCAGAATCTAAGCTTTAGAACAGTCGAACCGAATAAGGGAAGGAACCACACCATGAAGAAGATTATGGCCGTTGCAGCCGTTATGGGCATGCTCGCATCTTGCTCATCCACCGAAAGAGGCACCGCTATCGGCGCGGGCTCTGGCGCCGTCATCGGCGGTGTCGT
Source organism: Rhizobiaceae bacterium (assembly GCA_027483885.1). Taxonomy (GTDB): domain Bacteria; phylum Pseudomonadota; class Alphaproteobacteria; order Rhizobiales; family Rhizobiaceae; genus Neorhizobium. Next base: position 21,401 of record JAIXTO010000113.1, read on the forward strand.
CACTAACAGCTGGGGCGGTGCAGCCGTGGGCGCGGTAGCCGGCGGTCTGGTTGGCGCGGCAATCGGCGAATCCCAGAAGCGTCAGGGTTATTGCGTCTATCGTGATCGTTACGGTCGCACCTACGAAGCGCGTTGCCGCTAAAAACTGTCTATTCCGCATAACAAAACCGGCGCGGGGCCTCCGCGCCGGTTTTATTTTGTCTGATATTTGCTGTCTGCCCGGTTGCGTGCAGTAACGACCAGCAATCTCAGGCGAGATATTGCCCGCCATTGGCGCTGAGCGTTGCTCCGGTGATGAAGCCAGCATCGTCGGACGCGAGAAACACCACGCAGCGCGCAATTTCCTCCGGCTGGCCCAGCCGTCCAACCGGGATCTGCGGCAGGATGCGCTCGTTCATCACACGTTCGGGAACAGCCAGAACCATCTCAGTGCCGATATAACCGGGGCAGATGGCGTTGACGGTGACGTTCTTTGCCGCCCCCTCCTGCGCCAGCGCTTTGGTAAAGCCGATATCGCCGGCCTTGGCCGCCGAATAATTGGCCTGCCCCATCTGGCCCTTCTGGCCGTTGATCGAGGATATGTTGATGACGCGACCAAAACCACGGTCGCGCATGCCGCTCCACACCGGATGCGTCATGTTGAACAGGCCGGTGAGGTTTGTGTTGATCACCTCGCTCCACTGCCCGGGCGTCATCTTGTGAAACATGGCGTCGCGCGTAATGCCGGCGTTATTGACCAGCACGTCCACCGGACCAAGCGATGCCTCGACCTGCGCAATCCCCTCGGCGCAGGCCTCGTAGGATGAAACATCCCATTTGAAAACGGGAATGCCCGTTTCCGCCTCGAAGGCTTTGGCACGCTCGTCATTGCCGGCATAATTTGCGGCAACGACATAACCTGCAGCCTTCAGGGCTGTGGCGATGGCCGCGCCAATACCACGCGTACCACCGGACACCAATGCGACTCTCGTCATGCAAACTCCCCCCTCATTGAAAATATCCGGCCCTTCTTCGTGGTCGGAATGACCAGACCCGTCACATGGCTTCGACGCACATCGCAACGCCCATGCCGCCGCCGATGCAGAGCGTGGCAAGCCCCTTCTTTGCGCCGCGACGCTTCATCTCGAACACCAGCGTGTTCAAAACGCGTGCGCCCGACGCGCCGATCGGATGACCGATGGCGATGGCGCCGCCATTAACGTTGACGATCGACGGATCCCAGCCCATGTCTTTGTTAACGGCGCAGGCCTGCGCGGCAAAGGCTTCGTTTGCTTCGACCAGATCCAGATCACCGACCGACCAGCCGGCCTTTTCCAGCGCCTTGCGTGAAGCCGGGATTGGGCCGGTGCCCATGATCTGCGGATCAACGCCCGCCGTTGCCCAGGAGACGATGCGCACCAGCGGCGTGATGCCGCGGCGAGACGCTTCAGCCTCGGTCATCAGAACGGTTGCGGCCGCGCCATCGTTGATGCCGGATGCATTGCCGGCGGTCACGGTGCCTTCCTTGTCGAAGGCGGGGCGCAGCTTGGTCATGCTCTCGAGCGTGGCGCCGGCGCGGATATACTCGTCGGCATCGACGGTTACATCGCCCTTGCGGCCCTTGATGATGAAGGGAATGATCTCATCGGCAAAACGGCCGGCCTTCTGCGCGGCTTCCGCCTTGTTTTGCGAGGCAACGGCAAACTGGTCCTGCTCGTCGCGCGTCAACTGCCACTGGCGGGCGACGTTTTCGGCCGTCGTTCCCATGTGATACCCGTAGAAGGCGTCCGTGAGGCCATCCTTGATCATGGTGTCGATCATCTTCATGTCACCCATCTTGGTGCCGCCGCGCAGATGCGCGCAATGCGGTGCCATGGACATGGATTCCTGGCCGCCGGCGACGATGATCTTGGCATCGCCCAGCGCGATCTGCTGCATGCCGATGGCAACCGCACGCAGACCCGAGCCGCAGAGCTGGTTGATGCCCCAGGCTGTGGTTTCCTGCGGCGTGCCGGCCTTCATGGCCGCCTGACGGGCCGGGTTCTGCCCTTCGCCTGCCGGCAGGACCTGGCAGAGGATCACCTCGTCCACTTCCTTGGCATCAACGCCTGCCCGTTCCAGCGCCCCCTTGATCGCGGCAGCGCCGAGTTCATGGGCGGCCACATTGGCAAAGGCGCCGTTGAACGAGCCAACGGCCGTTCGAGCGGCGGATGCAATCACGATCGACGGCTGGCTCATGCGGGTGTCTCCTCGATTTCCCTTGTTGTTGGCCTGAGACTGGCAAAGCTTCCCGCATAAGTCAAAGGGTGGACATCATCAATTTGATGCGCTTTGTTAAGTAGTCGCCAAAAATTCTGCAACGCGGGGTTGGCTGCCGCATCGCACAATTCGATTGTCAGTCGGCTTTGTTTGAGCGTAAGGTTGGCCTGGGAGAGAAACACCGACAAAACTATATTGACGGGTTCAGGAGGCAATGATGGCGAAGACTGATGGTGAAATTGTCATAAAAAAATATGCCAATAGACGCCTCTACAACACGGGCACCAGCACCTATGTGACGCTGGAAGACCTGGCGACCATGGTGAAGAAGGGCGAGGATTTTCAGGTACAGGACGCCAAGAGCGGCGACGACATAACGCATTCCGTGCTGACCCAGATCATCTTCGAGCAGGAATCCAAGACGGGCAATACGCTGCTGCCGATCTCCTTCCTGCGCCAGCTGATTTCCTATTACGGCGACCAGATGCAGATGGTGGTGCCGACCTTCCTCGAACATTCGATGAAGAACTTTGCCGACCAGCAGGCACAGATGCGCGAGCAGATGACACGCGCTTTCGGCGAAACGCCGATCACCAAAAACCTGCAGATGCCGATCCAGATGATGGAAGAACAGGTGCGCCGCAACACCGACCTGTTCCGCCAGGCCATGCAGATGTTTTCGCCCTTCGGCGCGCAAGGTGCGGCGGCCGAACGCGAGCCGAAAAAGGCGCCTGATGCCAAGGATCTCGATGAGCTGAAGGATCAGCTGCGGACCCTGCAGACGCGCCTGGACAGCATGGGCTCCTGAGCCGCAAGGACGACAGAAGGGCTGCGGGAAACCGCGGCCCTTTTGCATTCAGGGGATATTATCGGCCAATTTTCGGCAACAAAAAAGGCCGGCAAAACCGGCCTTCCTGCAGCAAAATCTCAAGATGAGATTATGCGCTTTCCTTCGGCGTCAGAACCTGGCGACCACGGTACATGCCCGTCTTCAGGTCGATGTGGTGCGGACGACGCAGTTCGCCGGAGTTCTTGTCTTCGACGTAGGTGGGGGTCTGGAGCGCGTCAGCGGAGCGGCGCATACCGCGCTTCGACGGGCTCGTTTTTCTCTTCGGTACAGCCATTTTCGTTACTCCAAATTGTCAGGCAAAACATGCTCGGCGGCCCGAAGGAGGCCGAACTCCACATGTCTTGATCTCGGAAATTTGCCGGGCTTATACATGGCAATCCCCACCTTGACCAGTCCCTGCGGGCAAAATTTGCGAAGAAGCTTGACGCCGCGCCGGATGATCGCCAGCAGCACGGCTGATACCACAGGCAATACGCCCGAGTCCCGCTCAATCGGCACCGGCGAGACGGCACGTGGTGCTGAGGACAGATCAGGCCTCGTCGGCGGGAACGATCCAGGTTTCGGCAAGCGCTGCCTGCTGCCATTCAATCCACGCTGGATGCGCCTTCATCGCCGCCATATAGGCTTCCGTGTCCGCGTCCACGGCAATGTCATAGACATCCAGCCGGTTGATGACGGGCGCAAACATGGCGTCGGCGGCGCAAAACGCGCCAAACAGGAAGGGGCCACCGGAGCGCGCGCGCAGGGTCTTCCAGATCTCGGTGATGCGCGCCACATCATCCGCCACACCCTCTGGCAGCGCGATGGCCCGCTTCTGGCGGCGGATATTCATCGGGCAGGCACCGCGCAGCGCCCGGAAGCCCGACAGCATTTCCATCGAGATCGACCGCGCCACGGCCCGGTCGGCGGAATCCTGTGGCCAGAGGCCGGCATCGGGATAAAGCTCGGCGACATATTCGATGATGGCGAGCGATTCCCAGACATGCAGATCGCCGTGCTTCAGCACAGGCACCTTGCCGGTCGGCGAAAACTTTCGAAACTCCGGATTGCCGCCATGATCGTCGAAGGGGATCAGCACTTCCTCGAAAGCGACGCCTGCGGCTTTCAGAGCAATCCACGGCCGGAACGACCAGGAGGAATAATTCTTGTTGGCGATGTAGAGAACCAGTCCGTCCATGTGCAGCCTCCGCCTGTTATCTTGCCGCCAGCATAGGAGCCGCAACGGCCAGCCGCCAACGACATTTGCTGCTGTCAGTCATAAAGACATTTGATATATCCGCCGGAGGCGCGCGCGCGCCGCTCCACCACGGAAGCAAGGCGCTGCATGCCGCGTCCGGGCTTGGAAGCCACCCGCGTGATGGGATTGGGCAGGGCAACGGCCAGAAGGCTGGCCTGCCGCTGGCTGAGCCTTGACGCAGAAACACCGAAATGATGGCGGGCTGCGGCCTCGATGCCGTAGATGCCCGGCCCCCATTCGGCGACGTTGAGGTAAATCTCCATCATCCGCCGTTTCGACCAGACGAGATCCGACCACATGGCGAGCGGCACTTCCAGCACCTTGCGGATGACATTGCGGCCATTCCACAGGAAGAGGTTCTTGGCAGCCTGCATGGGAATGGTGCTTGCGCCGCGGGTTGCCTCGCCATCCAGCGCATCCTGCACCACGCCGCGCATCTGCACCCAATCGACGCCATCATGGGCGCAGAACTGCCCGTCCTCCGACATCATCACCGATTGCACCAGCACCGGTGCAATCTCATCGAACGCCACCCAGCGGCGATCATAACCCTGAAACGTGGCAAGGTCTGCGGCCATCAATGTGGACACGGGATGGATGAAGGGAAGGGCATAAAAGACGACCAGCGCATAGGGAAGGACCAGCAGAGCACCCAGCGCCACCAAAACCATCTTCGCCCGCTCGAGGGTCACAAGGCCGCGGCCCGATTTCGGCAAAGGCTGCTCCTCTTCGGACTGCCGCTCGGGTGTGAGGTCCAAATCTGCCACTCGTTTTCGTCTCTCCAGGCCGTACATAGCGGCTGGCGGCAGCAAAGGCCAGTTGCAAGCCGCCAATCCCGAGTGGTTTTCACCAAAACTCCGTTGCCAGCCGTCTCCGGTCATGCCAATGAACCGCCATGACGATGCTCGATCCCGCCGCCTTCGACACCTATCTGCGCCAGCGCGCCGCCGAGACGGAACGCCTGTTGTCCGACCTTCTGGGTGCAGACATCCGGATGGACGAGATCGCGCGCCCGCATAATCTCGTTTCCGCCATGCGCCACGGCACGCTGAACGGCGGCAAGCGGCTGCGTCCCTTCCTGGTTTCGGAAACAACGGCACTGTTTTCCGGCAACGCCGAAGCCGCTGCCCGCGTTGGCGCTGCTCTCGAATGCCTGCATAGCTATTCGCTGATCCATGACGACCTGCCGGCGATGGACGATGACGACCTGCGCCGGGGCCAGCCGACCGTTCACAAGGCCTTTACCGAGGCCACCGCCATTCTCGCCGGCGACAGCCTGCTGACCTATGCCTTCGACCTCATTGCCGCCCCCGAGACGGACCTTCCTGACGACCGCAAGGTGCAGTTGGTGCTGGCGCTGTCACGCGCTGCCGGCATTGGCGGCATGGCTGGCGGTCAGGCGCTGGATCTGGAGGCCGAAACCACGGTTCCGGACGAAGACGGTATCGTGATGCTGCAGGCGATGAAAACAGGTGCGCTCTTACGCTTTGCCTGCGAGGCAGGGCCTGTGATTGCCGGCGCCGGATCGGAAGATCGACAGCGCCTGCGCCGTTTTGGCGAAGTCATAGGGCTTGCCTTCCAGCTGGCCGACGACGTTTTAGACGTGACATCGGATGCAACCACCATGGGCAAGGCGACCGGCAAGGATGCCGGACGCGGCAAGGCAACCCTTGTGGCCCGCCACGGCATTGCCTGGGCCGAACAGCGGCTGGATGCGCTGGTGGAAGAGGCCGTTGCGCTGCTGGCGCCCTATGGCGAAAAGGCCGGCATCCTCAATGCCACCGCACGTTTCGTCGCAGACCGGCAGAACTGACCGACCCGTCTCATCACCATTTCTGATGGTTTCCCATCGAAACTTGTCACATGACCCGGCGCCACGCCGGGTTTAAGACAATGGCCTCAACCGGGAGGCTTTATGTCGGATCTCATGCTGAACCTGCCGCAGGTGATTGCGGCCTATATGCTCTATCTGGTGGCGGTGATCAGCCCCGGTCCGGCGATCATCGCCATCATCTCGACATCGCTCAATCACGGTCGCAGATCCGGGATGACGATTGCGCTTGGTATTTTCGCCGGCTCCTTCACCTGGGCCATGGCGGCAGCGCTTGGCCTCTCCGCACTCCTGTCCAGATATGGCGAGGCACTGCAGGTCCTGAAGGTGCTGGGCGGCTGTTACCTTCTCTATCTCGCCTACAAGGCCGCCAGAGGCGCGCTGCGCCGCGATGCGCCACAGGCCGATGTCCATGCGGCCGATGCTCCGGCAAGCGTGCTACGGACCTTCCTCACCGGCTACGCCATCCACCTGACCAACCCGAAGGCCATCTTTGCCTGGGTGGCAATCATTTCGCTCGGCCTGCCGCCGTCGGCTTCGACCAGTGCCGTGGCCATCATCGTCGGTGGCTGCCTGACGACCGGCTTCATCGTCTTCATGACCTATGCCCTGCTATTTTCGACAGCGCGCGCCGCCCGGCTCTATCGCCAGGCACGCCGCAGCATCGAAGCGGTCATGGCGTTGCTGTTTGGCGCCGCCGGGATCAAGATGTTGGCCAGCGGTCTTTGAATGCAAAAAGGGCGCCGCTTGTGCGACGCCCCCAGACTGCTGACAAAGGGCTTTCAGCTTTCTTCCGTCATGCTCGGGCCTGTCCCGAGCATCTACAAACGTTTGATTTTATTGGATCTTATTAGATCCTCGGCACAAGGCCGAGGATGACGTCGGTAGGAGACAGGTTTGTCAACAAACTGAGGGCGCCGCTTGCGCGACGCCCCCTGATGTTTCATCCGATCTGAAAAAGATCACCCTTGCGTGATCGGGGCAATCTGGATTTCGACGCGGCGGTTCTGCGAGCGGCCATCCGGCGTGGCATTGGAAGCAACCGGCTGCGACGGGCCAAAGCCCATGGTGGAGATGCGGCGCTGATCGACGCCGCGGCCGCCGATATAATTGGCGACGGAGGCAGCGCGGCGTTCCGACAGCTGCTGGTTATGCGCAAGGCTGCCGGTCGAGTCCGTATGGCCGTTGATGTCGATAAAGGTGCGGTTGAACTTGTTGAGAACGATCGCCACCGAATCGAGCGTCGGGTAGAAGCCCGGCAGCACCTGGTCCTGATCGGTCGGGAAGGTGATGTTGGAAGGCATGTTCAAAATGATGCGGTCGCCGTTGCGGGTGACCGAAATGCCGGTTCCCTGCAGCTGGGCACGCAGTTCCGATTCCTGCTGGTCCATGTAATTGCCGATAGCGCCACCGGCGAGAGCGCCGACGCCGGCGCCGATCAGCGCGGCATTGCGGCGACCGACGGGCGAACCGCCGACGGCAAGACCTGCCAGCGCGCCAAGACCGGCCCCGATGGCAGCACCGCCCGCCGTATTGGATACCTTCTGCTGACCGGTATAGGGATCGGTGGTCGTGCAGGCCGAAAGATATGTCGCGCAGAGCGCGACAAGTGCAAGCTTCTTCATCATGGAATCAAAACCCCGTCTCGTCTTCCTCGTCATTTACCCTGAATTACGGCAATAACGAGGACAGAAACAGACGGCAACACTGCTATTCGGCAGCGGTTTTCTGACCGAAGCGTTTTTCGATATAGTCGGCCACGAGCGCTTCGAAATCGGCGGCAATATTGGGGCCGCGCAGCGTCAGCGCCTTCTGCCCGTCGATGAAGACGGGGGCGGCCGGCGTCTCGCCGGTGCCAGGCAGCGAAATGCCGATATCGGCATGTTTGCTTTCGCCGGGACCGTTGACGATACAGCCCATGACGGCAACGTTCAGAGCCTCGACACCCGGATACTTTTCACGCCAGACCGGCATGTTCTTGCGGATGTCGTTCTGGATGTTCTGCGCCAGTTCCTGAAAAACGGTGGACGTGGTGCGCCCACAGCCCGGACAGGCCGCAACGACCGGAATGAACTGGCGAAAGCCCATGACCTGCAGCAGTTCCTGCGCCACCTGCACCTCGCGGGTGCGGTCTCCGTTCGGCTCCGGCGTCAGCGAGACGCGGATCGTGTCGCCGATGCCATGCTGCAGCACATAACCCATGGCAGCAGACGAGGCGACAATGCCCTTGGAGCCCATGCCGGCTTCGGTGAGGCCGAGATGCAGCGCATGGTCGGAGCGTTCCGACAGCATGGAATAGACGGCAATCAGGTCCTGCACCTGGCTGACCTTGGCCGAGAGAATGATGCGGTTGCGCGGCAGCCCGATATTTTCGGCCAGTTCCGCCGAAATCAGCGCCGACTGGACGATTGCCTCGTGCATGACCTGTCGCGCCGACAAGGGTGAGCCTGCCTCTGCGTTGCGGTCCATCAGCGTCGTCAGCAGATCCTGGTCGAGCGAGCCCCAGTTGACGCCGATGCGCACCGGCTTGTCGTAGCGGATCGCCATTTCCACGATATCGGCGAACTGCTTGTCCTTCTTGTCCTTGAAGCCGACATTGCCGGGGTTGATGCGGTATTTCGCCAGCGCTTCTGCGCAATCTGGATGATCGGCGAGCAGCCGGTGGCCGATATAATGGAAATCGCCGACCAGCGGCACATCCAGCCCAAGACGCAGCAGGCGGTCACGGATCTTCGGCACGGCGGCCGCACTTTCATCACGGTCGACAGTGATGCGCACGATCTCGGAGCCGGCCTTGTAGAGGGCGGCGACCTGGGCAACGGTCGCATCGATATCGGCCGTGTCGGTATTGGTCATCGACTGGACGACGACGGGGGCGCCACCGCCGACAATCACACCGCCGACATCGACGGCAACCGAGGCACGACGCGGTTTCGGATCATAATCGGCAGGCATCGCGGTCTCACATCTCTGGAGGAATGACTTTCAGGTGGCGCAAGCAACAGGGCTTGTCAACACCCAAGCACCATCACTTTTCAGCCGCAGCCCCTGCTGGCCTGTCCGCATGGCGGGCCAGATGCGATAGCGCCAGCACCACCAGATGCAGAAGCGGCAGGCCGGCAAAGATGGCGGCAAGCCCGACATGCTCGGCAATGAAGCCGATGAGTGAGGGCGCCACCAGAATTCCGGAATAACCCATGGTGGTCACCACGGAGAGACCGATGCCCTGCGCCATGCCAGGCAGGTTGCCGGCGGCCGAAAAGGCAATCGGCACCATGTTGGAAATGCCGATGCCGGCAATGGCAAAACCGATGATGACCACGGTGGCGTTTCCAGCAAAACCTGCCGTCAGCAGGCCGATGATGGAGGCCAGCGTGCAGAACCGAAGCGTGCGCACTGCACCGAACCGATCCCGCACCAGATCGCCGCCAAAGCGCATGATGGCCATGGTGAGCGAAAAGGCGCCGAAGGCAAGGCCCGACAGCTCAACCGAGGCTCCCTGCTCGTTGCGCAGATAAAGCGCGCCCCAATCCAGAATGGCCCCTTCCGGGATCATCGAAAACAGCGCGATGAGGCCGATCAGCCAGGGCAGCGCCGAACGCGGCAGGCGCACCCGTTCGCCCACCTCTTCCGGATGCGGCTTGTCTGCGAGAAGAAGCGGCCAGGCGGCAAACACCAAAAGAGCGGCAATGACCGTAACGAGGCCCGCGTGGCCGAGAACACCGAGCCAGGCCATGACAAGCCCGCCGCTTGCCGAGCCAAAGAGGCCACCAAGGCTCCAGAAGGCATGGCAGGAGGACATGATGGAGCGGCGCATGTTCTTTTCCACGGCGACCGCATTGGCGTTCATCGCCACATCCATTGCGCCGATCAGGCCGCCAAACAGGAATATGGCAATGGCGCCGGTCCACATGTTTCCGACAAGGCTTAAGAAAATCAACGTCGGCAGAACGAGGACGGCGGTGATGCGGGTAACCCGAGCCGAACCGAACCGGGCGATCTGCATGCCCGCCACCGGCATCATCACGATGGAGCCGATGCCGAAGACGAGGATCATCAGGCCAAGGGAGCTTTCGCTGAGTGACAGGCGGGCGGCAAATTCCGGGATTTTTGGCGCCCAGGCGCCGACCAGAAAGCCGTTCATCAGGAACATCAGCGCAATGGCTGCCCGTTCGCGCGTGATGGCCGGGCTGCGGCGATGGGTGCCGACGCCAAGGGTATCGTTCATGTCAAAGCTCTCCTCAAGCGGCTGACGCCGCTCCTCTCCCGGCCACGATAATCTCGCAGCCCTCTTTCCGTATGATCTGAAGCCTGACCGGATCGGCATCCTCTTCCACGACCAGACAGTGATATTGCGCAGCGCTTGCCACCGCATAGGGTGCAGATACGCTAAATTTCTCGGTGGTCGCGGCCACCAGAACCCGGCTGCTGCGCGTGATGGCGAACTGCTTGAGGGCGGCATCCTCATAACCGAAGGCGGAAAGGCCGCCCTCTCCATCAATCCCACAGGTGCCGATGAGACAAAGATCAAACCGCATGCCGGACAGGGCCTCTATGGCCCTTGCACCGACAGCGCCGCCGGCCACGCGGTCCACCAGGCCCCCGATCAGAATGGTGTCCACCGCAGGCTTTTCGGCAAGCGCCATGGCAATCGCCGGTGCATTGGTGACGGCCGTCAGCGCCAGATCGTCCGGCAGCGCTTCGGCAATCGCCAGATGGGTGCTTCCGGCATCAAAGAACACGACGGAGCGGGGCACGATCTGCCGGATAGCGACCTCCGCCAAGGCCCGCTTGCGCTCCATGGCAACGCTCATGCGTTGCCGCAGGCTGGTATTGGCAAGCCCCACCGGCAGCGCGCCACCATAAACCCGCTCGCACAATCCGGCAGCCGCCATCTCGCGCAGGTCCCGGCGGATCGTGTCTTCCGACACGGAAAATTCCAGCGCCAGGGCTGCGGCAAGCACACGGCCGTCCTGCGCCAGACGCTGGCGAATGCGGTTCTGTCTTTCCGGTAACATCAACTCGGTCATGGCATCCGTGAATCATGCACAATTACGCTAAAACGTGCATAACCCGGCAAATGACCAATGCGCAAGAGCCCATGTCTGGCGAAATTGATGAGAAATGCTCACCTGCGGAAAGATTTTCGCCTTTTTCGGCTTTCCACGCAGTTTTCTCTCCTGCCCTTCCGCCCCATTTCTGCGATGGATCGCTCAACAACAAAAAACGCCAAGGAAACACCCGATGTCGCTGTTCAAATCTCTCGCCGCCGCCGCTCTTATTCAGGCAGCCGTCGTTCTGCCGGCCGTTGCTGGCGAAAATCTCACCGCCATCACCTCTGCCGGCACGATCAAGATCGGCACCGAGGGCACCTATGCGCCCTTCACCTTCCATGACCCCTCGGGCAAGCTCGTCGGCTTCGACGTGGAAATCGGTGAGGCCGTTGCCAAGAAGCTGGGCGTCAAGCCGCAGTTCATCGAAGGCAAGTGGGATGGCCTGATCGCCGGCCTCGATGCCAAGCGTTACGACGTGGTGATCAACCAGGTCGGCATTACCGAAGCGCGCAAGCAGAAGTACGATTTTTCCGATCCCTACATCGCTTCCAAGGCCGTGTTGATCGTGCGTGACGGCAATGATGAGATCAAATCCTTCGAGGACCTGAAGGGCAAGAAGGCCGCCCAGTCGCTGTCGAGCAATTTTGGCAAGATCGCCCAGACGGCAGGTGCAGAACTCGTCGGCACCGATGGTTTTGACCAGTCGATCCAGCTGGTGCTGACGCGCCGGGCTGATGCCACCGTCAACGACAGCCTCTCCTTCCTCGACTTCAAGAAGCAGAAGCCCGATGCCCCGGTGAAGGTGGTTGCCGAACAGGCCGACGCCGATTTTTCCGGCATCATCATCCGCAAGGGCGAACCGGAACTGGTGGCCGCCGTCAACAAGGCGCTCTCCGACATCAAGGCTGACGGCACCTACAAGACGATTGCCGACAAGTATTTCGGCCAGGACGTCTCTAAATAACCATCCGCTTCGTTCCCACCGGGAACCGATGCCCCATATGACGGAAAAGGCGGAGCTTTGAGCTGCCGCCTTTTTCGCTTTATACCGTTTTCCAGAACCTTGTCGGAGACCACCCACCGTGCCGCACTGGCTGCAACTGATGGCGGATGCCCTGCCCTCCCTTCTCTGGGCGGGGCTGATCTTCACCATCCCGCTCACCCTTCTCTCCTTCGCCTTCGGGCTGGCGCTGGGGCTTCTCACCGCGCTGACGCGGCTTTTTGCGGCAAAACCGCTGGTGGCCGTGGCGCGCTTTTATGTCTGGGTGATCCGGGGAACGCCGCTTCTGGTGCAGCTCTTCGTCATCTTCTACGGCCTGCCGAGCGTCGGCATCCTGCTCGATGCGTTTCCGGCAGCCCTCATCGGTTTTACGCTCAATATCGGCGCCTACAGTTCTGAAATCATCCGCGCCGTCATTTCCTCGGTGCCAAAGGGACAGTGGGAAGCAGCCTATTCCATCGGCATGTCCTGGCGTCAGGCGATGATCCGCACGATATTGCCGCAGGCCGCGCGGGTGGCCGTGCCGCCGCTTTCCAACACCTTCATCTCGCTTGTGAAGGACACCTCGCTTGCCGCCGCCATCACCGTGCCGGAACTCTTTCAGGCAGCACAGCGGATCGTTGCCACCACCTATGAACCGCTGATCCTCTATATCCTCGCCGCCCTCATCTACCTTGCCCTCAGCACGGTTCTTTCCACGCTGCAGGTGCATCTCGAAAAGCGCTTCGCCCGCTATGGCGGCATGCTGGAGGCCAATGCATGATCGAGCTGTCCCACATCGAGAAGCGGTTTGGCGAGGCCGTCATCCTCAAGGATATCAACCTCACCATGGCAGAAGGCAGTGTGACGGCGCTTGTCGGCCCCTCCGGCGGCGGCAAAAGCACGCTTCTGCGCTGCATCAATCTTCTGGAAATTCCAAGCGCGGGCTCACTTACACTGGGCGAACACAGCATCACGTTTGCGCCGGACAAAAAGGTCAGCTGGCCGGATATCCAGCGCATCCGGCGCCAGACCGGCATGGTGTTCCAGAATTTCCAGCTGTTCCCGCACCGCACGGCGCTGGAAAACGTCATGGAAAGCCTGCTGACCGTGCTGAAATGGCCAAAGGAAAAGGCCCGTACACACGCCATGGAACTGCTGACGAAGGTCGGCATGGCGCACAAGGCCGATGCCTGGCCGGCAACCCTGTCCGGCGGCCAGCAGCAGCGCGTGGCGATTGCCCGGGCGCTTGCCCCCTCGCCGCGCGTTCTTCTCTGCGACGAGCCGACCTCGGCGCTCGATCCGGAGCTAGCCGCCGAAGTGGTGGAGGTGCTGGCAAAACTTGCCGCCGAGGGCACGACCATGGTCATGGCAACGCATGACCTCAGGCTTGCCTCGCGCATTGCCGATCATGTGGTGTTTCTCGAAGCCGGCCGCGTCATCGAGACAGGCCCTGCGCGCGATGTGTTCGACCATCCACGCGAGGAGCGCACCCGCCAGTTCGTCGCAACCGTGACAGCCGCCCAGACCCAAGAGGGTTGAGCGGCCGTCTCTTTTTCACCCGTCAGGCGGCGTAGACGATCAGCAGGTCCTTGGCGTCGATCTGGTCGCCGGCCTTCACCAGCACTTCGGTGATCGTGCCGTCCTTTTCCGCGTGCAGCGCCGTTTCCATCTTCATCGCCTCGATGGAAAGAAGCACGTCGCCGGCCTTCACCGTCTGGCCGGAGGAAACGAAGACGCGGGAAATGACGCCCGGCATCGGCGCGCCGAGCTGGGCCGCATTGCCGGCTTCCGCCTTGCGACGCACGAGGGCACCCGAGGCACCGAAGGCCCGGTCCGGCACCTTGATGCGGCGCGGCTGGCCGTTCAACTCGAAGAAGACGGTGACCAGCCCTTGCGCATCCGGCGCACTGGCCGCTTGGTTGACGATAACAAGCGTCTTGCCCTTTTCGATATCGGCAAAAAGTTCGTCGCCATCGGCCATGCCGTAGAAATACGCGGGCGTCGGCAGAACCGAGACCGGGCCATAGGTATCCGAAGCCAGCGCGAAATCCGTAAACACCTTCGGATACATCAGGTAGGAAGCGAACTCGAAATCGCTGACCGGGCGTTCGAGCTTGTCCTCGATCACCTTGCGTTCTGCATCAAGATCAGCGTCGGCCAGCAGCGAGCCGGGGCGCACGGTATAGGGCGCATCGCCCTTCAGCGCCTTCTTCTGCAGCGCCTGCGGCCATCCGCCGGGGGGCTGGCCGAGATCACCCTTCAGCATGGAGACGACGGAATCCGGGAAGGCAATATCGCGCTCCGGGTTTTCCACGTCGGCGACGGTCAGGTCCTGGCTGACCATCATCAGCGCCATGTCGCCCACCACCTTGGAGGACGGCGTCACCTTGACGATATCGCCGAACATCTGGTTCACGTCGGCATAGGTCTGCGCCACACGATGCCAGCGGGTTTCGAGCCCCAGCGAACGGGCCTGTTCCTTGAGATTGGTGAACTGGCCACCCGGCATTTCATGCAGGTAGACTTCCGATGCCGGACCCTTGAGATCGCTTTCGAAGGCCGCATACTGGTTGCGCACCGCCTCCCAATAGAACGAGATGCGGCGGATCCAGGCCGGGTCGAGGCCGGATGAGCGCTCGGTGCCGGAGAGCGCCTCGACGATGGAGCCAAGGCAAGGCTGCGACGTGTTGCCGGAAAACGCATCCATTGCCGCATCCACCGCATCGACGCCGGCATCGATCGCGGCAAGAACAGTAGCGGCCGAAATGCCTGACGTATCATGCGTGTGGAAATGGATCGGCAGGCTGGTTGCTTCGCGCAGCGCCTTGAACAGCACGCGGGCTGCGGCAGGCTTTAAAAGCCCCGCCATATCCTTCAGCGCAATGATATGCGCGCCGGCCTTTTCCAGTTCGACGGCGAGATCCGTATAATATTTGAGGTCGTATTTCGGCCGGGCGCTATTTAACAGATCGCCCGTGTAGCAGATCGCTGCCTCGCAGAGCTTGTTCTCTTCCTGCACGGCATCCATGGAGACGCGCATGTTGTCGACCCAGTTCAGGCAGTCGAAGACGCGGAACAGATCGACACCGCCCTTTGCCGCCTGACGGACGAAATATTTGACGACATTGTCGGGATAGTTCGTGTAGCCGACGCCGTTTGCACCCCGCAGCAGCATTTGCAGCAACAGGTTCGGCGCGCCTTCGCGCACCAGCGCCAGCCGCTCCCACGGATCTTCGGTAAGGAACCGCATGGAGACGTCAAAGGTTGCGCCGCCCCAGCATTCGAGCGACAACAGGCCCGGCAGCGCGCGAGCGTAGACGCCGGCAATGCTGGCAATGTCATGGGTGCGCATGCGGGTGGCGAGCAGCGACTGGTGGCCGTCACGCATGGTGGTATCGGTCATCAGCACGCGCTTTTCGGCGCGCATCCATTCGGCAAAACGCTTTGGCCCGAGGGCATCGAGTTTCTGCTTGGTGCCGTCAGGGATCGGCGCGTCGATATAGGGCACCACGGGCTTGGGCGCCTTGTCCGCCGGCTTCGGGCGGCCCTTGGTTTCCGGATGGCCGTTCACCGTGATATCTGCGAGATAGGTCAGAAGTTTTGTCGCGCGGTCCTGGCGCTTCACCTGCTGGAAAAGCTCCGGCGTCGTATCGATAAAGCGGGTCGTATAGGTGTTATCGCGGAAACTCGGGTGGCCGATGATCGCTTCGAGGAAGGTCAGGTTGGTCGCGACACCGCGGATACGGAATTCGCGCAGCGCCCGGTCCATGCGGCTGATCGCCTCCTGCGGCGTGCCACCTGAAGCCGTGACCTTGACCAGCAGCGGATCGTAAAAGCGGGTAATGATGGCCCCGGTATAGGCGGTGCCGCCGTCAAGCCGGATACCGAAGCCGGCAGCCGAGCGGTAGGCAGTGATACGGCCGTAATCGGGGATGAAATTCTGTTCGGGATCTTCCGTCGTGATGCGGCACTGAAGCGCATGGCCGTTGAGGCGGATGTTCTCCTGGGCCGGCACCCCCGATTCCGGCGTGCCGATGGCAAAACCTTCAAGAGCATGGATCTGCGCCTTGACGATATCGATGCCGGTGACAACTTCGGTCACCGTATGCTCCACCTGGATGCGCGGATTGACTTCGATGAAGTAAAATTTGCCCGTGTCGGAATCCATCAGGTATTCGACCGTGCCGGCGCCGACATAACTGGTGGCGGCTGCGATCTTCAGCGAATAGCCGGCAAGCTCCTGACGCTGGGCTTCGCTCAAATACGGTGCCGGCGCGCGCTCGACAACCTTCTGGTTGCGCCGCTGGATCGAGCAGTCGCGCTCGAAGAGGTGGACGACATTGCCATGGGTATCGCCAAGGATCTGGCTTTCCACGTGGCGGGCACGCTCCACGAGCTTTTCGAGGTAAACCTCGTCCTTGCCGAAGGCGGCCATCGCTTCGCGCTTGGCTTCCACGACTTCCTTGGCGAGGTCTTTCGGATCGCGGATGGCGCGCATGCCGCGTCCGCCGCCGCCCCAGGACGCTTTCAGCATCACCGGATAACCGATTTCTTCGGCCATGCGGGCAACTTCAGCCATGTCATCCGGAAGCGGTTCGGTGGCCGGCACGACGGGAACGCCGACGGAAATCGCCAGATTGCGGGCGGCCACCTTGTTGCCCAGCTGGCGCATCGTGTCGGCGCGCGGACCGATGAAGATCAGGCCGGCGGCATCGCAGGCCTCGACGAATTCCGGGCTTTCCGACAAAAGGCCGTAACCGGGATGGATGGCATCGGCGCCCGACAGCTTTGCGACCCGAATGATTTCGGAGATCGACAGGTAGCTTTCGATCGGCCCCATGTCCTTGGCAAGATGCGGGCCACGGCCGACCTGATAACTTTCATCCGCCTTGAAGCGATGCAGCGAAAGTTTGTCCTCCTCCGCCCATATGGCGACGGTCTTGATCCCGAGTTCGTTGGCGGCGCGAAACACGCGGATGGCAATTTCGGACCGGTTCGCAACAAGAATCTTCGAAATCTTCAAGACAGTCTCCCCAATGTCATTCGCGGGCATGCTGCACCCGCGAAGAGATCATTACCGCCTTTTCACGGAAGTTCAATTTCCCGTGGTCAAAATTCTGTCAGCTTCCCGTCAGCTTACCAGACCGAGACGAAAGGCGGTGGCAATGACATGCTGGCGGTTCTTGGCGCCAAATTTCTCCTGGATCACATTGATATACCAGTCGACCGTATGGCTCGAAATCTGCAACTCCTTGGCAATCTCGTTGGAGGTCATGCCATCGGAGAGAAGCGACAGCACCTCCATCTGGCGTTTTGTTAATTCGGTGTCGAGAACCGCAAGCTTTTCAAGCTCGCTCGCCGTGCCACGCAGTTCGAGAAAACGCCAGAACAGCCGGCGCATGGCCGATTCAAACAGCGAAACCTCCGCCGGAGACAGATCGACCGCCCCGCCACCCAGCGCGACGTGGCCGAGCAGACCGTTGCGGCCATGGACCGGGAAAGTATAGCCATCGATGAGACGGTATTTCGCGGCATCCTGCAACAGGCGCAGCATACGCTTGCGATAGGGATCGTTCTTGAAGCTGTTGATCGCATCCCGCCAGCGGTAAGGACGCTGTGCCACCATCAGCATGCGGCGAACAGGATCGACCAGTCCGTATTTCTTGGCGACATACGCCTTGCGCCAGCCTTCCGGCCAATGGCCCGCCAGCATGAAATCGGAAAGATCGGCATTCGGTTTGTGGTGCAACCATACACCATAAAAGTCAAAACCGTACGCGGAAAGGAGATTTTCAAGTTCCCGCGTAAGTTCTTCAGGCGATTTGATTTCGTTTATCAATATCAAAACTTGCAGAATTGAGTGAATCTTCACTCATACCCCCTGCCACGGATAGCCATGGTCAATTATTGTTTGAACTACTTTACCCCCATTACCCGCACCAGCCCTGTTGCATTCCTGTTAGCATGAACTGAAGTAAGGCGACGATATTCCATAGTGGGCTCTATTCTCGCGGCGATTGCAAGGGGGATCTTGTGGCACGGCGGCGATAGCCATAATGCTCCACAAGGCAGGGTGGTATCGCCGTTCACCCTCCATACAGGTCCGATGCGGTATGTCAGGATCGATGCAGTCAGTATCGGGGTAATGTCTTTGAGCTTGTTTCAGGTTTATGCGAGAGCGTTGAAATACCTAGGATCCAGCAGGATCCGGGTGTCTCTCGTCGTTGTGGCGAATATCGTGCTGGCCGTCATCACGATTGCCGAACCGATCCTGTTCGGCCGCATTATCGATGCGATCTCCGGCGGTGGCGATGTCACGCCCATCCTCATCCTCTGGGGTGGCTTTGGCGTGTTCAATACCGTGGCCTATGTGCTTGTCGCCCGCGAAGCGGACCGGCTTGCGCATGGACGACGCGCGACGCTTCTGACGGAAGCGTTCGGCCGCATCATTTCCATGCCGCTGTCCTGGCACCATCAGCGCGGCACGTCGAATGCGCTGCACACGCTGTTGCGCGCCAGCGAAACGCTGTTCGGCCTCTGGCTGGAATTCATGCGCACGCACCTGGCAACCGCCGTTGCTCTGGTGCTTCTGGTGCCCACCGCGCTGGCCATGGACTGGCGTCTCAGCTGCGTGCTGATCGTCCTTGGCATCCTCTACTGGATCATCGGCCGCACCGTGATGAACCGGACGAAGGAAGGCCAGGCCTCTGTCGAAGGCCATTATCACACGGTGTTTTCGCATGTGAGCGATTCCATCAGCAACGTCACCGTGTTGCACAGCTACAACCGCATCGAGGCGGAAACCCGCGCGCTGAAGAGCTACACCGAGAACCTCCTGTCGGTTCAGTATCCGGTGCTGGACTGGTGGGCGCTTGCCAGCGCGCTCAACCGCATGGCCTCCACCATCTCGATGCTGATCATCCTCATCATCGGCGTCATCCTGGTGCGCGATGGACAGATCCGGGTCGGCGACGTGATCGCCTTCATCGGCTTTGCCAATCTTCTGATCGGCCGCCTCGACCAGATGCGCCAATTTGCCACGCAGATTTTCGAAGCCCGCTCGAAGCTTGAGGACTTTTTCCAGCTGGAGGATTCCGTCAAGGACCGGGAGGAACCGGCTGGCATCGGCGAACTTGTCGACGTGCGCGGCGAGGTGGAATTCCGCAACGTATCCTTCGATTTTGCGAGCACGACGCAAGGCGTTCGCGACGTTTCCTTTACCGCGAAGGCTGGCCAGACCGTGGCAATCGTCGGCCCGACCGGTGCGGGCAAGACAACGCTCGTTAACCTGCTGCAGCGTGTCTACGAGCCGCAGAACGGTGCAATCCTCATCGACGGAACCGATGTCGCCAAGGTAACCCGCAAATCGCTGCGCCATTGCATCGCGACCGTCTTCCAGGATTCCGGCCTGTTGAACCGCTCGATCAGCGACAATATCCGGCTTGGGCGCGAGGGAGCATCGGATGCGGAAGTGACGGCTGCCGCCGAAGCCGCAGCAGCCACCGACTTCATCGAAAGCCGGCTTGCCGGCTACGAAACGCATGTCGGTGAGCGCGGCAACCGCCTTTCCGGCGGCGAGCGCCAGCGCATCGCCATTGCCCGCGCCATCCTGAAGAACGCGCCCATCCTCGTGCTCGACGAGGCGACCAGCGCGCTCGACGTGGAGACCGAAGCGCGCGTCAAGGAAGCTATCGACCGGTTGCGCCAGAACCGCACGACCTTCATCATTGCCCACCGTCTTTCGACCGTGCGCGATGCCGATGTGGTGCTGTTCCTCGACCATGGCCGGATCATCGAGAAGGGCACCTTTGACGAGTTGAGCGCCATGGGCGGCCGTTTCGCCTCGCTTCTGAAGACCAGCGGCATTCTGGCCGATGACACGAAGACGGCGGAGGTCCTTGCGCTGCCGCAACCGGCCTGACGGACTGGCCCGCGGACCGAAGCCTTTCCGCAAGCACCTGCAAGAGCATCGTTTATTCCACCAGCAGACCGGCTATACATGACGTGTAGCCGGTCTTTTTGCGTCCGGTGCTGACCTGTCCGGCACCGCGCTGGTCAACAGGCCATACGGCCGACGTGATGACGGACGTCCATCCTCATGACCATGTGAGAAGAGGCGGTCTTCAGGCCTTGGCTTCCAGCGGGATAGCAACGCGGCAGGCCCTTCGATCCCTGTTGCGGAGGAAGTCCATTCGTCTCAGCGGGCCTTGTGCCGATAAGACGATGCGCGCCTTCCATGCCATCCCCAATGCCGGCCATATTGCGCCATCGCCATCGCGCAAGGTGCGTCTCCAGAACCATCAGATGCCCGACACAATTTTGGATGCGGTCAAATGTGTCCGACGAAATGACGGTCCGTCTCCATGCAAATCCGCCGCCGCCGCGATCCACCGCAGGATCAAAGCAAGAAGGCCCGGCTTGCAAAGCGAGCCGGGCCTTCTTTCATTCGTTGACGATCCCAAGGATCAGGCGAGCAGGATGCCCTCGTCTGCGACAACATGCGTTCCATCCACCGTGACCACGGCTTCCGTCTCGCCGGCTGCCTTTTCCACGACGATCCGGCGGCTCTTGCCGGCGAGCAGAAGATCGGCGGTAAAGCCGGTCCATTCGCTTGGCAGAACAGGGCGAACGAAGAGGCGGTTGCCTTCGCGGCGGATACCCAAAATGCCTTCGACGGCGGCACGGTAGAGCCAGCCGGCAGACCCCGTATACCAGGTCCAGCCACCTCGCCCGGTGAGATCGCCGACGCCATAGACGTCTGCGGCCACCACATAGGGCTCGACGCGGTAGGTTTCGGCAGAAGCCTGATCCAGCGCGTGGTTGACCGGGTTGAGCAGCTGGAAGGCTTTCCAGGCATCGTCGCCGCGCTTCAGGCCAGCGAGCGCCAGCACGACCCAGATGGCCGCGTGGGTGTACTGGCCGCCGTTTTCGCGTACGCCCGGCGGATAGGCCTTGATATAGCCCGGGTCCTTCGGCGTGTTGGCAAAGGCCGGCGTAAAGAGGCGGATGATCCCATCCTTCTCGTCCACCAGCTTTTCCATCACGGCATTCATCGCCTGTTCCTGACGGGCGGGATCACCTTCGCCGGAGAGCACGCTCCACGACTGGCCGAGCGAATCGATGGCGCATTCGAGGTTGCCATTGGCACCGAGCGGACCGCCATCGTCAAAATACCCGCGACGATAATAGGTGCCATCCCAGCCGGCCGTTTCCAGCGCATGCTTCAGCGACCCGAGATGCGCCGTCCAGCGGCTGACGCGACCGTCATCGTTGCGCGCTTCCGCATAGGGCAGGAAGCGGCGCAATGCGGCGGCGAGGAACCAGCCGAGCCAGACGCTGGTGCCGCGTCCGCCCACACCGACGCGGTTCATGCCGTCGTTCCAGTCGCCGCCGAGGATGAGCGGCAGGCCGTTGGAGCCGGTACGGACAATCGCCAGATCCAGCGCACGTGCGGCGTGCTCATAAAGCGACGCCGTCTCGGAGGAGATCTCCGGCTTGTAGAAGGCATCGTGCTGGCCGGGCGTCAGTGCCGTACCCTGCAGGAAGGGCAGTTGCTCCTCCAGCACGGCGGCATCACCGGTTGTGTGGATATATTCATGCGTTGCATAGGCAAGCCAGACCACATCATCGGAGATGGTGGTGCGCACGCCGGCACCGGTGCCCGGCAGCCACCAATGCTGCACGTCGCCTTCCTTGAACTGGCGGCTTGCGGCATTGACGATCTGGCGGCGGGCCAGATCCGGCTCGTGCAGGAGGAAGGCCAGCGTATCCTGCAGCTGGTCGCGGAAGCCGAAGGCACCCGACGACTGGTAGAAGGCCGTGCGCGACAGGATACGGCAGCCGAGCGCCTGATAGGGCAGCCAGGTGTTGACCATATTGTCCAGCGCCTTGTCCGGCGTCTGGATCTTCAGGCGGCCGGTAAAGTCCTGCCAGAAACCATTGGTGGTTTCGAGCACGGTTTCGAAGGACGAAGCCTTCACATCCGCGGCAAGGGCTGCTGCCTCTGCGCGTGTGCCGCAATCCCCCATGAAGAAGGTCACGACCTTCTCCTCGCCGGGCGCCAGCTCGATATCGCAGGCAACAGCGGCGCAAGGCGCGCCATCCGGCTCCAGCGCACCGTTCAGACCGGAAGCGGTGATAACCGCCGTCGGCGCTGCAATCGAGCCGAAGCGGCCGATGAATTCGCGCCGGCTGGTGGTGAACCCGGACGCCGTGACATCCGTGCCGAAGAAGGCCGTGCGATGGTGATCGATGCTATAGGGGTTCGTCGCAAAGAGCGCCCCCGTTGCCTCGTCACGACCGCTCAAGATGAAGGACTGCGTGCGCTGCGGATTGTTGCCGAGGATCCATTCGGCATACCCATAGACGCGCAGGCGGCGGGGCTCATCGCTGGTGTTGGCAATGGTGATCTTCGAGAACTTCACCGGGCGCGTGCGATCAACCGTTTGCGTCAAGGTGAGGGAAAGGCCCTCTTCCTTGGCGGTGAAGGTCGAATAACCAAGGCCATGGCGGGTCTCAAAGGCGACCGATGGCCGGCGCGAGAGCGCGGCAAACGGCGTCGAAACCTGCAGGCTTTCCAGATCGGCGACATAGAAAGCTTCGCCCGGACGGTTGATGACCGGATCGTTCGACCACGGCGTCAACTGGTAATCGCGCGAGTTCTGGCTCCAGGTGAAGCTGGCGCCTTCGGCCGAGATGTGGAAGCCGAAGTTCTCGTTGGAGATCACGTTGATCCACGGCTGCGGCGTGGCGCCACCGCCGGCAAGGCGCACGACATATTCCGTGCCATCGCCGGAAAAGCCGCCATAACCGTTCCAGAAATCGAGATCGGTGGCAGGCGTTGCGACCGGCGCACCGAAATTGTCGGCAGACAGAAGCACGCGGCGATCCGTTTCCACCTCGACGCCGCGCGGCGACGAGAAGAGCGAGACGGCGCGGTTCACCTGATCCTCTATCTTGCCGTTGCGGGCGTGAAGAACGACCCGCGAGGCGGCAATCAGGGCGGCCCAGGTTGCCTCGTCCATCAGGTCGCGGCGAAGCGCAAACACCTGCTGGCGGCCATCGGACTGGCCAAGGCGACGCACGCTTTCGCTGATATGATCGATGGCGTGCTGCATATCCTGCGCGTAGGAGGCAGGCTTTTCATTGACGACGGCAAGATCGGCCATGACACCGCGCGAGCGCAGATATTCCTGCGCCGACAGCGCCTCCTTCACCACATCCATGTCGATTTCGTCATTGATGCGCAGTGTGAAGATCGGCAGGTCGCCGGAGATCGACAGGCCCCAGAGCTGGCGCTGCGAGGCAAGACCGGCTTCCACCGTTGCCGCATCGGCGCGCAGATACATGTCGGGATAGACAAGGTAACGGCCAAGATGCTGGAAGGCGGCCGCCTGCTGCGAGCTGATGCCGATATGGCGCATCTGCACCTGCACGCGGGTCCAGGCCTGCGTCAGTTCCGAGCCAAAGGCATCAGGGTGACGATAGCGCTCGATGGCACCGTCGAGTTCCTCGCGGCTCGGGGCAGCAATCGTCCAGAAGATGACGCTGACCTTCTTGCCGGCCGGCACGCGCACGACGCGGCGCAGCGACAGGATCGGGTCGAGCGTAAAGCCATCGGTGCCGGAGAGCGTCGCATCCTGATCGAAGGCGGCAGCTTCGGCAAGCGTGCGGCCACGGCCGATAAAGCGGCGACGATCCGTTTCGAACTCGGTCGGGCGCGACGAGCCGGCATTGTCGGCGGCCAGATGCGCGATGTGCATCGACGGTTCGTTCGGGTTGCGCTTGTTGCGCCAGGCGCGGATCACATCGCCGCGACGGCCGATCTCGGTGCGCACGAACATGCGCGAGAACACCGGATGGGCGTTGTCGTCATCCTCGTTGGCAATGACCGGCTCCAGATAGGACGTCACTTCGATGAAGCGATCTTCGGTGCCGGTGTTCAGAAGCGTCAGGCGACGGCCTTCCGCATCGTGTTCGGTTGCCACGATGCATTCGACGGTGCTGGTGAGCGTGCCGACAGTCTTGACGAATTCGGCCTTTTCATCGCCGAACACGGTTTTGACCTTTTCGCCTTCCGCCCGGCGCGGCTCGGCCGTCGTCGACCACCACTGGCCGCTTGCCGTATCGCGCAGGAAGAGGAAATTGCCCCAGCGATCCTCCACCGGATCGGCCTTCCAGCGGGTGACCGCCATGCCGTTCCAGCGCGAGTAACCGGTGCCGGTTGCCGTCAGCATGGTGGAATAGTGACCGTTCGACAGGAAGACCAGTTCGCGGTCGCGGCTGGCCGGATCCTGAATGGTGCGGATTTCCGAGCGCAGCAGATCGGCCTGGCCCTTGCCGGGCGTTTCCGGCTCATACTTGGAGCCCATGACGGGCACTTCGCGCGGCGCCTTTTCCTGCAGCAGCAGTTCAGCGGCTTCCACCACCGGATCGGCATGGAAAAGCTCACGCAGCTTGCCGTTGTTGACGACGTTGGCGATGGCTGCAATCGACATGCCATGGTGGTGGGCATAATAGTTAAACACCACGGCGCATTTTTTGCCTTCCGGCACGCGGGTCGGCGTGTAGTCGACGGCGTCATGGAAGCCGTATTTGCCAAGAGCCCCTACGGCGCGCAGCTTTTGCAGGTTTTCCAGCGCTGCCAGCGGATTGTACTGGCTGGCAAGGATCGATGCATACGGGGCAACGACGGCGTTCTGGCCGAGACCGCGCTTCAGGCCAAGCGTCGGCACACCAAAGTTCGTGTACTGGTAGTTGAGGTTATGGTCGCGGGCATTAAACGCGGCCTCCGAAATCCCCCAGGGGATGTTCAGCCGGCGGCCGTGGTTCATCTGCTCCTCGACGATGAGGTTGTTCGTCTGGTTCAGAATCCCGCCCTGACGCTCCTGCATGACGAGCGGCGGCATCAGGTATTCGAACATAGACCCCGACCAGGAGATCAGCGCACCGCGCGCACCGATCGGCACGACCTGGCGGCCGAGGCGATACCAGTGTTCGGTTGGCAGATCGCCCTTGGCAATCGCAAACAGGCTGGTCAGGCGGCATTCGGACGCCAGAAGGTCGTAGCAGGCCTCGTCGAGATCGTTGCTTTCGACGCGGTAACCGATCGACAGAAGGCGACGGTCCTTGCGGTAAAGGAAGGTGAAGTCCATCGAGAAGGCGAGCGTGCGGGCACGGTCGCGCAGCTGCGTCAGGCGCTGGCGCAGCGGCTCGATATTGGTCATGTCGAAGGTGGTATCGGCAATATGCGCTTCGCAGGCACCCACCAACGATTCCGCCCAACGGGTCACTTCCATGCTCTGCGCGGAACTCACCTCATGATCGAGGTTGGAGGCCAGCTTCTGGATGTCGCGCGCCAGAACCGCAAGGTTGATGATGCGGATCGAGGCAAACTCATGCTCGCGCTTGACCGCGGCCAAGGCATTGGCGAAGCCGATGATTCGCTCTTCCAGACGCCGGCGCAGCGGACGCACCGTCTTGCGATCATCCGGCAGTTCCTTCAGCACTTCCGACAGGATACCGGCCACGTCACCGATGCCATCGAGCGAGGCCTGCAGATGCGCGGACGGTGCTTCCGCCCATTCGCGGCAAGCGGAAGAGACGGCAATGAGATGGCCGGCAAGGTTGCCGCTATCAACCGTCGAGACATAACGGGGGCCGAGCGTCAGCAGGCTATCGGTATGATACCAGTTGAACAGGTGGCCACGGAACTTGTCCATCTTTTCCACGGTCGCAACCGTGTCTTCGATGCGCTCCAGCGTATCCTGGAAGCTGATCCAGCCGAAATGGCGGGCCGAGACGACGGAGAGCAGATAGACGCCGATATTGGTGGGCGAGGTGCGCTTGGCAACGATCGGCTCAGGCTTTTCCTGAAAGTTGTCCGGCGGCAGGAAATGCTGGTCTTCGGTGACGAAGGCCTCGTAATACCGCCAGGTGCGGCGCGAGATCTTGCGCAGTTCCACCGAGACGGCTTCCGGCACGAACAGGCGATCTTCGGTTTCTGCCGACTGACTGACATACCAGGCAACGAGCGGCGAAAACACCCAGAGAAGCACGAAGGGAATGCCGACGAGGAAGGCATTGTCATCCGGCAGCGCGGCAATCATCAGCGCCACCACGGCGGCCACCGGCGCATACCACATGGAGCGGTAATAATCCTGCGGCGTGCCCTGCGCCGACGACTGGATGCTGGCGGCCGTGCGCCATTCCAGCATCTGCTTGCGGCTGACGAAGAGGCGATAGATCGAACGCACGATGGCATCGATCATCCGGAAGGCGGAATCAGCGATAAAGACGATGCGGAGCGCCACCTGCGCATTGGCCGAGCGAATGTCCGACCAGACCGAATAGAAATGCGCGCTGGGCACGATATCGGTCGAGCGCGGCACGATGCCGGTGATGAGCGACAGCGTCGGCGCGACAAACAGCGAGAAGATCAGCAGGATCTGCCAAATCAGCGCGCCGAGCGGATCCATGAAATACCAGCCGAGCACGGAGGCGAGGAACCAGGCAATCGGGGTCAGCGACCGGCGCAGGTTATCGACCATCTTCCAGCGGCCAAGGGCAGTGACGCCACGCAACGGATCGAGGATATAGGGCAGAAGCTGCCAGTCGCCACGCGCCCAGCGATGCTGGCGCGACACTTCCACCTCGTAGCGGGTGGGGAAATCCTCGACCAGTTCCACATCGGTGATGAGGGCGCAGCGGGCAAACGAGCCTTCCAGAAGGTCATGGCTCAACACGGCGTTTTCTTCGACGCGGCCGCGCAAGGCGGTCTCAAAGGCATCGACGTGATAAAGACCCTTGCCGGTGAACGAGCCTTCGCCGGTCAGATCCTGGTAAACGTCGGACACGGTAAAGACGTAAGGATCGATACCCCGGCTGACGGAATAGACGCGCTGGAAGACGGAAGCGTCCTTGCCCGTCGTCAGCGATGGCGTCACACGCGGTTGCAGCAGCGCATAACCGTGAATGACGCGGCCGGACTTCGGATCGTGTACCGGACGGTTGATCGGGTGATGCAGCTTGCCGACGAGCTTGGTCGCCGCATCGCGCATCAGGCGCGTATCGGCATCCAGCGTCATCACATACTGCACGTTTTCAGGCACAGTATTGGCGCCCTGCAGATAGGTCGTATCCTTGTCGCCGCGCAGCAACAGGTTCAGCTCGTGCAGCTTGCCGCGCTTGCGCTCCCAGCCCATCCATACACCTTCGGAAGGGTTGTAGAGGCGGCGGCGATGCAGCAGATAGAACCGCGTCCGGCCATCGAAGGCATAACGGTTGCTGAGCAAGGTGATCTCGCGACGGGCATATTCCAGCACTTCGAGATCCGCATCGGTCTGCTCGATGGCGCTGTCTTTCCAGTCGCTGAGCAGCGCGAAATAGATTTCGCCATGCGGGTTCGCGAGGTAGTGAACCTCGAGATTGCGCACCAGTTCATCCACCGTATCGCGGTTGTTGATGATGCAGGGCACCGCCACAAGCGTGCGGGCGTCTTCCGGAATGCCGTTCTTGAACTCGTAGCCGACAAGCCGTGAGGGCTTCACCACATAGGTGACGAGCGTGTTGAAGAGACCTGTCGCGCCTTCGGAGGCCGGCAGCGAGAACATCAGCAGGAACAGCACAATGACCGGCCAGGACATGCCGGCATGGGCCAGAAAACCGCCGACGATGGCAAGCGCAAGGAAGGTCAGCAGCAACACAGGCACGGCAACCGATAGCCAGTTCATCGACTGGATGGTGCGGGTGATGCGCTGGCCGATGGTCGGCGTGTAACCGACCGCTTTTTCCAATTCCGGCCGGTACATGCCGGTCAGGAAAGCGCCGACATTGGCCTTGTGCGGATCGGGTTCCGGCGCACTGCGGGCTTCGTCCGCCAGTGCGATGGCGGCACGGGCCACTTCGATTTCGCTCTTGCCGCAATAACGCGCAAGCTTTTCGATGCGGTTCCGGTAGGAGTTGCGCGAGCCGAAATCCAGTTCGTTATAGTCGCTCTGCTCGCGCAGAACCTGGTCGACAAGGCAGACTTCCTCGAACCAGACGCTCCATTCGGTATCGTCGATCTCGCGCAGGCTCTTGATGATGTTGCCCATCGTCACGTTGCCGGAGGAGAGGCGGTTGTGTTCCGCCATCATCACTTCTTCGGTGTCGGTGCCTGCCTTTTCCAGCTGGGCTTCCAGCCAGGAAATGGCAAAACCTGACGATTGCGAGGCATTGCGAAGAC
Source organism: Rhizobiaceae bacterium (assembly GCA_027483885.1). GTDB lineage: Bacteria > Pseudomonadota > Alphaproteobacteria > Rhizobiales > Rhizobiaceae > Neorhizobium. The sequence goes on from JAIXTO010000113.1 coordinate 49,818, forward strand.
GATAGACGAACTGCGTGGCAAAGGTATTGTCGCCGGTCAGCGGCTGGATGCGGGCAAAAAGATCGCTGCAGGCGGCCTCGTCGTTGAGACGGATCACCTCGTCGGCGGCTTCGTTCGCCTTCTGGCGCATGTGGCGCGAGCGCTCGACGCGGATGGAGATGCGGCGCAGGTTTTCGATCAGCACGAAGCGCATGAAGGACGGCAGCGCCCAAAGCTCGCCGATCTCAAGCGACTGATGGACCTGGAACCCTTCGGTCATGGCCGTCAGGTTATCGCGCGACAGGCTGCTGTGGGTATGGGCAACATAGAGCCAGGCGAGCGCCAGCACGCGCGGGATCTCGATGGAACCCACCCGCATCGTCGGCAACTGCTTGTAGAACTTGCGGGGGAAATCGCGGCGGACTTCCTGGATCGCTTCCTCGACGATGTAGTGGTTGTCGAGCAGCCATTCCGCCGCCGGCGTAATGGTGGCGCCGGCTTCCACGTCCCTTGCCGTCGAGCGGTAGACCCGCAGGATTTCCTTTTCGTTTTCCTTGTGCCGCTCGCGGAAATCGAAGGACATGAAGCCCGGCAGCGATTGGGTTCCGTCGCGCGCCAGCGCTTCGCCGCAGGCGCGCAGATCCTCTGCATTGAAATAGGTCGCGCGGATCGCCTCGTTGTGGTCGATCTGCTTACCTTCGGTTTCACGCGGGGTCGCGGCAGGCGTATTATGAAATGACATTGTGGCGGCTTCTAAGAATTGAGTGGCACTGTCTTAGCGAAAGAGCGGGGTCGGCTTGCGCCGATAACTCAGGTCCGGTTCGGCTTCATGAGTGCAAAAAACGGAAGGGAGGACGGCACCGGGCGCGGAAGCGCGGGGCGGCCGAAAACGCGAACGAAAGGACACAACCTGTTCACATGCTTCTCCAAAACTATCACCGCTCGCCTCTATCCCGCCAGGTCTGAATGAAACCTGAACGTAATCAGCCGGTTGGAAGACCAGATCGATGTCTGATGCGGGGCCGCGCGACAAGACGCGATGCACGCTGACGGATGTAAGCCGAAAGCGCTGCATTTGGTTCCATGACATCAAGCTTTGATGCTTTCAAGGGCGATTCCACGGGCAAGGGCCCGCGCGGCCAAAAACCCTGCGCGGCCGGCCTTTGCGGCGACGCAGCGCCGAGGCTGCAGCCGCTGCATTCGCCGGAAGCAGGCGCCGAATGCTCAAACGAAAACGGCCCCTTGCGGCCCGTGAAACGTCACGGAGGCGCGCAAGAGGCCGTAGAGGAGAAAGAGAAATGGCTTAGCTGAACAGGCCAAGGATGCCAGCGGCAACGAAAATGAAGGCGGCAGCAACGAGTGCCGCATGGAGATGCCGCATCAGGTACTTTCGGCTGGCAGATAGTGCGGACGTGGCGGAAGGTTCGATGCGGGGGCGGAAAGGTACCGGATGATCGACATGGCTCATGCGCGTCTCTCCCTTGAACATCGTTGTTCATATTCGGTTAATGTAGCTTAACTCTACGCAATTGGTAGAGATAATCTTGCGCCGGAGCCCGCCGACGTGAAAAATCTTTCCCGACAGCCGCACCGGGTAACGGTTGGAGCACGGGAACTCCTGGGATATGCCGAACGAGGACAGGAAGCGGAGGAGATGTTTCGTGGCGGATGTGGATGCGATTATCGTCGGAGCCGGCGTCATCGGGCTTGCCGCTGCACGCGCACTTTCGCAAGCCGGCCGTTCCGTTCTGCTGCTGGAGGCCGAAGGCGCCATCGGCACCGGCACCTCGTCGCGCAACAGCGAGGTGATCCATGCGGGCCTCTATTACCCGAAAGACAGTCTCAAGGCGCGGCTCTGCGTCGAGGGCCGGCACAAGCTTTATACGTTCTGCCAGTCGCATGGCGTGGCGCACCGCCGATGCGGCAAGCTGATCGTCGCGACCGAGGAGGCGGAAATTCCGCTGCTTCGCGCGCTCGCAGACAAGGGCGCGGCAAACGGCTGCGACGACCTGCAGATGCTGTCAGCCGATGCGGCGCATAGTCTTGAGCCTGCACTCTCCTGCCTTGCAGCCCTCCATTCACCCTCGACCGGCATCATCGACAGCCACGGCTACATGCTGGCGCTGGAGGGCGATGCGCGGGATGCCGGCGCCCTCATCGCCTTCCACGCGCCGATCAAATCGGCCCGCGTCACACCGGATGGCTTTGTCGTTGGCGTTGGCGGCACGGACCCAATGGAAGTTTCCGCAAGCATGCTGGTCAATGCCGCAGGGCTGCATGCCTCCGAGGTAGCAAGGATGATCGAAGGGCTATCCCCGGATGCTGTGCCGGAGACGCGTTATGCCAAGGGCAATTATTTCATGCTGCCAACACGCGCACCCTTCAGCCACCTGATCTACCCCGCTCCGCACGCCCATGGGCTTGGCGTTCACCTGACGCTGGATCTGGGCGGTCAGGCGCGCTTCGGCCCTGATATCGAATGGGTCGAGACCATCGATTACGCGGTCGATCCGGCGCGGGGGACAAGTTTTGATTCAGCCGTACGCCGCTATTGGCCGGACATGCCGGCGGGCGAACTGGTGCCCGGTTATGCTGGCATCCGCCCGAAGATCAGCGGCCCGGCAGATCCAGCCGCCGATTTCCGCATCGACGGACCTGAGGGGCATGGGGTCGCGGGCCTCGTCAATCTTTTCGGTATCGAAAGCCCAGGGTTGACCGCCTCGCTGGCCATTGCACGCGAAATCGCCGACCGACTTCTTGCCGAACGCGGTTCTGCCGAATGATCCCTGCCCTCAGGCCGGCACGTGATGGCGGATCCGCGCCTTGATCGGCAGGTGATCGGAGGCGATGCGGGCAAGTGCCGTATCATGCACGCGCACCCGCTCGATAAGGTCGGGACGGTTGCTCATGATGCGGTCGAGCGCCAGCACCGGCAGGCGCGAGGGAAAGCTCGGCACGGCTGCCGGCATGCCGCGAAAGATGTCCGACAGCGAATTCAGCGAGGAGCGATCCCCCAGCCGCCATTCGTTGAGATCGCCCATCAGGATGGTGGGTTGTTCATCCCGGGCGCCAATCACGTCAAGGATCATGCGCGCCTGCTGCTGGCGCGAGCGGTTGAGCAGGCCAAGATGCGCGGCAATCACCCGAAGCACGTTGCCGTCCTTCATCTCCAGCTCGGTGATCAGCGCGCCGCGTGGCTCGAGCCCCGGAAGTTTCACCTGATGCACATCGCGCACCACGCCTTCGCGGAAAAAGAGCACATTGCCGTGCCAGCCATGCGCCTTGGAAACGCCAGAGAGCGGCACCGGCGTCAGCCCCGTCTCACGCTCCATCCAGTTGAGATCGAGAAGTCCGCGCCGCTCGCCGAACCGCGTATCGGCCTCCTGCAGGGCCAGAACGTCGGCGCCGATTTCGCGGATGACATGGGCGATGCGGCCGGGATCGAACTTGCCATCGACGCCGACGCATTTGTGGACATTGTAAGAGGCGACCAGCAGGCTTTCGCCATTGCCCGCCTCGGCCTCTTCCTCAAGCACCTGGTCCCGCTGCTTGCGGTTGCGAAGCGAGGCAAGGATGTTGGCCCGCAGATTGGGATTGCCGGAATTTTTCATGCGCGGGCGGACGATTTCATCAAGGGGACCATGAGGCGAGTATAGCGCCCGGACAGGGAGCTTCCAGATGCAGTTTCAAAGATAGGGTGAGCCAAGCCAGAGAATACGGTCGAACAGCCGTGCCAGAAAAGGCCGCGCCCGCCAGTCTTCCATCGTCACCGGTTCGGCTTTCGTCAGCATCCGTTCGATCCGTTCTTCCAGACGGGCTGCCAGCTCGATATCGAAAATTTCCATATCGACCTCGAAATTGAGGCGCAACGAGCGTGGGTCCATGTTGGACGACCCAACATAAGCCCAACGGCCATCCACGACCATCAACTTGGAGTGGTTGAACGGGCCGCTGGCGCGCCAGAGCCGGCAATCGCCCTTGAGGATCTGGTCGAATTGCGCCGTCATCGCCCGGTCGACCAACGTCAGATTGTTGGAAGCGGGTACAACGATATCGACCGCCACGCCGCGCCGGGCAGCCGTGGCAAGCGAGGCAATCAGCTCGCGGTCGGGCAGGAAATAGGGCGAGACCATGCGGATCGACGAGCGGGCGACGGAAAAGGCCCCCATCAGCATCTTGTGGTTCGTCTCGACGCTACGGTCCGGGCCGGAGGCGACGGTGCGCACATAAACGGCGCTTCCCGGCTCGCTCACGGGCGGCTCTATCTGCCATGCGGGGCCAGACAGCGTTTCGCCATTGGCAAAACGCCAGTCTTCCGCGGCAACCGACAAAAGATCGGCAACGATCGGGCCGGTCATGCGGAAATGCGTATCCATGGCATGGTCGTCTCCGGCGATTTCCTGCGAGAAGGCCTCGCGAATATTGATGCCGCCGGTAAAGGCGATAGCACCATCCACCACCATGATCTTGCGGTGGGTGCGCAGGTTCGCATAGGGCAGCCGCAGGCCGACAATAACATTGCCGTTGAACACATCGACCGTCACGCCGCCATCGCGCAGCATGCCGAGCACGCTCGGCATCGAATAACGGGCGCCGACGGCATCCACCAGAACCCGCACGCTGACGCCGCGTTTTGCCGCATCGGTGAGCGCTTGCGCAAAACGGCGGCCGATGCGGTCACGGTCGAAGATATAGGTTTCCAGAATGACGCTGCGGCAGGCACTTTCGATGGCCTTCAGCATGGCGCCATAGGCCGCGTCGCCGCCCTCCAGCACCTCGACGCTGTTGCCGGTGGTGAGAAAATAACGCGTTACCCGGTCGCCGAGCGTCTTCATCGCCAGAAACCGCCGGCCGAACTGCGCGGCCACCATGGTATCGGTTGCGTCATAGGATTCGAGGTGATCGAGAAAGGCGTCTCCCAGCTTGGAGCGCTGGTTGCCGATGGCGCTGCGACGAATGCGGTTGATGCCGGCAATGAGATAAAGCAACGCACCGATGATCGGCGACAGGAGGATAACGCCGACCCAGCCGATGGCCGAGCGCACCTCTTCCTTGGTCATGGCCGCATGAATGGCAGCCGTCGCCCCCATCACGACCGACAGGGTAAAAACGATGTGCGGCCAATAGGGCGATAGAAGATCAAGCATGCGCCCAGATATAGGCGTCTCCATCGCGGGTGCAATCCACCCGCGATGACCGTTTTCAGGAAGGGGCATTGGGTCGTGAACGCCGCCTTGCCTGATCAAACAACTTTCGCCGATAGCGCGCCTATCCGCCAAACGGGCCGGCGAAAAATCTTGGGCGTCGCCAGCGCCGGTGCCATCGACACAGTCTTTCAGGCGATGGCGACAGCCAAAACGACAGAACCCGGAGACATTGTTTGATGCCTTCGTTCAAAGCTACGGCGCTCGAATGCCGGAAAATCTTTTAGCGACGGCCGCCCATCGCCGCGACCGGCGGCTCGGCTTCCGGCGGGATGGGGCTGCGATAGGCTTGGCCCTTCAGCCGGCGCTTTAGATCGGCCTTGGCCGCATCGCGCAACTGTTCGGACTGGAGCGCGGCAAGGCCCGTTGCGGCCATCACCTTGGCTGTGGTCACCATGGCCTTGTGGGCAAGCGGGCTCTTGCCCTGCGCCACCACCTGCCAGGTGTGCAACTGCGTGCCGATGGCAAGTGAGGGGCCATAGGCCTGCACAGTCGGCACCACCCAACTGACATCGGCGACATCGGTAGAGCCGCCCATCTGGCGCACCTCGTTGTGGCGGGGCAGGATAAAATCGGCGAGCGGCACGTCGCGCTCGTCCAGACGCTCCTGCGCCCAGCTTGAGGAAATATCCTCCGGTGTCAGCGTCGCGCGGATTTTTTCGGCAAAAGCGTGGTCCTCGTCATCGAAATCCGGCGCGCCAACACTGTCCCACACATCCTGCATGGCATCCATCAGCGGCGTGTTGACGATGAGGTTCGAGACGCCGGACAGGATGGCGCTTTCCACCTTCGTCTCGGTCATGAGGGCTGCACCCTCAGCCACTTTCTTCACCCGCTCGATCAACGAGAACAGGCCGGCCAGTTCCGGCGCGCGCACCACGTAACGCACCTTGGCATGGGCCTGCACAACGTTCGGCGAAATGCCGCCGGCATCAAGGAGTGCGTAGTGGATACGGCAATCCTGCTGCATGTGTTCGCGCAGGTAATTGACACCGACGCTCATCAGTTCCACCGCATCGAGCGCACTGCGGCCAAGTTCGGGGCTTGCCGCGGCATGCGAGGCGCGACCGGTGAAGGTGAAATCGATGCGGCAATTGGCAAGAGAGGTTTCCCGCTGGACGCCGGCAAAATTGCTCGGGTGCCAGCAGATGGCGATATCGACATCCGAAAACGCCCCGGCGCGCACCATGAACGCCTTGGCGGCACCACCTTCTTCGGCCGGGCAACCGTAATAGCGCACGCGGCCGGGTGTACCGGTTGCTTCCAGCCAATCCTTCAGCGCCGTTGCCGCCAGAAGCGAGGCGGAGCCTAAAAGATTATGGCCGCAGCCATGGCCGTTGGCGCCGGCGGTCAGCGGATCGTGATGGGTGACGCCCGCCTTCTGGCTGAGGCCCGCCAGCGCATCGAATTCGCCGAGGAAGGCAATCACCGGGCCGCCTTCACCCGCCTCGCCGATCAACGCCGTTGGAATATCGGCGACGTTTTCGGTGATGGCAAAACCCTGCGCCTCCAGCATTTCCCGGTGGGCGGCGGCAGACTGCACCTCCATGTAGCAGGTTTCCGGCGTTGCCCAGACCCGGTCGCTCAGCTCCGTGAACACCTCCCTTTTCCTGTCGATGGCCTCGAAGATCTGGGGGAGATTGCTGTTCATGGACATAAGATTACCTGCCTGCGACGATCATGATGTGAAAACCTAACCCAGTACCGACAGAATGCAAACCTTTCCGACAGGCTTCAACCGCGCCAGATTTGCGCCTCAAGGGCCGATTCCAGTCGTTTCCACTCGCCGTCCTGTGGCAGGCCGATCCGCAGGCAATCCGGCCGTTCGGCAAAGGCACGAACGAGGATGCCGCACCGACCGAGATGCGCAAAGATGGCCGGCGCTTCGGGGTGCCTGAGATAGCGAAACAGCGTCGTGCCACCGCAAACGGGAAGGCCAGCCACCGCCAGAAGCGCATCGAGGCGCGCAGCCTCCTCGCGCAACCGTTGCCGCATGGCCTGTTGCCAGTCTCTGTCAGCGAGCGCCTGAAGCCCGATGCACAAGGTTGGCCCCGGAATGGCCCAGGGACCGAGACGGGCCGAAAGCTTCTGCGCTATGGTAACCGGGGCGACGGCAAAGCCCAACCGCACGCCGGCCAGACCATAAAATTTGCCGAAGGAGCGCAGAACAACCAGCCCCTCATGCACGGCACCGGCCACGCTTTCATCCGGTTCGATGACCTCCATGAAGGCCTCGTCCACCACCAGAAGTCCGCCCTTTGCCTTCATATGACGGGCAAGGGCTAGAAGATCGGCCGCGCCAAGCAGCCGCCCGTCCGGATTGTTGGGATTGACCACGACGGCCAGATCCGCGTCAAAAAGATCATCGAACGCCGGCACCTCGGCGGTGTCAAAACCGGAAAGCTTCGCCATCCGCGCATGTTCGCCATAGGTGGGCGACAGGATTGCCGCCCGTCTTCCAGCAACGGACAGGGCGCCGAATACGGCCTCGATGATCAACGGCAAGAGGATATGCGTGCCGGGTGCGGCGGCCAGATGATCCGGCGAGGGCGCACCATAGGTTTCCGCGGCAAGACGCTTCAGACGCGCCAGATCGTCCGGTTCCGGCAGGCGGGAGAAAGCGGTGGCGGGGATGGGCGAATAGGCATAAGGGTGCGGGTTGATGCCGGTGGAGAGATCGATCCACGGTTTTGGCGCTTGCGGAAACATGAGAGCCGCGCGCGCCAGATTGCCGCCGTGATCGATCGCCTGCCGCGCTTCGTCCCGCCCCTGTTGTCGATCTCGTCTGTCATTCATGGCTTTTTCTCTCGCCTTCCTCGCTTTGCTTATTGAACGGCTTGTCGGTTATCCGCAATGGCTGGTGGATCGCATCGGCCATCCCGTCATCTGGATCGGCGCGCTGATCAGCCGGCTAGAAAACCGGTTCAACGATCTCGACCTGCCGTTCGGACAGCGCAAGCGCAACGGCTTTTTTGCTTTTCTCATCCTGCTTTTCGCCGCTGTTCTGCCAGCGCTTCTCCTCCAAAGCGTACTGGCTTGGCTGCCGCTTGGCCTCATCATCACGGCCCTCCTCTCCTCCAGCCTGCTTGCCCAGAAAAGCCTGGAAGAGCATGTGCGGGCCGTGGCCGAAGCGCTGGAAACCGGCGGTCTCGAAAAGGGCCGCAAGGCCGTGTCTATGATTGTCGGGCGCGATCCCGATCAGTTGGACGAAGCCGCCGTCTGCCGCGCGGCAATAGAAAGCCTTGCCGAAAACTTTTCCGATGGCGTGACCGCGCCAGCCTTCTGGCTCGGCGTTGGCGGGCTGCCGGGCGCTTGCGCCTACAAGGCCACCAATACCGCCGACAGCATGATCGGCCATCTCAATGCCCGCTACAGCGCCTATGGCTGGGCGGCAGCCCGGTTCGATGATCTCATCAACCTGCCCGCCTCGCGCCTGACGGCACTCCTGTTCATCGCAGCCGCCGCTCTGGTGCCGGGCGCATCAGCGAAAGCGGCCTGGGCTGCGGTGCGGCGCGATGCGCATCACCACAAATCGCCCAATGCCGGCTGGCCAGAGGCCGCCATGGCCGGCGCGCTGGGCCTCGGGCTTGCAGGCCCGCGCGTTTATGGCGGGGTTCTAGTCGAAGATCACATCATGGGAGAGGGCGGACGGCGCGAGGGAACCAGCGCGGATATTCGCCGCGCGCTTGCCCTTTCGCGCGTGGCCGACCTGTTGCTGATCATCCTTTTCGGCCTGATCGCTGTCGCCCTTACCGTGCGAGGCTGAGCAAAAGGTCCAGATCGAGATGCTGTTCCAGATGCGCGGCAAGCCGGTCGAGCACGTCCTCCACGCCCTGTTCGTAATCAAGCCGCGTCGCCTCCCCGCCAAGCCGCGTCAGCCAGGATGAACGCTGGCGATCATCGGCAAACAAGCCGTGGATATAGGTGCCGCTGACCAGCCCGTCGGCCGAGCGAGCCCCTTCCGGTCCACCGCCGATATGGGCAAAGCATCGCGTCCGGTCCGGCCCGGCCGTTTCACCGACATGCATTTCATAGCCGGCAAAGGAGTTTCCATCCGCCGTCTCGCCGGAGACCGCCACAAGATGCTTTTGTCCGGTGAGGCGGGTTTCCACGTCGAGGAGGCCGAGCCCCGGTTCCACGGTACCGGCGGGACCTTCGATACCATCGGGATCGGCCACCGTTTTGCCGAGCATCTGATACCCGCCGCAAAGGCCGAGCACCGGTTTGCCACGGCGGCGATGCGCGGCGATATCGATATCCAGACCGGATTGCTTGAGCACCTGCAGGTCGGCGATGGTTGCCTTGGAGCCGAGAAGCAACACGAGATCGGCATCGGCTGGAAGGACCTCGCCGGGCCTGACCCGCAAAAGCTCCACCTGCGGTTCGGCATCCAGCGGATCGAGATCGTCGAAATTGGAGACATGCGGCAGGATCGGCACGGCGATGCGGATTTTGGCGCCGGCCTTCGCGGCAGGTTTGGATTGAAGCGCCAGCGCATCCTCGGCCGGAAGCCGGATGGCCTCGGCAAAATGCGGCAGGAGGCCGATGGGTGACCAGCCGGTAAAACCTTCGATCATCGTCATGCCCTCGGCAAACAGTGTCGGGTCACCGCGAAACCGGTTGACGATAAAGGCGCGGATCATCGCCGCATCCTGCGCATCAAGCACCAGTTTCGTGCCGGCAAGGCTTGCGATCACGCCGCCGCGGTCGATATCGCCGATCAGCACCACCGGCACATCGGCTGCGCGAGCAAAACCCATATTGGCAATGTCGTTGCGGCGCAGGTTCACCTCCGAAGCGCTGCCCGCCCCCTCGACCAAAACCAGATCGGCATCGGACTTCAGGCGGGAAAAACTGTCGAGCACGCGCGGCATCAGGCCGGCCTTGATCTGCTGGTATTCGGCAGCCTTGGCATTGCCTTCCACGCGGCCCTGCACCACCAGCTGGGCACCGACCTCGCTCTGCGGTTTCAGAAGCACCGGATTCATGTGGACGGAAAGCGGCGCCCGCGCCGCGCGCGCCTGCAGCGCCTGAGCCCGGCCAATTTCGCCACCATCGGCCGTCACCGCTGCATTGTTCGACATGTTCTGCGGCTTGAACGGTAGAACGCGCAGCCCGCGCAGCGTAAAGGCGCGCGCAAGCCCCGCCACGATGAGCGACTTGCCGACATCCGAACCGGTGCCCTGGAACATCAATGCCTTGGCGGGCCGTTGCTGCGTCATCAGAACTCGATCCCGGCCTGCGCCTTCACGCCGGCCTTGAAGTGATGTTTCACCAGCGTCATCTCGGTCACCATGTCGGCGGCCTCGATCAGCGCCGGCTTGGCGTTGCGGCCGGTGACGATGACATGAAGGTCCGGACGGCGGGCGCTCAGATCCGCAATCACCCGCTCGAGATCGAGGTAATCGTAGCGCAGTGCAATGTTCAACTCGTCGAGGATCAAGAGGCCGACGTCAGGCTCGGCCATCATCTCCAGCGCCTTGTCCCAGGCCCGTTCGGCAGCGGCCACGTCGCGTTTCAGGTCCTGCGTATCCCAGGTAAATCCCTCACCCATCGTGTGCCAGATCATCCGGTCGCCAAACGCCTGCAGCGCCACGCGCTCACCCGTATCCCAGGCGCCCTTGATGAACTGCACCACGGCGACCTTGCGGCCATGGCCGAGCATGCGCAGCGCAAGCCCGAAGGCTGCCGTCGACTTGCCCTTGCCGGGGCCGGTATTGACGATCAGCAGACCCTTTTCGAGGGTCTTTTCCGCCACTTCCGCATCCTGCACCGCCTTGCGGTTTTCCATCTTGCGGCGGTGGCGTTCGGCCTCGCGTTCGTCGATTTCCTTCATCGGGCTCTCCTGGCGCATCGTCGGGAGGCGGGACTATAGTCGAACCTTTTCCCGCGGCAATGCCTTCAGCCCCGGCATTGACACACAAGCGGCTAAGCGCATAGTGACAGGGACAACGGTCTTTTCCCGGCAACGGGGAAAGCTAAGAGGGAACGTGGTGCGGTTTTTCAAAAACCTAAACCACGGCTGCCCCCGCAACTGTAAGCGGGTAGTCCGGCGCATCAGGCCACTGAAGGCAACTTCGGGAAGGCGGCGCACGGGCGACGATCCGCGAGCCAGGAGACCTGCCGTTGACGACAGATGATCCAGCCGGGCGGGGTGCTCCGGAACGGATAGTTTTCGAAAGACATGGGGCGCCGATGGCGGCCTTCATGTGTGCACCCCGCTATCGTTTGACAGGCCGTTCAGGCACATCGGTAAAAGGTGGGGTGACAGTGGATTTATCAGCACGAAACGAGCGTCCCGAAACGGCGGACATCCCCGTCCGTGCGGTGATCGTGCATGTCTGCGAAACCTGCCGCAGCGCCACGCAAGACCCGGCTGCCCCCCGCGAAGGCGCCGTGCTTGCACAAAACCTTGCTCACCATAACGAACCCGGCATTAAGGTGGAGAGTGTTGCCTGCCTTGCCAATTGCAAGCGGGGCCTCAGCGCCAGCATCCAGAGCAGCACCGGCTGGAGCTACATTTTCGGCGATCTCACCACCGAAAGCGGCGAGGATCTTCTCATTGGCGCGCGCCTGCTTGCCGGCTCGGCCGATGGGCTGATGCCGTGGAAGGGCCGTCCCGACAGCCTGAAACGCGGTATGATTGCCCGCATTCCGCCGTTTCCCTCCGCTCAATCCCAGAACCAGAAGCCTTGAAGGACGATCCCATGACCTCTTCCCTCGCCCGCATTCCCTGCACGGTTGTCACCGGTTTTCTCGGCGCCGGCAAAACCACGCTGCTTTCCCAGGCGCTGCAGAACATCAAGGGCAAGCGGCTTGCCATCATCGTCAACGAGTTCGGCGATGTCGGCATCGATGGCGAGATCCTGAAAAGCTGCGGCATCGAGAATTGCCCTGAGGACAATATCATCGAGCTGGCAAACGGCTGCATCTGCTGCACGGTGGCCTATGATTTCGTGCCGGCGATCGACCGCATTCTGGCGATGGAACCGAAGGTGGATCATATCCTCATCGAAACCTCCGGCCTTGCCCTGCCAAAGCCCCTGATCCAGGCCTTCCAGTGGCCGAGCGTCAAAAGCCGGGTCACCGTGGATGGCGTGATCGCCGTGGTGGACGGGCTGGCGCTGGCCGAAGGCCGCGTGGCCGACGACATGGACGCGCTGGCCGCCCAGCGGGTGAACGACGATGCGCTCGACCATGACGACCCCGTCGAAGAAGTCTTTGAAGACCAGATCGCCTGCGCCGACCTCGTTATTCTCACCAAGGCCGACCTTCTGTCGCCTGCCGATCTAGAAAAGGCCCGCGCCCATGTGAGCGCCCACCTGCCGCGCGCCGTGCGCATCGTCAATTCGGAAAAGGGCGCGGTCGATCCGGCTGTGTTTATCGGCCTTGGCCTTGCCGTCGAGGACGACATCGAGAACCGCAAAACGCATCACGACGATGAACTGGACCACGAGCACGACGATTTCGACAGCTTTGTCCTCGATATCGCAGCGATATCCGATCCCGAAAGCCTCAGCCGGCGCATTGCCGATGTAACGGCGGCCGAAAAGGTGCTGCGCATCAAGGGTTATGTGGAAGTTGAGGGCAAGCCGATGCGGCTCCTGGTGCAGGCCGTCGGCCCGCGCGTGAACCATTATTTCGACCGCGCCTGGGGTGCCGGCGAGGATCGTCGTTCGCGCCTCGTCGTGATCGGTGAAAAGGGCATCGATGCCGCCCGCATCGGACAAATATTGGCGGCCTGATGCACATCCTCGCCACCACATCCTCGTCGCTCGACGATCTGATCGAACCGGTCGATCTCAACCAGACGCCGGGCGATGTGGTGGTGCTGTCCTTTACCGACAGCGACCTGAACGGCATGGCGGCTGCCTGGGACAGGCTGTCGCGCGCAGACCTGTCGCTGCGCCTTGCCCAGCTTTCAGACCTGCGCCATCCGATGTCCGTCGATCTCTGGATCGACAAGGTCGCCCGCCATGCACGGGTGCTGATGGTGCGCGTGCTCGGCGGTTATGACCGCTGGCGTTACGGGGTCGAAGAACTGGCGCGTCTGGCGCGGCGAAAAAAAATTCCGCTCATTCTTCTGCCCGGCGAATGCAGCGAGACGGACGACCGTCTGACGGCCGCCTCCACCGTATCCGGCGAGGAAATCACCCGCCTCCTCGCCTTCTTCCGCGAGGGCGGGCCTGACAATCTCGACCGTATGGCGCTGAGCCTTCAGGCCCTGGCAGATGGTCAAGGCGACGTGCGGCCTGTGGCTGAGGCCGTACCAAAACTTGGCTTTTACCGGTCGGGCCACGGCGTGGTCTCCCTTCCAGACGCGCTGGAGGGTTTGGCGGGTAAAAAAATTCTGCCGCTTCTGTTTTACCGCTCCATGCTGCTCGCCGGCGACGTCGCGCCCATCGATGCGCTGTCGGAAGCGCTCATGGCGCGTGGCTTTGCGCCCCTTCCCGTCTTCGTGCCGGGGCTGAAGGATGAGGGCACACTGACCTTCCTCCACGAGACGTTGTCGCGCCTTGAACCTGCCGCGATCATCACCTCGACGGCTTTTGCGAGCCACGCGGAACCGGACGGGAAAACCCTGTTCGACCGGCTTGGCGTGCCGGTTTTTCAGGCCGTGATCGCCACCACAAAACGCGAGGCCTGGATCGACAGCCAGCGCGGGCTCGGTCCCTCGGATCTGGCCATGCATGTGGTGCTGCCGGAACTCGATGGCCGCATTCTCGCAGGCGTCCTCTCCTTTAAGACTGAGCGCGAAGGCGATACGGCATATGGCTTTTCGGGCTTTGCCAATCGCCCGGAGCCGGACCGGGTGGAGGCCGTGGCAGACCGCATTGCCCGGCATATGGCGCTTCAGCAGACGCCGCGCGCTGAGCGCCGGATCGTCATCCTGATGCCGGATTATCCGGGCGCTGCCGGCCGCACGGGTTATGCCGTCGGCCTTGATGTGCCGGAAAGCGTGCGGCAGATGCTTATTCAGTTAGCCGGGCAAGGATATGGCGTTTCGGATATTCCCGACACGGCAAAGGCGCTGATGGACCGGATCCTGACCGGATCGCAGCACCTCGCCCGCGACGATTATGAAGGCTATCTCGCGCACCTGCCGGACGACGCCAAAAATGCCGTTGCCGCCACCTGGGGCGAACCGCAGGGGGACGAAGCGTTTGGCCCGGATGGCTTTTGTTTCCGCGCTGCCCGTTTTGGCAATATCACGGTCGCCCTTGCGCCGGATCGTGGCCGGGAAGCCGACAGGCGCACGGATTATCACGATCCGACCCGCCCGCCGCGCCACGCGCTGATCGCCTTCGGCGCCTGGATGCAGCGCCACATCGAGGCCCATGCCATCGTGCATGTCGGCGCGCATGGCACGCTGGAATGGCTGCCGGGCAAGACGGTGGCGCTGACGAAAAGCTGCTTTCCAGAACTCGTCACCGGGCATCTGCCGGTGATCTATCCGTTCATCGTGTCCAATCCCGGCGAGGCGGCGGTTGCCAAAAGGCGGATCGCAGCGCTGACCCTTGGCCATCTGCCGCCGATCCTGACGACGGCCGGATTGTCGGAGGCGCAGCAGAAGCTGGAACTGCTGGTCGATGAATATGCGCAGGCCGATGGGCTGGATCGCCGCCGCCGCGACCGTCTGGCAAAACTGATCATCGAGGCGGCAGAGGAAACCGGCCTTGCCGGCGAGGCCGGCGTTGCGAACACCGACGATCCCGATACGGCGCTGTCGCGCATCGATGCATTTCTCTGCGACCTCAAGGACTTTGCCATCAAGGACGGCCAGCATGTCTTTGGCCACGAAGACGCGCGCGAGACAGATCCGGCGCGCACCGACAGTATCTTGCGCGAGCGCAAGAGCCTGATGGATGCGCTGGATGGCCGCCACATCAGCCCCGGCCCCTCCGGCGCACCGGCGCGGGGACGGCGCGACGTGCTGCCGACGGGCCGCAATCTTTACGCCTCAGATCCCCGCACCATGCCGACGCCGACCGCCTTCGAGCTTGGAAAACTTGCCGCCGACGAGGTGATCCGCCGTTACATGCAGGACCATGGCGACTGGCCGAAAAGCCTCGTCATCGATCTCTGGGGCAGTGCGACGCTTCGAAGTGGTGGCGAAGAGGTGGCGCAGGGGTTGGCGCTGATGGGTGCGCGCCCGGTGCAGGACCCGGCAACGGGGCGCGTGACCGGCATCGAGGTTCTGCCGCCGGCGCATCTCGGGCGGCCGCGCGTTGACGTGACCTTTCGCATTTCCGGCCTATTTCGCGATATGTTTCCCGCTCTCATCGCGCTTCTCGATGCCGCTGTGCGCGCGATTGCCGCCCGCACCGATGAGGCCGGCGGCGACAACCCGCTGGCGGAAACGGCCATGGGTGAAGGCTCGGCCCCTGCCCGCATTTTCGGCTCTGCACCCGGCACCTATGGTTCCGGTATCGAGGAACAGCTTTCGTCCGGCGACTGGGACAGACGCGAAGATCTCGGCCGCGCCTATCTTTCCATGACCAGCCATGCCTTTGGCGGACCTGACGGCGCGGAAAGGCCGGCCGGCGCGCTGTTTGAAGAGCGCGTGCGCAGCGCAGACCTTCTCGTCCACACCGGTGACGATCCCGGTCGCGACCTCCTCGACGGCTCCGGCGATGTCGCCTTCATCGGCGGCTTTGCGGCCGCCGTCGCAGCACTCGGCGGCAAGGCCGATGTGATTGCGCTCGATACCACCGACCCCCAGCGTCCGCGCGCCCGCTCGGTCACGGAAGCGATCACCCGTGTGGTGCGCGCCCGTGCCGTCAACCCGCGCTTCATCGCCGGCCAGATGCGCCACGGACCGCGCGGGGCTGCCGAATTTGCCGAGACCGTGGATCGGCTCGTCGGTTTTGCCGAAACCACGCAAGCGGTCCCGCAAGGGCTGATCGAGGCCGTCTACGAGGCTTATGTGGCCGACGAGACGGTGCGCGATTTCGTGCTCGACCAGAACCCGGAGGCCGCCGGTGCCATCGCCGACCGGCTGATCTCGGCGCGTCGGCGCGGTCTCTGGCAGCCGCGCCGCAATTCGGTGGATCGCGAACTGGACGTTCTGCGCAACTTTGCCCGGGAAAAGCAGCGCCGATGACAACGACACCGGTCACCTCCCTTGCGCTTCCTTCCTCCCTCGCGCCCCTCTCTTCCCTGGCCCGCGGCGCCTGCCCGGCGCTCTCTGCCCCGATGCAGACCGGCGACGGGCTTTTGACGAGGGTGGCGCTGGCAGCCCCCATCCGGCCCGACCAGTTGTCCCGCCTCTGCGATCTCTCGCGCCAATACGGCAACGGCATTCTCGATATCACCGCGCGCAGCAACCTGCAGATCCGCGGGCTCGATGACCATTCCGCCATCGCGCTGGAAGAGGCCGTGCGCCACCTTTCGCTGCCGCTGCGCGAGGGGCTTGCCGTGGAATGGTCTCCGCTTGCCGGTGACGATGTTTTCGAAGTTACCGATCCGCGCCCGCTCGGACAGGCGATCATCGCATGCGGCCGGCCTTTGGCGGAGCGCCTTGCGCCAAAACTTTCCGTGGTGGTGGAGGGCGGAGGCACGATCCGGCTCGACCATCTGCTCGCCGATATCAGGCTGACGGCCATTCACGAAGACGGCGCCCTCCACTGGTTGCTGACGCTTGGCGGGACGGCAGAGACAGGCCGCAAGCTTGGGCTGGTCACAGATGAAGACGCGGCCGTGGTAACGCAGGATCTTCTGGAGCATCTGGCTCGGCTTGGTCCAAAAACCCGCGGTCGCGATATTGACCCTGCGCATCCCGGTATTCAGCGGCTTGGGCTTCAGGAGCGGATATCGTGGCTGACGCCGGACACCGCAAATGCCGACCCTGCGCATCCCTCACCCTTCGGCCTTTTTCCGCTTGCAGGCCCGCTCTGCGCCCTTCGCATCGCGCTGCCATTCGGGCAGATGGATGCCGCGCGGCTGGCGGCATTGGCAGAGGTTTCCGCGCGCACCGGCATCCTCTGGCTGAAACCTGCGCCTGATCATGCGCTGGTGCTTGCCGGGCCGGAACAGGCGTGCATCCAGGTGCTCGACCACGCGGAAAAATCAGGCTTCATCACCGGCGTCAGTGATCCGCTGGCGGAAATTTCCGCCTGCCCCGGCGCGCGCGCCTGCAACTCCGGCCACTACACTACCCATGAGACCGGCCGCATCGCTGCGCGCGAAGCCTCAGCGCTGCTTGATGGCTCCGTGCGCCTGCATCTTTCCGGTTGCGCCAAGGGTTGCGCGCATCCGGGCCCCGCCACCCTGACATTCGTCGGCGCTGAGGCCGGCACACATCTTGTCTTTGAAGGCAAAACCGCCGATACCCCGTTCAAAACCCTTGTCCCGCACACGGAAACCGCAGCCCTTGCCGCACTTGACCGGCTGGTGCGCCTTCAGCGCCAGCCTACCGAGACGAGCCGCGACTGTCTGGCCCGCCTTGGTCCGCAGGTGATTGCGGCGGCGCTTTCTGAAAGTAGATGATGACCGACTACGACTATATTCGCGACGGCGATGCGATCTACGCCAAATCCTTCGCCATCATCCGCGAGGAAGCCGATCTTTCGGCCTTCTCGCCTGATGAGGCAGAAGTGGCGATCCGCATGATCCATGCCTGCGGCCTGGTGGAGGCTGCCGCGTATTTCCGCTTTTCACCCACCTTCGTCGAGGCCGCACGCGGTGCGCTTTCTGCCGGACGCCCGATCTTCTGCGATGCGCAGATGGTGGCGCACGGCGTGACGCGCGCGCGGCTTGCCAACAAGAACGAGGTGATCTGCACGCTCCGCGACCCGCAGACGCCTGATATTGCCAAACGCATCGGCAACACCCGTTCTGCGGCAGCACTTGAGCTTTGGGCAGACCAGTTGGAGGGCGCGATCGTTGCCATCGGCAACGCCCCGACCGCGCTGTTTTACCTCATGGAAATGCTCGACCGTGGCTGCCCGCGCCCGGCGGCCATCATTGGCATGCCGGTCGGCTTCGTCGGGGCTGCCGAAAGCAAGGATGCGCTTGCAGAACATAAGCTCGGCATTCCCTATGCCATCGTGAAAGGCCGCATGGGCGGCTCGGCGATGACGGCGGCTGCCGTCAATGCACTGGCGAGGGCCGGGCTTTGAGCGAGATCGCAAGCGGAAAACTGATCGGCGTCGGCACCGGTCCCGGGGACCCGGACCTGTTGACGCTGAAGGCGGTCAAAGCGCTCAACGCAGCGGATGTGGTTGCCTTTTTCGCCAAGCGCGGTGCGCGCGGCAACGGCCGGACCATCGTTGATGGCCATATGCGCGCCGATGTGATCGAACTGCCGCTTATCTATCCGGTGACGGTGGAAGAGCATAAGGACAGCGAAAGCTACAAAAACGCCATCGACGGCTTTTTCGACGAATCGGCCGCCCAGATCGCCCTCCACCTGCAGGCTGGACGCACCGTTGCGGTGCTGAGCGAGGGCGATCCGCTGTTTTATGGCTCTTATATGCACCTGCACCTGCGGCTTGCGCCGCATTTTCCAGCCGAAGTCATTCCCGGTGTCACCGCCATGTCCGGCTGCTGGTCGATGGCGAACCTGCCGCTTGTGCAGGGCGACGATATTTTGAGCGTGCTGCCCGGCACGCTTTCCGAAGAGGTGCTGGCGCAGCGGCTGGCCGGCACCGATGGCGCCGTCATCATGAAGGTTGGCCGCAACCTGCCAAAGATCCGCCGCGCGCTGTCTTGCGTCGGCAAGCTGGAAGGTGCGGTCTATGTGGAGCGTGGCACTATGGCTAATGGTGCCGCGATGCCGCTCGTTGAGCGCGACGAGCTGCTGCCGGCCCCCTATTTTTCGCTGGTGCTGGTGCCCGGCTGGAAGGGCAGGCCATGAGCGAGAACCTTATCCCCACCGGCCGGCTGACCGTCGTTGGCCTTGGGCCGGGAAGCCCGCTTCAAGTCACCCCGGAAGCGCTTGCTGCCTGCGAGGACGCCACCGATTTCTTCGGTTATGGCCCCTATGTCGAGCGTCTCACACTTCTCCCCCACCAGCGCCGGCACGCATCCGACAATCGCGAGGAAATTTCGCGCGCGGCAGCGGCACTTGAGCTTGCCGCAAGGGGCGGAAAAGTCTGCGTCGTCTCAGGCGGAGATCCCGGCGTGTTTGCGATGGCAGCGGCCGTCTGCGAGGCCATCGAAGCCGGGCCACCCGCTTTTCGGCAGGTGGAATTTTCCGTGGTGCCTGGCGTCACAGCCATGCTGGCCGTCGCAGCCAAGGCCGGCGCGCCGCTCGGCCACGATTTCTGCGCCATCTCGCTCTCCGACAACCTGAAACCCTGGAGCGTTATCGAAAAACGTCTGGTCGCTGCCGCAGAAGCCGGCTTCGTCATGGCCTTCTACAACCCCGTCAGCAAGGCGCGGCCGCACCAGCTGGGCGTAGCCTTTGACATTTTGCGCGCGCACCTGCCCGGCACCGTGCCGGTGATTTTTGGCCGCGCGGCCGGCAGACCAGACGAAAAGATCCGCATCGAACTTTTGGCCGATGCCCGCGCCGACATGGCGGACATGGCGACCTGCATCATCGTCGGCTCGGTGGAGACCCGCCTGATTGCCCGCGACGGCAAGGCGCCGCTGGTTTATTCGCCGCGCAGCTGGTCGGCAGGAAAGGCCTGAGCGACATGGTCGGCAAGCGCTTCCACGGTCTCGAAAGAGCAGACATCCGGCAGAACCGGGCGACGGATCATGATGACGTCGAGGCCAAGCTTTCGTGCCGCAACGATCTTGCCATAACTTGCCGCGCCGCCGGAATTTTTCGAGACGATCACCTCGATGCGGTTGTCTCGCAGCAGCGTAATTTCGTCCTCCTCGGCAAACGGGCCGCGGGCGGTGATGTAGCGTACATCGAGAAGGTCCAGCGGCGGCTCGACCGCATCGACACTGCGCACGAGATAACGATGCTGCGGGGCGGCCTCGAAGGGCAGCAGTTCCTGCCGGCCGAGCGCCAGAAACGCACGGCGCGGCGCGGTCCCAAGGCTCACCACCGCCTGTTCCACGCTCTCCACCTCCTGCCAACGATCGCCGGGCTCACGGTTCCAGCCGGGCCGACGCAGCGCCACCAGAGGAATTTCAGCCATGCGGGCAGCCGTATCGGCATTGGCGGAAATACGCGCGGCGTAAGGATGGGTGGCATCGATCATCAGGTCGATCCGGTTTGCACCGAGATAGCGCGCCAACCCCTCGGCGCCGCCAAAACCGCCGGTGCGCACCGGAACCGGCTGCTCGACCGGCGTTTTCGTGCGTCCGGCCAGCGACAGTTCCAGCCGGAAACGCTTGAGCGCCGCCAATCTTCCGGCAAGCTGGCGCGCCTCCGTGGTGCCGCCGAGAATGAGAATGGAGTGCAAGGCCATGGCTCCTGAACAGGAAAAAACCCTTGTAGCGCAAGCACCCTGGTTGTCCATCATCGGCATCGGCGAAGACGGCCTTGCGGGACTTGGCGACGATGCCAAGGCCGCAATTGCCAGCGCTGAAACCGTATTCGGCGGGCGGCGGCATCTGGAACTGGCGCGCGCTGCCATCACCGGCAAGGCCCGCCCCTGGCCCCAGCCTTTCGATGCCGCCATGGTCGATGTGCTGGCCCTTCGTGGTGTCAAAACCTGCGTGCTGGCGTCTGGCGATCCGTTTTTCTTCGGCGTCGGCGTCACGCTTGCGCGGCATCTTCAACCCGGCGAATTCCGCGCCTATCCGGCCCCGTCGGCCTTTTCGCTGGCGGCCTCCCGGCTGGGCTGGGCGCTTCAGGATGTGGATACGGTTTCTCTGCACGGCCGCCCGCTGGATCTTGTCCGCCCGCTTCTGCATCCGGGGCGGAAGCTCCTTGCCCTCACCTCCGATGCCGCCGGGCCGGAAGCGTTGGCCGGCTTGCTGCGCGACACTGGCTTTGGGTATAGCCGGCTAACGATCATGGAAGCGCTGGGCGGCCCTCAGGAAAAAATCCGCTCGGTTGACGCCAATACCTTCGCATTCACCGACATCGATCCGCTCAATCTCGTGGCAATCGAGGTCAAGGCGGATGCCGCAGCAAAAATTCTGCCGCTCGGCTTCGGGCTGTCCGACGACCTGTTCGAGCATGACGGCCAGATCACCAAGCGGGAAATCCGCGCCATGACGCTGTCGGCGCTGTCTCCCCGGCGCGGCGAACTGTTGTGGGATATCGGTGCGGGCTCCGGCTCCATCGGCATCGAGTGGATGCTGGCGCACCCTTCTCTTTTTGCCATCGCCATCGAGCAGCACGGGGAGCGGGCAGCGCGCGTTCGGCGCAACGCCGCAAGCTTTGGCGTACCGGGTCTTCAACTGGTGGAAGGCAAGGCGCCGGATGCGCTGGCCGGTCTGCCGCAGCCGGATGCCATTTTCATCGGCGGTGGTGGCAGCGGCGATGGCGTTCTGGAAGCCGCCCTTGATGCCCTGAAGATCGGTGGACGGCTGGTGGCGAATGCCGTGACGCTGGAAATGGAGCAGGTTCTGCTTTCCGCCCATGCCAGGCTTGGCGGCACGTTGACGCGCATATCCGTCGACCGCGCCGAACCGGTGGGGCGCATGACGGGCTGGCGTGCGGCCATGCCCGTGACCCAATGGATTTTCATCAAGAAGGAGTTGACCACATGATCGCAGCCGGGATCGGATGCCGCAAGGGAACCACCGCAGAAACGGTTCTCGCCGTTCTGAATGAAGCGCTCGCCGCCTGCGGCCGGGCCGGCGAACGCCCGCAGAGGCTTGCCACAGGCGCGCTGAAAGCGGAGGAAGCCGGGCTTCTGGAAGCCGCCGAACAGCTTGGCATTTCCCTCACCATCGTCTCCGATCCGGAGATGGAAGACGTGTCGCCGCGCACGCTGACGCTCTCCACCCACAGCATGGCGCATGTCGGCATTCCAAGCTTCTGCGAGGCGGCAGCCCTTGCTGCTGCCGGGAAAAGCGGGCGTCTCGTCGGGCCGCGCCATGTGGCACAGGGCGTCACCTGCGCCATTGCCATTGCCGAGGAAGCCGCATGACGGTTCACTTCATCGGCGCCGGCCCCGGTGCCGCGGACCTGATCACGGTGCGCGGGCGCGATATCATCGCCCGCTCCCCCGTCTGCCTCTATGCCGGCTCGATCGTGCCGCGCGAACTTCTGGCCTATTGCCCGCCGGATGCCCGCATCGTCGATACAGCCTCGCTGTCTCTCGAAGACATCGAGGCTGAATATCTGCGCGCCCATCAGGCGGGCGAGGATGTGGCGCGACTGCATTCCGGCGATCTCTCCGTCTGGAGTGCGGTGGCCGAACAGATGCGGCGCCTCGACCGGCTCGGCATCGACTATACGCTGACGCCGGGCGTTCCCTCCTTTGCCGCTGCGGCTGCGGCGCTAAAGCGCGAACTCACCATTCCCGAGGTTGCCCAGAGCCTCATCCTCACCCGCATTTCCGGCCGCGCCTCAAAGATGCCGGAGGGCGAGACGCTGGCAAATTTTGCCGCGACCGGTGCAACGCTTGCCATTCATCTGGCCATTCACGCGCTGGAGCGGGTGGTGACGGAACTGACGCCCTTCTACGGGGCAGATTGCCCGGTCGCCATCGTCGTCAAGGCAAGCTGGCCGGACGAAAAGATCCTTCGCGGCACATTGTCAGATATCGCCGCACAGGTGGCCGCAGACCCGATCGAGCGCACGGCGCTGATCCTTGTCGGCCCGGGTCTGAGGGCGGAAGATTTTCGCGAGAGCGCGCTTTACAGCACCGATTACGTGCGCCGGTTCCGCTCGCCCGAAACCATTGCCAGCGGCAAGGACGAGGCATGATCGGACGGCGTGAACGGCGCTTGCCCCATCAGCCTGCCATCCCGGTCGAACACCAGGATTTCAAGCGCAATGGCCGGATTGACGAGAGCAGACGCCGCCGTTTTCCAGGCAAGGGCAGCAATGCGATCGCCAAGCGGCAGGGTTTCCGCTTCCGCCAGCTGAAAAGCTTCGGCCACAGTATTGGCCGCACGGATCTTGTCCGCCAGCATTTCACTGCCACCCGCCTCGCGCGCAAGGCTCGCAAGCGCTTCGAGATCGGCAAGGCCGCGCTTGGAATGCACGTCGAGCATGCCCTGGGCGAGCTTCGTCATCTTGGCAACACCGCCGGCAACCGTAACCCGTTCGACCGGATGCTTCTTCAGGTATTTGAGCATGCCGCCGACGAAATCGCCCATATCGAGAAGCGCCGTTTCCGGCAGGCCGTGATGCATCTGCACGGCCTTTTCGGACGTCATGCCGGTGGCGCCGGCCACGTGGGTCAGGCCTCCCGCGCGCGCCACATCGATGCCGCGCCAGATGGAATGAATCCAGGCCGAGCAGGAAAACGGAATGACGATGCCGGTGGTGCCGAGAATGGAGAGCCCGCCGACAATGCCGAGCCGTCCGTTCAGCGTCTTTTCCGCCATAACCGCGCCGCCGGGCACGGAAATTTCCACGTCGAAATCACACGCTTCGCCGGCCACCACTTCGGCAAGGGCTGCTGCAATCATCTGGCGCGGCACGGGGTTGATCGCGGGTTCGCCGGGTGGAATGGCAAGGCCGGCGCGGGTGACCATGCCGACGCCTTCCCCGGCAAAGAACCGCAGTCCAGCCCCTTGCTGCCCGCGCCGCAGCGTGCAGACGATGAGCGCGCCATGGGTGACATCCGGATCGTCGCCGGCATCCTTGATAATGCCGGCACGGGCAAAACCGTCGCCTGCCTCTTCGAGCGCCAGCGTAAAACCGGGGCGCTGGCCGCCGGGCAGCGTCACCTCCACCAGATCCGGAAACCCCTCTCCCATCAACGCCAGACAGGCGGCCTTGGCCGCCGCTGCCGCGCAGGTTCCCGTGGTCCAGCCACGGCGCAGGGTTTTGGGATCGATCTCCATCCCTTCGTCTATAGCGGTGACGCCTCGTTCCGTCACCGGCAAAAGGTTTCTCCATGACGATTGCATCAGCCCTTCAGCGCCTGGAAAGCCGGCTTGCGGCGTTTGAGCCGGGCCATGTCTGGCTTGCCGGCGCCGGCCCCGGCGATCCGCGCTTCCTGACGCTCGAAGTGATCGACGCGCTTTCCAAGGCCGACGTCATCGTGCATGACGCGCTGGTTTCCGATGCGGTTTTATCCTTCGCCTCTAGTGCCGAGGTGATCTATGCCGGCAAGCGCGGCGGCAAACCCTCGACCGCGCAGGAGGATATCACCCTGTCGCTGATCCGGCTTGCGCGCGAAGAAAAACGGGTTCTGCGGCTGAAAGGCGGCGATCCGTTTACCTTCGGGCGCGGCGGCGAAGAGGCGGAAGCCCTGGTGAAGGCGGGAATACCCTGCCGCATTCTGCCGGGCATGACGTCGGCGCTCGCAGGCCTTGCGCTCGCCCGAATTCCCGCCACCATGCGCGGCATGAGCAAAGCCATCACGCTTGCCACCGGCCACGCGGCAGGCGAAGAGGGTGATCTCGATTGGGCAGCGCTCGCCCGCACCGGCGAACCCATCGTCGTCTATATGGGCCTCAAGAACCTTGCCACGATCAGCCGCCTGCTGATCGAGGGCGGACGCGCGCCAGAGACACCGGCGGCCGTCATCATGTCGGCAACCACTGGCAAGGAACGCCTGCTGACGGCGACGCTTTCGACGGTTGCGGAAGAAGCCGCCGCCCAGGGATTTGCAGCCCCGGCATTGATCGTCGTCGGGCAGATTGTCACCATGCACGACGTGTTGACCGTTGAAGGGGAAAAGCTATGACCCGCGCGCTCATCATCGGCGCCCCACGTTCCGGCTCCGGCAAGACCAGCGTCACCATCGGTCTGCTCCGGGCCTTTGCGCGGCGCGGTTTTCGCGTGCGCGGCGTTAAATCCGGGCCGGATTATATCGATCCGGGCTTCCATCAGGCAGCAACAGGGCTTTCCGGCCTCAACCTCGACAGCTGGGCGATGGAGCCGGACCTTGTGGCTCATCTTCTGGCGGAGGCGGCAGAAGATACCGACCTTCTGCTCATCGAAAGCGCCATGGGCCTGTTCGATGGCATTGCCGGTGGCGAAGGCCGCACCGGGGCTGCCGCCGATCTGTCGCGCCTTCTCGGCATTCCGGTCCTGCTGGTGCTTGATGTGTCCGGGCAGAGCCAGACGGCGGCGGCCGTTGCCGTCGGTTTCCAGCATTACGATCCGGCGGTCAAAATGGCCGCCGTGGTGCTGAACCGCGCCGGTAGCGAACGGCACGTACGCCTCTCAAAAGCGGCCATCGAGGCCAAGGGATTGCCGGTGGTCGGCGCGGTGATGCGCGACAGCACGCTGTCGCTGCCGGAACGGCATCTCGGCCTCGTGCAGGCAAGCGAACACCCCGCCATCCAGCACCATATCGACCGGCTGGCGGATGTGATGGAAACCTCGCTCGATCTCGATGCGATCCTGAAACTTGCCGTGGACATCATGCCCGCTTCAGGCTCGACGTCTGCCCACCTGCAGCCGCCCGGCCAGCGTATTGCCATCGCCTCCGATGCGGCCTTCACCTTTCTCTATCCGCATCTCGGCCGGCATTGGCGCGCCGCCGGCGCAGAACTTCTGCCATTCTCGCCGCTGGCGAACGAAGGCCCGAGCGCTGATGCCGATGCCTGCTGGTTACCCGGCGGTTATCCCGAGCTTCATGCCGGCATCCTCTCCAGCGCCTCCGGGTTCCGCGAAGGTCTCGCAAGATTTGCGGAGAGCCGGCCAGTCCATGGCGAGTGCGGCGGCTACATGGTGCTCGGCGAGCATCTGGAGGATGCCGAGGGCGCAACCCATGCGATGACCGGCCTGCTGTCGCATTCCACCAGCTTTGCCAAACGCAAGATGAATCTCGGCTACCGTCAGGCACGGCTTCTCAACGATGGGCCGCTCGGCGCGGCCGGCCAGATGATCCGCGGCCATGAGTTTCATTATGCCAGCGTCATCGACAAGGGCACCGACGAGGCTTTTGCCGAGATTGCAGATGGCACCGGCACGCCCATCGGTCTTTCAGGCGGCCGTCGCGGCCTTGTGACCGGCACCTTCTTCCACGCCATTGCCCGCACGACGCTGTAAAAACGCTGCTACTCGATGAATACCCGGACGGTTGCCGCCCGCCCCATCGCGTCGATCACCGTCAGCGTCGAATAACCGGCGCCATCGGGCAACCATTCGGAGGTGCGCTTGCGCGACAGGGCCTCCAGCGGACGACCATTGGCAAGCCAGCGGAAGGGCGCCCGCCCACCTTGCAGCTTCAGCACCAGCGGCGAGAGAGTTTGGCCGCCGTGGGCGCCGAGATCCACCCGCGCCCCTTCCGGGGGATAAACGATCTGCGGTGCCGGTTCGCGCGAACTGGTTCTCGTCAGGCCATTTGTGGTTATCGAAAGCCGGCGAAGGCCAAGCGGCAATTCGCTGAGCGCGATGCGCGTGGCACCCGGCGGCGGGGTCGGATGAGGCGTGATCGCGACGCCTGACTTGGCAAACGCCTCGAAGAGGATGGGGGCGGCAGTGCCATAACCAGTGATGCCGGGCACGGCACCATTGTCCGGCCGTCCAACCCAGATGCCCAGCACATACCGCCCGTCATACCCGACCGACCATGCATCGCGGTAACCGTAGCTGGTGCCCGTCTTGTAGGCGAGCCCAAGCTTTCGGCTGCCCTGTGGCGGTAGAACGCCGGAGAGAATGTCGGTCACGTTCCACACCGCGACCGGATCGAGCAGCGGCTGGGCGATATCGCGCGCCGGCTGATCATGTACGCCATCACCCAGATGCACCGGAGTGCCATCATTGGCGAGGCCAGCATAAAGCTGCACCAGATCCTTCAGCGTCATGCCGACACCGCCAAGGCCTATGGCAAGGCCAGGCGCTTCGCCGGCCGGCAGGATGGGGCGCACATCGGCACGGCGAAACCGCACCATGAGCCGGCCTGGTCCGACGGCCTCCAGAAGCCTGACCGCCGGCACGTTGAGCGAGAGTTGCAGCGCCTGGCGGATGCTGACATCGCCCTGATAACTCATGTCGAAATTGCGCGGGCGGTAGCCGGAAAAATCCGATGGCCGATCCTCGATCATGCTTTCCTGCGCCACCACACCCTCTTCGAAGGCAAGACCATAGATGAAGGGCTTCAGCGTCGAGCCCGGCGAGCGGATCGCCCGCGTCATGTCGATCCAGCCGGAACGGGCGGCATCGAAGGCGGCGGCCGACCCTATCTCGGCGACGATCTCGCCCGTTGTCGAATCCGCCATCAGCATGGCAAGCGAGGTTTTGGGCGGCAGGTGGCTCGCGGCCGATGCGGCAACTGCCTCCAGCCCCTGCTGGATCGGAAACCGAAGAGTGGTGGACAGACGGGATGCATCCGGCGCCTTGCGGCGTGCCGCTTCAGCCAGATGCGCGGCAAGTGCCGGAAGCGGGCGGCGGATGCGTGGCACGGGAGACAGATCGGCGCGTTCGGCCTCGCCTTCCCCCACCACAACCGCCACCGTCTTGCGATCCAGGACTTTTGCACGCGCGGCCCTGGCAATGTCGGGGAAACGATCAGGGCGGCGCGCTTCCGGCGATTGCGGCAGCGCCACCAGAAGGGCTGCCTCCGCCACCGAAAGCCGGCGCGGTTCCTTGCCGAAATAGGCAAGACTTGCCGCCCTCACCCCCTCCAGATTGCCGCCATAGGGCGCAAGTGTCAGGTAGAGATCGAGAATTTGCGCCTTGGAAAGCCGCCGCTCGATCTGTACCGCCCGTGCCATCTGGCGCAGTTTCGCCGAAATGGACCGGCTGTCTCGCGGCTCGATCAGCCGGGCCACCTGCATGGACAGCGTGGAGGCACCCGAAACGATACGGCCATGGGTGAGAAGCTGCACGGCTGCACGGGCGAGCGCGTAAGGATCAATGCCGGAATGGGCGTAGAAACGCTGGTCCTCATAGGCAACCAGCATGCGCAGGAATTGCGGGTCGACATCGGTGGCTGTCGTCTTCAGCCGCCAGATCCCGTCACCGGTCGCAAAGGCGCGTAGCAACTGGCCATCGGCATCCAGCACTTCAGTCGAAACAAGCGTTGCCGCCTCAAGCGGTGGGGGAAATGTCCGGTCAGCGGTCACCAGAGCGAAAGCGGCACCGGTGGCAAGAACCACCAGTGCCGCCCCGCCGGCCAAGGCCCATGTCCAGCGCCGCTGCATCTTCCCTTACCGTGCCGGCTCGACCGTCATTCGCCCGGCCGCCGTGCGGGCGGAAAATTGCGGACGATACATGTCTTCCACGACGGCTGCCGGATGATCGTAGGTGCCGGGTGTGACGGCGCGGACCACATAGGCTAGCGTAATCTCCCGGGCATCGCCCTTGGCGCGATCAAAGGCTGCGACAAAGCGATCGTTGCGGAATTCCGTGTGGGCGGGCTGCACCTCGCCGATCCACTCGAAATTCGTCAACTGGGCGCTGTCGACAAGGCTCGGATTGTCGATCTCGAAACCCGCCGGCAGAAGATCCTGAATGAGGATGCGCGAGGGCCAGTCATTGGCCTCGTTCACCGTCAGCACCACGACATAACGCTCGTTCTGGGCCGCCTCGCTGACGCTGACCTCCTCGCCTTCAAGCGTGTAATAGCTGCGGGCAATCGTGAAACCCTCGCCGCCGGCGGCCGGCGGCTGGCGCGGTGCGGCAATCGTCGTCACCACGGCAGACACAGGATCGGTGGAACGGTTGGCAAGAGTGACCGGCTTTGCCAGAAGCGCCTCGCCCGTCAGCTGCACGCTGTAGCTGCCGGATTTCGCCTCGCCGTTGACCGAAAGTTTCAAGCCATCGTCGCCCTTTTGCAGGGCGCGCGCCGCCAGCAGCATCCAGGCCTGTTCCTGCGTGCTGACATATTTTTTCGCTCGCCATTCCTTGGCGACGATATCAGCCAGTTGCGGCACAATCGGCGGCACCGGCCGGCTTTCGGCGGCAAGCGCCAGCACGGCTGCCCCATCGCGCAGTTGCGAGCCATAATCCGAACGCGACAGGCTGACCTTTGTCACCGACGCTTTTTCCGCCATCTGGAAGGCCGAGGCAAACACGGTTTTGGCCCGCTGCGCATCGCCATAGAGCGCAAGCGCCGATGCCAGATGCGCCTTGGAGAGCGGCGTTGGGAAGTCAGCCAGCATCGTATCGGCATAATACCTGAGATCGCTGATCGCGGCCTTGCGATTGCGCGCCAGCACATAGAGCGAATAGGCGATCTCGCCGCCCTGATCGCGGATATTCACGTCATAGGCGAGCCCGTTCTGCAGGTTATCCAGAGCCTGGACCAAGGCCTTTTCCGGCACCTCAAAACCCTGTTCGCGGGCGCGGGTGAGGAAATCGCTGACATAGGCATCCAGCCAGCGGTCGCCGCCGCCCGGACCCCAGAGACCAAAACTTCCCGAAGACGACTGGTAGGACAGCACGCGGTAAATGGCGTCCTGCACCCGTTTCTTCACCGCCTGATCGTCTGCCATCCCGCTCTGGCGGGTAAGTTCCGACAGGTACAGCAGCGGAATGGCGCGGCTGGTGGTCTGTTCGGCGCAGCCATAAGGATAACGGTCGAGCGCCATCAACAGCGCCGGCACATCAAATTCCGCCGAGCGCGTGACATTGAGTGCCACGGAAGCGCCGGCAAGTTCGGCATCGGCGAGCAGATTGCCATCGACCGTCAGGCTCTGGCCGGGGGCCAGCGCCAGAACCCGCCGTTCCGTCACCGGCAGAACGCTCGGGCGCACCGGAATATCAAGACCCTGCGCAAGCGGCGAAATCCCCTCGCCGTCGAGCGTCAACATCACCTTGCCATCGCCGGGCTTTTCGCCCTTCACCCGCAGCGTCACGGTCTGCTTTGCCCCAGCTTCTAGCCGCACAGCAGTGCCTGAACCTGAGGTATCGACGCTGACCGCATCATTTGCCGTCAAGGACAGACGATAATTTCCGGCCGGGGCATCGGTATTGACAATGTCGAGCCTGAGGTCTGCGGTGTCGCCGGGCGCCAGAAAGCGTGGCAAGCTTGCCGTCAGCACAACCGGATCGCGGATGACCACGTCCCTGGTGCCGTGGCCGATGCCGGCCTTCGTCCAGGCAACCGCCATGACGCGGGCCGTGCCGTTGAACTGGGGAATGTCGAAGCTCACCTTCGCTCTGCCCTCAGCATCCAGCTTCACCGGGCCGGAGAAGAAGGCCACCAGCTTTTCTTTCGGCGGACTGCCTTGCAGCGCCACACTTCCACCATCGCCACCGGTCCGCAGGCGCCCGGTGGCCCCGAGCGAACCATCGATCAGGCGGCCGTAGATATCGCGGATCTCGAGCCCCAGCTGCCGCTGGCCAAAATACCAGTTATCCGGCGCCGGCGGCTCATACCGCGTGAGGTTGAGAATGCCGACGTCGACGGCTGCCACCGTCACATAAGCCTCCTCGAAGGCGCCGGCACCGGCAACCTCGATGCCGATATCGAGCGGCTGGCGCGGCAGGGTCTTGTCCGGGCCTGAGAGCGTCACAGACAGATCACGGTCCTCAGGATCCACCGTCAGCCAGGTAATGCCGATGGCGCGCATCGGCATGCGGCTTTCCTGCGCATCACCGGGCCTGTAGAGCGTTGCCGTCACATAGGCGCCGGCGCCCCATTCGGCCGTCACCGGAATGTCCACCTCGCCGCCCTTTTCGCCGATCTCGACATTCTGCGCGGCAATCAGATTTTCGGCGCCGCCGGTGATCATCAACTGGCCGGCGTAGCGGCTGGAGACCTTGAGTTTTGCGGTTTCGCCGATCTTATAGGACGGCTTGTCCAGCGCCACTTCCAGCGCATCCGGCGTTTCGGTGGAACTCGCCGTCACAAACCAGCCGGCATCGAATTCGACGCTGCTTGCCGGCCCATCCGCCGCAGCGCTCTGGATTTCAAGGCGATAGCGCCCCCATTCCACCGGCACCGCGACCTTGCCCCCATCGGCTGCTGCCACATTCACCGTGCCGTTCGCCACCTGTTTCGTGCGGTTCACCGGCTCGTAACGCCAGGAACTTCCCTCGCGATACCATTGATAATCCCGCTCGATGCGCACGAGTTTCCAGACAAGACCATTGGCGGCCTGCTTTTGCCCGTCCTCGCCAATCATGATCACGTTGAAATTGCCGATGGAGTTTTCCGAGAGATCGCCTGAAAATTCCGGCTTTATGCCGATACGCGGACCGTCGGCGCGCACCGGAAGCGTCAACCGGCGCTCCACCGCGCGACCGCCGCCTTCCTTGAGGCGCACGACGATTTCCGCATCCGTCAGCTGCGTCGTATAGGCAAGCTCGGTCAGGCCGGCATCGAAAGTGGTTTTTCCCTCGTCATCGAGAACGTCGAGACCGTCCAGCGGCAGACGTTCGGCTTCACTTGCCTCCTCGTCCGCAAGGCCGAAGAGATACCCCTTGTAGGCTTCGCGCGCGCGGGTGTGCTTGAGAACGATCTCGCCTTCCAGCGAAAGACCGGCCGCCGGTGCGCCATAGAGATAACGACCGTCAACCTCGACCGGCACGTCTGCACCAAGTGTGATCTCCTTGACCTCGCTCTTCAGGTCGAACTCAATGCGATCGGGGACGAAATCATCGACCAGAAAGCGCTTTTCAGCCAGCGGCGAGCCCTTCGGATCGGTAAACACCTGCAATGTCCAGGTGCCGCGCATGGCGGTTTCCTGCACCGGCAGATCCAGCGCATAACCGCCAAGCTTGCCGTTCTCGGTCATCCGCCGGTCTTCCACGCCATCCGGGCGCAGGAAAACGAAGGTGAGCGGCAGGTTGTCGATGGATTTCGCCTCGACATCGCGCGCCAGAACAGCGGCATGGACGGTTTCACCGGGGCGATAGATGCCGCGTTCGGTATAGGCGTAGATGTCGATGGCACCGGGGGCGGGCCGTCCTGTCACCCCGCGATCGGACAGATCGAAGCCTGCGCGCGTCATGTCGAGAAAGACATAATCCTCGCCCTCCTTCATCGCCGTCAGCACCGCCGGAACCATGGCCGCCGTGCCGCGAATGAGACCGGCACTGAAGGTGGCGCGGCCATTTTCATCCGTCTTTGCCGTGCCCAGAACCTCGTTGTTTTTGGCCAGCAGTTGCAGATCGACGCCAGCTGCCGGTTTTGCGCTGGCAAGAGACCGCACGAAAACGTTCAGCCCGTCAGTGCCGGCATAGGTGGACAGGC
The DNA here is from genome assembly GCA_027483885.1 of Rhizobiaceae bacterium. Classification (GTDB taxonomy): domain Bacteria; phylum Pseudomonadota; class Alphaproteobacteria; order Rhizobiales; family Rhizobiaceae; genus Neorhizobium. The sequence goes on from JAIXTO010000113.1 coordinate 82,132, forward strand.
CAAGATCGGACACGACGAACCACTGCGTCGCCTTGTTGTCCCATTCATTGGCCGTGCCGGTGCCGGCCGTTGCGGTCAGCACATAAACCCCCGGCTTGCGCTGAGGCAGCGCCTCATCCACCGGAAAGCTCGTCACCACATCCTTGTTGATATCCTGGGCAATATCGATGCTGCCCTGCCAGACGAGCTGGCCGTTGCTCGCCTCGATCTGGTCGGCCGAATAGCCGTCCATCTGGGTGAGGAACTGCGAATTGGCGAGAAGCGGCGCAATGTTGCGGTCGCCGATGCGGTACAGCTTCAGATTGGCGCTCGGCGTGTTGACGGAAACCAGCGGGATGCCACGCCGCGCCGTGGATGGCAGCACGAAACTGTCGCCGGTGAAGCGTACCGAAGGCGAGCGGTCCTTGACGTAAAGATCAAGATCAACACCCGCTTCGAGGTTCTCGCCGACGGAAGAGGGAAGGCCGCGGCGCAGCGTCAGCTTGTAGCGTTCGCCATGCGCAAGACCTTCCACGCAGATCTGGCTGTCCTTGGCCTCCAGCGCCTTCGGCGCGGCCCCGTTCAGGGTGACGAAGGGTGCGTAATCCGTGCCAGCCTTGACCAGCGGTTCGGAAAAGGTCACGCAAGCGCGCGGGCTTGCGCTATCGGCATCGATCGTGTGCTCGGTCACGCGAAAACCGAAGCGCGTGCGCAGATCATTGAGCCGCGCCTGGACGGTGCGGGCCGGCACAAGTGCCACGCTTTCCTTGAGTGCTGTGATGGCAGCACGGTGGTTTTCCTGCCGTTCCAGCCCTTCGGCCAGAAGCGCCAGCGCCTCGGCACGGGCCTGGGCGGTGCGCGAGGCATCATAAGCATTGACGGCGGCGAGCACCGCTTTTGCCGTCATGTCGGAATTGTCCTTGACGGAATTTGCCGCCCGCGCCGTCTCGCTCCACAGCGCGGCATCATCAGGCTCGATCGACAGGGCTGCAAGATAGGCTGAAACCGCGGCCTCGACATTGCCGCCGATAAACTCCACCTGCGCCAGCGCCTTCAGGCTTTCAAGCCCTTGACCCTCGAGTTCGGCAGGGAGTTCAAGGCCATCGCGCAGCGCTGCCGCCTGCTGGAGTGTCTCAGCCGTCAGGAAAGACAGTTTTGGCGCGGCACCGATATCGGGATCTGTCGCGTCGCTCACCACCTTGCCGGCCACGGCACCGGCAAAATCATTGCGCTGGCTGTAATCGGATTTGAGAAAACACCATTTGGCCTTCACATTATAGGTGAAGGCGCGGCAGGATTTGTCCGCAATACAGGCGGTCTCGCACTGGTCGAGGGGCACATTCTTGACGGTGCGCAGGTCGAACCCGACATAATCGGCATCCTCCACCGTCTCGATCCGGCGGTCGGTCTGTTGGGAAAAGGCCGGAGAGGTCAGCATAAGGCCTGCCAAAAAGGCGGCCACACCCATGATAACGCGCTTAGACATGACGTCCTCCCCGGCAGTTTGCGTTCAGGTGGGGCAGTCTTCTTGTGTCAGAACATGCTTGTCAATGCGAACCAAACATTCAGCCGATGGAACGCTCTGGCTTCGCGCCGGAGGGCTTGCTAGATCGTCAATGGCAGAACCGAGATCCAAGGCGAGGAACGCCGCAGCATGGCGCAGAACGAACCGATGCCACTCAAGATCATCCTTCGCATGGATTTTTCCCCCGGCGACAGGCTCGGGCGCGGCAAGATCCAGCTTCTGGAACTGATCCGCGAGACCGGCTCCATTTCCGCAGCCGGCCGGGCAATGGACATGTCCTATCGTCGCGCCTGGCTGCTTGTCGATGCCCTGAACCATATGTTCGACGCGCCCGCGGTGGAGCGGCAGCGGGGCGGAAAACAGGGCGGCGGGGCGCAGGTGACGGCCTTCGGCGAAGAACTGATCGCCCGCTTCCGCTCCATGCAACAAAAAGCCGAGGCCGCCATGTCAGACGACCTCGACTGGTTGCTCAGCCACAAAACCGTGCCGGAGAGCGGGGCAGCCAAGCAAACATCCTCAACCTGAGACTGCTTGCGCAGATGTCCCGGCACACGGACGTTCAGTTGACCGCGGTCTGTTCGCCGTTTGCCGATGTCGGCGTGCCCAGTTGGAGACGGATGAGCATGGCGAGATCCCCGGTCAGCGCATCCACCTTGGCATGCAGATTGGCGATTTCGGCTTCCGAGCGCAGGTTGGTTTCATAATCCAGCCGGGCGGCCAGGCGATCCTTGGCGGCCTGGCGGTTCTGGCTCATCATGATGACCGGCGCCTGCAGGGCTGCCACCATCGACAGCATCAGGTTGAGGAAGATGTAGGGGAACGGATCGAAGGCGTTGGCGGCCAGCACCGCCGTATTCAGGATTGCCCAGGCAACCAGGAAAACGGTGAAGCCGATGATGAAGCTCCACGAACCGCCAATGGCGGCGACGCGGTCAGCCAGACGATCACCGAAGGTGGAACGTTCGGCAAAGATTTCGTTCGGGTCCTTGCGGACACCGGGACGGCGCAGATGGGCTGCGAAAAAACGGATGGTTGCGTTCATGCTCACCTCCTGGACGACCGGCCGCTTGCGGCTGGTCGCAGGGGGCTGACAGCAATCAGCTCAATGCGGCAGCCACAAACGGCGCGGTCAATCGACTATGATCGTTATCGGGCATGATCCCCTCGGGGGTCGGTTTTAAAGGATAGACGCAACGATGTGCGCCAGACCGAGGTAGTCCTGCCGGAGGCTGCCGTCAAATGGAAAAATCGCCCCGTTGTGCAGTGCAGTAGAGCCATGAATTCACATTTTCGAGATCACCGGGGGGCAAGCGCCACCGTTTTGATGATGGCATGGACGCAAAGCCCCGGCAAAAGCTGAAGCCGCCCGACGGAAAGCGCGGTAATGCGTGCCTGGATCCGTTCCTGCCCGCAGGCAAGCTCGACATCGGCCGCCCCGTTGCCGGCCGTCGTGATGGACAGGATGTGCCCCTCGAGCACGTTGAGCGCGCTGATGCCAACCGGGCGCACGGTTGCCAGCAGCACTTCGCGGGCCGGGATATGCACGCGCAACTGCCGTCCGACATCCAGCCCGCCGCGTGGCACCACGAGTTCGGTGCCAGCAAAACCGATGGTGGCAAGGCCGGCTGGCGCATCGATGGACACCACGCGCCCGGACAGCACGCTTCCGGCCTCGCGACCCGTCGCCTCGAAAGCGCCGCCCAGAATATCGGACGCGCCGCCGCTTGCTTCCACACGACCATCCGCCAGCACCACGACCCGATCCGCCAGCCGCGCGACTTCCGAAACAGAGTGGCTGACATAAAGGATCGGCACATCCAGTTCGTCGCGCAGCCGCTCAAGGTACGGCAGGATTTCGGCCTTGCGCGCCTCATCGAGCGCCGACAGCGGCTCGTCCATCAGCAGCATGCGCGGGGCGGACAAAAGCGCGCGGCCAATCGCCACCCGCTGTTTTTCGCCGCCGGAGAGATTGCCCGGCCACCGATCGAGAAGATTGCCGATGCCGAGCATGTCGAGCACCCGGTCCATGCTGTCACGCCCCGTGCCTGCCCCTGAAAACCAGCGACCATAGGACAGGTTCTGGCGCACGCTCAAATGCGGAAAGAGCCGGGGTTCCTGAAACACATAACCGAAGCGGCGCCGATGCGCGGGCACCGCCACGCTGGCGTCCGTATCGATCAGCACCTCGCCATCGAGCACCACGCGCCCCTTTTCGGGCGCCACCAACCCGCCAACGATGCGCAGCACCGATGTCTTGCCCGAGCCGGACCGGCCAAACAGGGCCGTCACCCCGCGCTCGGAAGAAAACGACACATCAAGCGAAAAGGCGCCCTGCCGATGGCGGATATCGACCAGAAGCGTCATTCGGCATGGATCCTCTTGCCGATCACCCGCGAGAGCGCCTCCGAGGCCAGAAGCGCTGCCATGGAAAGCGCGATGGCCACCAGCGTCAGGCGCAAAGCACCCGCATCGCCGCCCGGCACCTGGGTAAAGGTATAGATGGCGGCAGACAGCGTCTGCGTTTCACCGGGAATGTTGGACACGAAGGTGATCGTTGCGCCGAACTCGCCCATGGCCTTTGCAAAGGCGAGGATCATGCCGGCAACGACGCCCGGCAGGATCAGCGGCAGCGTGACGGTCAGGAACACGAAGGGCGGCGAGGCGCCAAGCGTGCCGGCGGCCTCTTCCAGCTTGCCATCCACCGCCTCGATCGACAGGCGGATCGAGCGCACCATCAGCGGGAACCCCATGACGGCGCAGGCGAGAGCCGCACCCGTCCAGCGGAAGGAAAGCACGATGCCGAAATATTCGTCCAGGAATGCGCCGATCGGGCCGCGCCGGCCAAACAGGATCAGCAGGATATAACCGGTCACCACCGGCGGCAGGATGAGCGGCAGGTGGACAAGCCCGTTCAGCAGTGACTTTCCCCAGAAACGGCCGCGCGCCAGCACATAGGCAATGAGGATGCCGAACGGCAGGCTGGCAACCATAGCGACAACCGATACCTGAAGGCTGAGCCGGATCGCTGCCCATTCCTCGGCGCTCAATGAAAATTCACCCAAATCCGGCACCTGCGACACATCCGGCAACGACACGGCGCGACACCGCCGGGTTCACCCTACTTCAGAATGGCAAAACCCTGCGACTGGAAAAACGGCGCGGCCTTTGGTGACTTCAGAAAATCGAGATAGGCGGCGACCGAAGGGTTTTTCGATGCGCTGAGGGCTGCGACCGGATAAATGATCGGCGGATGAGTCTCCTGCGGAAAGGTGCCGACAATGGCAACACCCGGATCAGCCGCCGCATCCGTCTGGTAGACGATGCCATAAGCCGCTTCCCCGCGCGACACCAGAGCCAGTGCGCCGCGCACGTTTTCGGCACCCGCAACCTTTGACGCAACCGCGCTCCAGACGCCGAGCTTTTCCAGCGCCGCCTTGCCATACTTGCCGGCCGGCACGCTTTCGACAGAGCCCATGGCAAGGCGACTGTCGCCGAGCAGTCCGGCCAGATCGAAGCCGGACTTGATTTCGACAGGCTTGGCCTTGTCCTTCGGTGCCACCAGAACGATGCGGTTGCCGACCAGGTTGCTGCGGGTTTCGGGCGCGATCAACTGCTTGCCGGCCAGATAATCCATCCAGTCGAGATCTGCTGAAATGAACACATCGGCGGGCGCGCCGGCTTCGATCTGTTTGGCAAGCGCCGAACTTGCCGCATAGGAGGTGGTGACATCGACGCCTTTGTCCGCGCGGTAGGCGGCATTGGCGGCATCCAGCGCATTCTTCATGCTGGCGGCCGCAAACACGGTGATTTTTTCGGCGGCAGACGCCGGCGAAACCGTCGCCAGGCAGAGGAGCGACACGGCGGCAAAGGCCGAAAGGATGGAGGTGAGGCAGTGGCGATGGGTCGGCATGGCGTCTCCTTGCGATGTATTGGTTAAAACATATCGATCCCGCTGAAAATCGCCAGCGTTATGTTTTTAAAAATACAATGATCGCCTCTTGAGCGCCCTGCCCTTTGAAGGGCCGACCGGTGAAGGACAAACGCTTCCTTCCCTGCCCGGGGCGTTCGGCAATGGCAGGATCGCCTGCTGCCCCGGGCTGACCTCAACCTTTCAGACAGGCAGGCCTCAGTTGCGGCGATCCGCATAACCGTCAGGAAGCTCAGCCGGCGGGCAGCATATGACCTGCTCATCATCCGGTCCCACCTGTTCGCTGAAGGTCAGATCGGCAAATTCATCGATGACCAGCTTCGGATAGGTCGGGCCCGCATCGCGGAACGCCAACATCCGGTCGATGTAATCATTCTGGAAACAGACGGTTTTCTCGGGATTTTCAGCAATCCAGCGCGGAAAAAAGATGACGCCATGCAGCTTTCGCTCCGCCAGATTGAAAGCAACGCTCACGGTTGTGCCGGTCGGCTCGTCCCACGAGATCTTGTAGACATCTTGGCCCAGGCGGACGATATGGGCCACCTGATCGCGAACCCAGCGGCCGCCGACCAGACCGCTGTGAATGCGATAATCGATGGTGCGCGCGTTCTTGATGTACATCTCGTACTGCCAGCCATTGGCATAGGTGTAGATGACATGCTGGCCGATGATGCCGGTCAGTTCTTCAGGTTTCGTCGATTCAAATTCGTCAGTCATCACAATCTCCTTGGTGCGATACGCGACCTTATCCATTGACTTGACGGATAGAAAAGTTCTCATTTTGATGAATCAAGATCGGATAATCCGATATGTCCGACAATCGTCTGCATCGGGAGCCTTGCCATGAGCCGCATGCCACGCTCGACAATCGAACAATGGGCCGTGCTGCGCGCCGTAATCGAGGCGGGTGGATTTGCGCAGGCGGCAAGCGTGCTGCACAGGAGCCAGTCTTCGGTCAGTTATGCCGTGGCGCGCCTGCAGGAGGCCCTGGGGATCGGGCTCATCGAGATACGGGGACGACGGGCGGTCCTGACAGAGGCGGGTGCCGCGCTGCTGGGCGATACCATCCCGCTGATCGATGAATGGTGCGAGGTCGAGGACCATGCCAAGGCGCTTGCGGGCGGGGAGATTGCCCATATCCGGCTTGTGGTCGACGCGCTTTTTCCAAAACCGCGCCTCTTTAGGGCCCTCAAACGGTTTTCCCAACGCTACCCTCGTGTGGACATCCGTCTGGCGGAAGCCGTGCGCCTGACGATGGCAGATATCGGGCATCGAAACTTTGACCTTGCGGTGCTCGTCGCCGAGCCCGCAGCGCGCAACATTGCCTTGATTGCCGACGTGGAACTGGTTGCCGTTGCACGAGATGGCCATCCCCTGACGCAGCTGCGACGCCCGCCCACCGGGCCGACGCTGGCGCGCTACCTGCGTGTGGAAATCCAGGGCTGGGATCTGGAGGAGGAACGACTGCAGGACGATCCCAGCAAGGTCTGGAGCATGAACACGGTCGAGGCCGCCATTGAAGCGGTGCGGCAGGGGCTGTGTTATGGCTGGCTGCCCTCACATCTCATTGAAGCGGATCTACGCGCGCAAAGGCTGGTGCAGCTTGACTTCGTGGCGGGCAAGACGCGCCATATCCCGCTTTGCCTGCGTTATGCCAACCAGTCGCCTCCCATTTCGCCGGCGATAGAATATCTGGGGCAACTGCTGGCAGAACCTGTCTGAAAATGGGCAGCCGCTGCCCGAACCCTGGCCACCTCGCCGTCGCCGCAGAGGATCGTTAGGGCACCTGAACGGCTGGACAGCGGGCGCAAGAGCGTGCAGTTTCACTTGAAAAGCGAATGCCCAGAGAAGGCAGGAACGATCCGCAGGGGTCGCCCGTTTCCCAGCATCAACCATTCAGGGATCACGCCATGGCGGACGAGACTTCAGAACCGGAAGCCACCAAGCTGACGAATACCAAGCGGAAATGGGCCGCCGAAGGGCGTTTTCTCACCGGCCGTATCTCCCGGCCAGAGACGGACCGGCTGCCGCCCGGCCAGCATCTGGTCAAAAACTGGCCGGTGCTGGATCTTGGCCAGCAGCCGCAGATTTCAGAGATGCAATGGCGGCTGGATGTGCGCGGCGAGGTGGAAAACAAGCTGACCTTCGACTGGGCAGGTTTTCTCGGCCTGCCGCAGAGCCCGTCGGTCTCCGACATTCACTGCGTCACCACATGGTCGCGCTATGACAATCGCTGGCAGGGCGTGATGGTGCGCGATCTGCTCGATCTCGCCCACCCAGGCCCGGAGGCGGATGCGGTGATGCTGACGAGTTTCGACGGCTATACGACGAACCTTCTTCTGTCTGATTTCGCCGCAGCCGATGCGCTTCTGGCGACACATTGGGAAGGAGAGCCGATCAGCCGCGAGCATGGTGGCCCCATGCGGCTTGTCGTGCCGCATCTCTATTTCTGGAAAAGCGCCAAATGGCTGACCCGGATCGAATTCACCCGGCAGGACAGGCCAGGCTTCTGGGAGAAGAACGGTTATCACATGCGTGGCGACCCCTGGGCCGAAGAACGTTATTCCGACGATTGATCGACCCTTCCGGCGCAGAGACGGATGCGCCGGAAGAAACACTTTGGCGGACATGACGTCTGGCCGTCACTTTTCCGGAAAGATCGGGTCTTTCACAAAATTGCCGCCCTGATAGACGTTGAGCGGGACTGTCGGATCCTGCTTGCCAAGCTGGGCATCCAGTTCAGCGCGGAAACGTTCCGCATTGTCCTGCGGCTTCCAGCCGAGATAGGCGGCATGGGAATTGTCCCACCAGCGGCTGTCGTTGTTGGAGACACCCCAGATGATCGGGCAGCCCAGCATGGGCGCGCGAAAGATGCATTCGATCATCGAGCGGAAATCGTCATAGGACATCCAGGTCGCCAGCATACGGTGATTGCTGGGTTTTTCCATGCAACTGCCGATGCGCACCAGCGCCGTTTCCTGGCCGAATTTTTCGAAATACATCCGGGCGAGTGCTTCACCAAAACATTTCGACACGCCGTAAAGGCCGTCTGGCCGCATCGGCGCCGTCGTATCGATGTGCTGGTCCTGCCTGTAGAAACCGACCGTATGGTTGGAACTGGCAAACAGGATGCGCGGATTGCCATTGGCCCGCGCGGCTTCATACAGATTGTAGAGCCCGAGCAGATTGGCGTTGAGGATCTTGGAAAACTTGTCCTCGACCGAGATGCCGCCAAGATGCACGATGCCATCGCAGCCCTCGACCAGCCGGTGAACGGCGTCCGCATCACCCAGATCGCACTGCACCAGTTCTTCGTTTTCCCCGGCCGCGCCGAGATCGCTGATATCGGACAGGCGCAGCGTCTCGGCAAGCGGGGCCAGCCGCGTGCGCATGGCCCGGCCGAGCGCACCGGCGGCGCCGGTCATCAACAGTCGTTTCAATGGAACCTCCCTGAATGGTGGGCGGGACAGACTTGTAACCCTACCATGTAAATTTATCATACATGTTGGCAGCCGAGCGTCAACACGGTACAGCTATTGCAAAAGGTCGCGCGGCTTTACAAATGCCGCCAACCAGATTGACGAGAGGCACGCATGAGCATCACCACGAAGGAACGATCCAGCGGCGGTTCCATCACGCTTGCTGCCAAGCTGGGAGATACGCTGCGCCAGGCAATTCTTGCCGGCCAGTTCACCCCCGGCAGCAAACTGCCGAGCGAAGCGCAACTGGGCGAAACCCACGGCGTCAGCCGCACCGTGGTGCGTGAGGCCATTGCTGCCCTGCGCGCCGACCGGTTGGTGGAAGCCCGCCAGGGCGCCGGCGTTTTTGTGCTCGACCTGCCGGGGCCCATGGCGCCGAGCCCGATGTCGATCGAAAACATAGATCACGCCCGGGTATCCTCGGTGATCGAGTTTCTTGAACTGCGCACCGCCGTGGAAGTGGAGGCCGCAGGCCTTGCCGCCGTTCGCCGCTCGCCGGCGCAGGAAGAGGTGATCATCGACTGTCATTACGCGGTGCAGGTGGGGCTGGAAGCGGGAAAACCCACCAGCGACGCCGATTTTGCCCTGCATCTGGCCATCGCGGAAGCCACGAACAATGCCCGTTTCCGCGACTTCCTGTCGATGATCGGCAAAAGCGTTATTCCCCGTGCGGCCCTGCGCAGCGAAGACAGCGAGGCCGATCAGGCCGCTTACATCAAGCTGATCATGGACGAGCACAACGCCATCGTGGTGGCGATTTCGGCAGGTGATGAAGAGGCCGCGCGTGAAGCCATGCGCCGACATTTGCGCGGCAGCCAGGCCCGCTATCGGGCTCTGTTGCGCGAGCAAAGGCAATTCGTCAGATAAGTTATTGACACTTGTATGCCATATATGTACGACAAATAACGGAGGAACATCTACAGAGGAAAATTCCATGATGACGCCACAAGAGATCAAGGCGGCGCTCGGCGCTGGCCTTCTGTCTTTCCCCGTGACCCATTTCGACGCGGAAGGTCAGTTCCAGCCGGAAAGCTATCGTCGCCATGTGGAGTGGCTGTCGGGTTACGACGCCCCGGTTCTGTTTGCCGCCGGCGGCACCGGCGAGTTCTTTTCCCTGTCTCCCGATGAAATCCCTGGCATCGTCAGGGCCGCCAAGGAAGCAGCGGGCGATACCGCCATTGTCTCCGGCTGCGGTTTCGGCAGCCATGTCGGCGTGGAACTGGCAAAGTCGGTTGAAAAGGCCGGCGCTGACGGCATCCTGCTTCTGCCGCATTACCTCATCGATGCGCCGCAGGAAGGCCTCTACCAGCACGTCAAGAAAATCTGCCAGTCCGTCGGCATCGGCGTGATGGTCTATAACCGTGATAATTCGGTTCTCTCCGTCGACACGTTGAAGCGCCTGTGTGACGAGTGCCCGAACCTCGTTGGCTTCAAGGACGGCACCGGCGATATCGGCCTGGTGCGTCAGGTCACCGCCACCATGGGCGATCGCCTCACCTATCTCGGCGGCATGCCGACGGCGGAACTGTTCGCCGAAGCCTATCTCGGCGCCGGCTTCACCACCTATTCGTCGGCCGTGTTCAACTTCGTGCCCGGCCTTGCGGTTGAATTCTACAAGGCGCTGCGCGCCGGCAACCGGGCGCGCTGCGAAGAGATCCTGCGCGACTTCTTCTATCCGTTCATGGCCATCCGCAACCGTCGCAAGGGTTATGCCGTCGCTGCCATCAAGGCCGGCGTGCGCCTGCAGGGTTTTGATGCGGGCAAGGTTCGCCCGCCGCTCGATGACCTGACGCGCGAGGAAGAAGACATGATGCTCGCCCTTATCGGTCCCTGGAAGCGTTAAGATGAAGATCGTCGCAGTTCGCACCCATCTTCTGGAGCACAAGCTCGACGTTGCCTTCGAAAGCGCCTCCATGCGCTTTGACCGGCGCGCCCATGTTCTGGTGGAAATCGAATGCGACGACGGAACGACCGGCTGGGGCGAATGCCTCGGGCCGGCGCGTCCGAACGCTGCCGTGGTGGCGACCTATGCCAACTGGCTGATCGGCGAAAACCCGCTTGAAAACGAAAAGATCTGGGCGCGGCTCTACAATGCGCTGCGCGATCAGGGCCAACGGGGCCTCACCATCACCGCCCTCTCCGGCATCGACATGGCGCTGTGGGATATCAAGGGCAAGCATTTTGGCGCGCCGATCTCCATCCTGCTCGGCGGCCGTTTTCGCGAAAGCGTTAAGGCCTATGCCACCGGCAGCTTCAAGCGAGACGGTGTCGACCGCGTCGAAGACAATGCCCGCGATGTAGCGCGCTACTGGTCGGAGGGCTTTCACGCCACCAAGATCAAGATCGGCTTTGGCGTGGAGGAAGACCTTCGCGTGGTGCGGGCCGCCCGCGAAGCGGTCGGTTCCGACATGCGCATCATGGTCGATGCCAACCACGGTTATGATGCGGTAGAAGCCATCCGCTTCGGTCAGGCTGCCGCAGAACTGAACCTCGACTGGTTCGAGGAACCGGTGGTGCCGGAACAGCTTGCCGCCTATCGCGAGGTGCGCGCCCGCCAGCCGATCCCGGTTGCCGGCGGCGAGACCTGGCACACACGCTGGGGCATGAAAGAGCCTGTGGAGACGCGCTGCGTCGATATTCTCCAGCCCGATCTTGCCGGCGTCGGCGGTTTTACCGAGGCCAAGCGCGTGGCGGATCTGGCAGCGCTGCATGGCGTGCGCGTCGTGCCGCATGTCTGGGGAACGGCGGTCCATATTGCCGCCGCCCTGCAGTTCATGGCGGCCATGGTGCCAAGCCCGGTGCGCGTCAACCCGATCGAGCCGATCCTGGAATTCGACCGCACTGACAACCCCTTCCGCCAGGCGATCATCAAGACACCGATCGAGCATGTGAACGGCGTGGTTTCCATTCCGAACGGCCCCGGCCTCGGCATCGAAATCAACCGCGATGCGCTTGCCGAATTCAAGATGGGAGACGCCTGATGCTGGTTCGCCCGCTCACCGGTGAAAAGCCCGCCATCGCCCTGCCGAAGGGCAGCGTCGATACCCAGATGCACATGTATCTGCCGGGTTATCCATCGCTTCCGGGCGGTCCGGGCCTGCCGGCCGGCGACCTGCCGACACCGGCGCAGTACCGCCAGCTGATGACATGGCTCGGCATCGACCGCGTGATCATCACGCAGGGCAATGCCCAGCAGCGTGACAATTCCAATATCATCGCCTGCCTTGCCGAAATGGGTGACGTGGCGCGCGGCGTGGCAGCCGTTGGCGTCGATGTGTCCGATGAAGAACTGGATACTTTGGAAAAGGCCGGCGTTGTCGGCCTTCGCATCATGGATCTGCCGGGCGGCGCGACCGATCTTTCAGCGCTGGAAGCACTTGATGCCAAGGCTGCCGCACGTGGCTGGATGCTCGCCGTACAGTTCGACGGCAGCAAGATCCTTGAGCATGAACCGCGTCTTGCAGCGCTGAAATCGCGCTGGGTTTTCGATCACCATGGCAAGTTTTTCGATGGCGTGACGCCCGACAGCCCGCAGATATCGGCCACACGGCGGCTGATCGATGCCGGCAATTGCTGGTTCAAGTTTGCCGGCGTCTACGAATCCTCAAAGAGCGGCGGCCCTGCTTATGCCGACGTCGCAGCCGTTGCCCGCACGCTTGCCGCCCACGCACCGGAACGCATCGTCTGGGGCACCAACTGGCCGCACAACCTGGCGCGCGAGCAGAAGGATTACCCCGACGACGCAAGCCTGCTGGAGACCGTTCTGAGCTGGTTGCCTGACGATGCAGCGCTTCAGCGCGCCCTCGTCGACAACCCGGAGGAGCTGTTCGGACTGCCGGCGTTTCGGGAGAAGACCGCATAAAGACTGCCGCCGGAGCAGGAGGCTCAGGCGTTCACCAAGTGGAGGATATCATGAAACTAACGAAGATCCTGGGGCTGGCCCTTGGCCTTGCCATGAGCACGACCCTTGCCGCACAGGCACAGGAAATCAGTCTGCGTTCCGCCGACATCCACCCGGACGGTTATCCGACGGTGGAAGCGGTCAAGTTCATGGGCCAGCTGATTTCCGAGCGCACCAATGGCCGCATCAAGGTGCAGGTCATGCCGAGCGCCGTGCTCGGTTCTGAAAAGGACACGATCGAGCAGACCCGTTTCGGCGTCATCGATCTCAACCGCGTCAATGCGGCCCCCTTCAACAACCTCGTCAAGGAAACCGTCGTTCTCGGCATGCCTTTCCTGTTCCGCTCGACGGAACATATGCACAAGACCGTCGACGGCCCGATCGGTGATGAAATCCTTGCCGCCTTCGAACCGCATGGCCTGATCGGCCTCACCTATTACGATTCCGGCGCGCGCTCCTTCTACACCACCAAGAAGCCGATCCAGAAGCTCGCCGACCTCAAGGGCATGAAGATCCGCGTGCAGCAGTCCGACCTCTGGATTGCCATGATGCAGGCCTTTGGCGCCAACCCGACGCCGATGCCCATGGGCGAAGTTTATTCCTCGCTGGAAACCGGTGTCGTCGATGGCGCTGAAAACAACTGGCCGTCTTACGAATCGGCGCGTCACTTCGAAGTGGCCAAGAACTACACGCTGACGGAACATTCGCTGAACCCGGAAATCCTCGTGATGTCCAAGATCAGCTGGGACAAGCTGAAGCCGGAAGACCAGAAGATCGTTCGTCAGGCCGCCAAGGAATCCACCGTCAAGATGCGTGAACTCTGGACGGCGCGTGAAAAGACGTCTGAAGAGAAGGTACGGGCTGCCGGCGTCAACGTGATCAAGGTGGACAAGTCGGAGTTTTCCGCAGCCATGAAGCCGGTCTACGACAAGTTCGTGACCGACGAAAAGCTGAAGGGCCTGCTCGAGCGTATCCAGGCAGTAAAATAATCAAGAAACAAGGGCCGGCAGGTGACAACCTGCCGGCCCTTTTTGCTGACATGCGCATCGTAGAATAAGCGCAGGAGGACTTGGGGAAATGAGAAACTTCATGCGGGCCATCCGGCCAGGCCTGACGGCGCTGAGCCGTCTATCACTCTACATTGCCGGTACAGGCATCGTCGTCATGACCGTGATTGTCGGCTGGCAGGTGTTTGCCCGCTACGTCCTGAACGATTCACCCAGCTGGTCGGAGCCGCTATCGCTCTACCTGATGTCGTGGTTCATCATGCTGGGGGCTGCCGTTGGCGTGCGCGAAAGCGTGCATCTGGGGCTCGATATCCTGCGTTATGCCATGCCCGCTCCCGTACAACAGGCGATGGACCTCGTGAGCCTTGGGCTGGTCGCCCTGTTCGGCATCGCCATGGCCTATTACGGCGTGCTTCTGGCCAAGGGCACATGGACCGCAACCATTCCGGTTCTCGGCTGGCCGGGCGGCGTGGACTTCTTTCCGCTGGTGGTGGGTGGCGCGATGATTGCGCTCTTTGCCGCTGAACGTTTCATTGACGTGGCACTGGGCGAAGAGATCGCGGCCCATGCCGACGTGGCGGAGGTTGTCTGATGGCCTATACCATTCTTTTCGGATCCTTCACGGTCCTGATGCTGATCGGCATGCCGATCGCGTTCTGCCTTGGCATCGCCTCGGTCGCGACGATCCTTTACATGGGGCTGCCGCCCATCGTCATCTTCCAGCAGCTGAATTCCGGCATGAACGTGTTTGCCATGATGGCCATTCCGTTCTTCATTTTTGCCGGTGACCTGATGGTGCGCGGCGGCATCGCAGCGCGCCTCATCCGTTTTGCAGCCGGTATCGTCGGTCATCTGCGTGGCGGCCTCGGTCAGGTCAACATCGTCGCCTCCACCCTGTTTGGCGGCATTTCCGGCTCGGCTGTCGCCGATGCCTCGGCCGTTGGCGGCCTGATGATCCCACAGATGGCAGCGCGCGGTTATGACCGCGGTTACGCCGTCAACGTCACGGTCAATGCCGCGATCATCGCCCTGATGATCCCGCCCTCGCACAACATGATCCTGTATTCGATCGCAGCCGGCGGCAACGTGTCGGTCGCCGATCTCTTCACCGCCGGCATCATTCCCGGCATCCTGCTTGCGGCAGCGCTGATGATCACGGCCTATGTCGTTGCCGTGCGCCGGGGATATCCCTCCGAACCTTTCCCGGGCTTTTCCAAGGTTGCCTATTATCTCGTCTCGGCTTTTCCGGGCATTCTTCTCATCGCCATCATCTTCGGCGGCGTGCGCTCGGGCGTGTTTACGGCAACGGAAAGCTCCTGCATTGCGGTTCTCTATGCCTTCCTCGTGGCCATGCTGGTCTACCGTGAACTGGACTGGCACGGTTTCGTCGAGGCTGTCATGGGGGCGGTTCGCACCACGGCCATGGTGCTTCTCGTCATCGGCACGGCGGCAGCCTTTGCCTGGCTGATGGCCTTCCTGCAGGTGCAGCAGCTGATGATCGGCGCAATCGGCGCGATCTCGGACAACCCGATCATCGTGCTTCTGGTCATCAACATCATCCTGCTGCTGCTCGGGACCTTCATGGACATGGCGCCGCTCGTCATCATCTCGACGCCGGTGCTTCTGCCTGTCGTCAAGGCATTTGGTGTCGATCCCGTGCATTTCGGCGTGGTGATGATCCTGAACGCGGGTATCGGGCTCAACACGCCGCCGGTGGGAACGGTGCTCTTCGTCGGCTGCGCGGTCGGCGGCATCTCGATCCGCGAAGCGATGAAAACCATCTGGCCCTTCTTCGGGGCAAGTGTCGCGGTGCTGATGCTGGTGACCTATATTCCGGCGCTGTCGCTCTGGCTTCCCAGCCTGTTTCGCTGAACCACAGCGTCCAGACACAAGAATGCCGGCGGATCGCTCCGCCGGCGTTTTTTATGGGAGATTTTTCGCGTTACCAGCTCTTGCTGAGCTTCACGACCACGGTGCGGGCATCGCCATAACCGCAGGTCGCGGTTCCCGCGCAACCCTTGACGTATTCCTTGTCGAAGAGGTTGCTGACGTTCACCGAACCTTCCCAGCCGTTCTTCCTGTAGCGGATCGCCGCATCGAACACGGTGGCGTCTGGCACTTTCAGGGTGTTTTCGCGGTTTGCCCAGCTTTCACCCTGATAGCGAACACCGGCGCCGAGGCTTAAGCCCTCCAAAGCCGGCACCGGCACGGCATAATCAACCCAAAGTGAGGCCTGCACATCCGGCACCAGATAGGGGCTCTTGCCGACATAGGCCGCCACGATATCCTCCTTCACCTTGAGATCGGTATAGGTGAAGCTGCCCAACAGCTTCCACTGATCATCAAGGTTCACCTTGCCTTCCAGCTCGATGCCACGCGACTCGACCTCGCCGATCTGGCTGGAGAGGAATGTGCCGGGATCCGTCACCACGACATTCTGCTTGGTGAGATGGAAGAGCGAGGCGGTAAACAGGCCGTCGATAAAGCTCGGCTCGTATTTGACACCCACTTCATACTGCTCGCCCTCCTCCGGCTTGTTATAGGGCGTGCTGCTGACGGCAATCACCGGATTGAAGAAGCTGGCAAAGCTCACATAGGGCGTCACGCCATTATCGAATTCGTAAGCCAGACCGGCGCGGCCGCTGAAGGCGCTGTTGGAATAATCGTAGGTGCTGTCCTGCGTCGGTGACCAGTAAGTCGGGCCATTATGGGTGGAGGTTTCCACGTGGTCGTAACGGCCGTTCAGCGTCACCAGAAAGCCATCCCCAAAGCGGATCTGGTCCTGCGCGTACACGCCGATCTGCTTCTGGGTGATCACCTGGTTGCTGTAGGAATTGTTGGCCGGCTGCGGCACCCCATAAACCGGGTCGCTGGCGCTGATCGGCGTGCCCGTGGTCGAGGCCTGATAATTGTAAAGCTCATAATATTTGTAATCGAGGCCGACGAGCAACTGGTGCGACAGCGGACCCGTCTCAAACTCGCCTTGCAGGCGGTTGTCGATGAGGAACGTGTCGACCTTGGATGTCTGCTCGAAGCCGAGACGGTTCAGCTTGAAATCGGCGGTCGCCGGCTGGCTGACGGAGCCAAGAGCGGGATCG
Source organism: Rhizobiaceae bacterium (assembly GCA_027483885.1). Taxonomy (GTDB): domain Bacteria; phylum Pseudomonadota; class Alphaproteobacteria; order Rhizobiales; family Rhizobiaceae; genus Neorhizobium. The sequence goes on from JAIXTO010000113.1 coordinate 99,049, forward strand.
TACCAGCCATAAAGATAAGGCGCGTTTTCGTGCTTGTAGAGATGCGCATAACGCGCGTTCTGCGACACTTTCCAGCCGCTGTCGAATTCGTGCTCGACTTCGTAGCCGACCATTTCCTGGTTATAAACGCCGGTGTCGATATCGGGTTCGCCGTAAAGGGCATCGCGGTCGATCTTGCCGAAACCGGGTACGGATTCAACCGTGCCGTAATACGGGAAGAAGCCGTTGCCGACATGCACCTGGTCAAGTCCGGCAAACGAGCCCCAGAGGGTGACCTTGGTGGCCTCGTCAGGCGAAACCGTCAGCTGCGGCATGATGAAACCGCGGAAATCGTGCGAGAAATCCGAATAATTGTCGCCGCCGGCGATCTTTCCGGTCACCCGATAGCTCATCGTGTCGCTGGAGCCGACGGCATCGGAGACATCAAAACCGAAAAACGCGTTGCCGTTGCTGTTGATGCCGGTTTCCGTATAGGCGAGCGGTTCGTCCGTCGGGCGTTTGCGCACGAGGTTGACGAGACCGCCGGCATTGGCGCCGCCATAAAGAACCGAAGCCGGGCCTTTCAGCACCTCCACGCGTTCCAGCATGAAGGGATCGATCTGGAAGCCGCCGAAACCATAGGCGTAAAGATTGAGACCATCATAGAACATGCCGGTCTGCGTGGCATCGAAGCCCCTGATGTAGAGCCAGTCGGTGTCGGCATCATTGCCGAAGGGGGCAGCCGTCACGCCGGCGGTATAGGCCAGCGCCTCGTCCACCTTGTTGGTGATGCCGCGATCATCCAGTTCCGCGCGCCCGACAACCGAAACCGATTGCGGAATGGCTGAGAGATCGGCACCGGTCTTTGCGCCAGCGGTGGATTTGCGCGCGACATATCCCTTCACCGGTCCGTTTGCACCGCCATCCCCTGCCGCCTGCCCTTCCACCAGAACCGGTTCGAGCACGATGGCCTGTTGTGCGTGCGCAGGCTGAGCCGCCATCAGCCCCGCAAGGGCAATGCCGGCCTTCAGGCTCGCGTTTCGTCTTGTCTTATCGATCATCATGGTGCCCCAAATCCCCCGTGCGTTCGACCGCCACATAATATGAGCAAATAACTCAATTTATAGGACGAGGCTTGGCCAGCACGGCAGGAATTGAACATTCTTGGGAAAGATGCAGGTGTCGGGCGACACAAGGGGCAATCAAACCCGTGTCTTGCGCCAGCGCGCCGGCGTCGTGCCGACATACTGGCGAAAAACCCGGGTGAAATGGGCCTGATCGGCAAATCCGGTTTCGGCAGCAATCGCATTCAAGGGTAACCTGCCGCTTTCCAGCAGCTGTTTTGCCCGTTTCAGCCGTTCGCGCATCTGCCATTGATGGGGTGCAACGCCGGTGGCCGCCTTGAAGGAATGGCTGAACTGCGAGGCTGAAAGCCCGGTGAGCTGCGCAAGTTCGTCCAGCCGCACGCTGCGCAGGCAATGGGCTTCCAGATAATCCGTCGCGCGGCGCAATTGCCAGGAGGCAAGCGCCGTTCGGGCCCGACGATGCGGCTTTTCCAGGTTCAGCACGGAGATGATCAGGGAGAGGGCAAGCCCGTCGCCGTAGAGATCATGCAGCGGCGCCGCATTGGTGCATTCGGATGCAATCAACCGGGCAAGGGCCATGGTCCGCTCATCGAAAAACATCAGCCTGGGGTCATCCAGCCGGCGCGGATCGAGATCATCCATCAGCCGGCTGCGGATCACATCGGCGTCGAAATGAATGTCGAGATGGCGCACGCTGCGGATATCGGTAAAATCCAGCCACAGATCCATGCCGGCGGGCACAAAGGAAATCGGGCTGTCCTTGGGGTTCTGCAGGCTGCCGGCCGCACGGGCTGAGCGGCGCACCGTCTGGCGTCCCTGTCCCTGTGCTCTGCCTTCGGTATCGAGCAGAATGAAGATGCGTGGATCGCGCGCGGTATAGTGTCCGCCCGCATAGGCGGCGCATTCCACATCCCAGACATCACAGACGAGGCCGTTCCAGCTTCGCCGGGCAAAGCCGTCACCGACGGAAAAACCCTCGATCGAATTGGACATCCGGGGCTGGAAATTCATGGGAGGCCGAGGATCGCAGATAAGTGGACAATTAAAGTCTCCTATCAGCAAGTCACCCGCGATGCAATTATGCCGTCAAAAGCACAGCTGCTGGCTCTAAAGGCCGTTCGCCCCCATCGCGAGGCGCTGCTGCAGGTCCGCCAGTGCAGCAGCGCCTCCTCTCCTCATGGATAGATGACGCCCTTTCTGAGGATGACATTGCCGTAAAGGCGCGGCTCGCTGGTCTGCACCACCGTGTGTGCTGCCTTCACGCGCGGATAAAACTCCGGCCCGAGCAGGGCCACGACAGGCTGACTCGGTTCATGTTTGCTGCAGCAGGCAATCACCTCTTCATGCACGGGATCAAGCGCATCGCGATCCTTTCCGACTGTCGAGCGGAAAATCGCTTCAGGCACGAAATCATCGATTGGCATGACGGAGAGAATGGCGTCCAGAACGGCAATCAGTCCATGGCCATCCAGACGCACCAGCCGCTTTGCATGCTCAAGCCCCGGATAGTTTCCGTCGACGATGGCAATTTCATCGCCGTGGCCCATGGCACGAAGCGTTGCCAGAAGATCGGGACTGAGGATCGGGTTGATGCCCTTCAGCATTTATGAAAGCTCCTTGAACAATATGCTTTGGTCGGTGAGATAACGGGCAAAGATCGGCAGGCTTGCGCCGCCAATGGCACGTGCTTGCGCGCCCACTGCCCCCTCGATGATATCGGGAATGATGACACCCTGCAGATCGAGTTTGGCGACGGCCTCGACCGTGGCCTTGACGATGCGGGCCCGCACCCATCCCGGAAATCCGCCATCGATGACGGCAGCGCCGAAATCGATCACGGAAGCGGCAGCCACGATCGCCTGCGCCAGCGCATCGGCCGTATCGCGGATCCAGATCTCCAGCGGCTCGCCGAAGTCGATCCACTCATCGGCGGAATACCACAGGGGCTGCGGATCGATACCGCGCTCCAGCAGCAGCTTTTCGAGAACGAAAATCGAGGCAATGTCGAGAAGCTGGCGGTTTTCGCCCTGGCCACCGCGCACGGGAAGCGGCCCAAGCGCGCCGGCGGTGCCGCTGCGGCCGGAAAAAACCTCGGAATTCAGCACGATGCCGCCGCCGATGAACGAGCCGATGAAGAAATAGACGAAATCCGGATAGGAGGGGCCGACGCCGAAAACAAGCTCTGCACCGCAGGCGCTGGTGGCATCGTTCTGCAGGTAGACCGGATAGCGGATCTGCGCGGACGCCTGCGCATGCAGGTCAAACTGGCGCCAGGCATCCATGGCGCCGGGTGGCGCTCCCACTTCCTCGGCCCAGTTCCACAATTCGAAGGGTGCAGCAATGCCGACGCCGGCGATCTGCGCCCGCTCGTCAGGGCTCATCTCCCCCTCGAGCCGGTCGATGCCGGACAAAATGATCGACATGATTTCGTCAGGCCTCGGATAGGCATAGGTTTGGCGCACGCGCCGCCGGATTTTCCCGATGAAATCCATCAGCACGACATCGGCGCTGCGCCGGCCGATCTTCACACCGAAGGAAAACACCGCATCCGGATTGAGCCGCATCGGGATCGACGGCTGGCCCACCTTGCCGCGTATCGGTTCGCCGCGCAAAAGCAGGCCATCTTTTTCCAGCGCACGCATGATCACCGACACGGTCTGTGCCGAAAGGCCCGTGCGCCGCGTGATATCTGCCTTGGACAGCGACCCGTGCAGACGCACGAGCGACAGCACAAGGCGCTCGTTGTGTGCGCGCACGCGAACCTGGTTCGATCCCCCGGCAGAGAGAACGGACGGCGGCAGACCCGAAGGCTGATTTCCATGGATCGTCATGGCTACCCCTCCCTCAGGTATCCAGTCTCCTCGCCCAAGAAAGTAGCAGCGCGAATTAATAAATCAATCGGAATTAATTATTGACAGGCCTTGCGGGGTTTGATCTTAATGGGGCGGTAAAGGCACGGGCGACTTGGAGGAGGCGTCTGGTCACTCGATCTGGTCCGGTGCCTGGCCATCAGCGCTTACACTCTGGGAGGAGCCCCAATGAAAAAGAGCATCATTACCGCCGCATTCGCAACGCTTGCCATGGGCGTCGTTTTCGCCGCTCCTGCATCGGCTGCCGGCGTTTCGGCCTGCCTGATCACCAAGACCGACACCAACCCCTTCTTCGTCAAGATGAAGGAAGGTGCCACAGCCAAGGCCAAGGAACTCGGTGTCACGCTGAAGTCCTACGCCGGCAAGATCGATGGTGACTCCGAAAGCCAGGTCGCCGCGATCGAAACCTGCATTGCCGACGGCGCAAAGGGCATTCTGCTGACCGCCTCCGACACCGCCGGCATCGTTCCTGCCGTCAAGCAGGCGCGCGACGCCGGTCTTCTTGTCATCGCCCTCGACACGCCGCTTGATCCTATCAACGCTGCTGACGCAACCTTTGCGACCGACAACCTGCTGGCCGGCGAACTGATCGGCAAGTGGGCGGCCGCAACGCTTGGCGACAAGGCCAAGTCTGCCAAGGTCGCCTTCCTGAACCTGACCCCGTCGCAGCCTTCTGTCGACGTCATGCGCAACCAGGGCTTCATGAAGGGCTTTGGCATCGACGTCGTCGACATCACCAAGATCGGCGATGAAAAGGACCCGCGCATCGTGGGCCATGACATCACCAACGGTAACGAAGAAGGCGGCCGCACCGCCATGGAAAACCTTCTCCAGAAGGATCCGGGCATCAACGTCGTTCACACCATCAACGAACCGGCTGCTGCCGGCGCCTATGAAGCGCTGAAGGCTGTCGGCAAGGAGAAGGACGTGCTGATCGTGTCTGTCGACGGCGGTTGCCCCGGCATCAAGAACGTCAAGGAAGGCATCATCGGCGCCACGTCGCAGCAGTATCCGCTGCTGATGGCGGCTCTCGGCATCGAGGCCATCAAGAAGTTCGCCGATACCGGTGAAAAGCCGAAGCCGACTGAAGGCAAGAACTTCTTCGATACCGGTGTTTCGCTCGTAACCGACAAGCCGGCCAAGGGCGTTCCCTCGATCGACACCAAGGAAGGCACTGCAAAGTGCTGGGGTTGATCCTTAACCACTCTTGATTGCCAAGAACGAAGGGCGGCGACAAGCCGCCCTTCTGACAAGCCGCCAACCGCACCATGCGCGGGCCGGTCGCTTCGCTGACGATTGAAAGTATCAATTTCATCGCCGACATGCCGCAGGACGAAAATTCCTCCGGTCGGCCCTCGCATCCTCGGGAGAGGCAATAGGGAGGAAAATCAATGAGCGAGCCACAAGCCGCCAGCAAGAAACCCCATCTCGAATACGAAACCGTGCTTTCGGGCAGCGCAACGCAGGTTGCCCAGTTCGACGGCCACGACAAGACGCCGTTGCAGAAGTTTCAGCACTTCCTGCATTCGAGCCCGGCCGCCGTTCCGCTGATCGTCCTCCTGTTATCGGTCGCGATTTTCGGCACCCTCCTCGGCTCGAAATTCTTTTCGGCCTTCACGCTGACGCTCATCCTCCAGCAGGTGGCCATCACCGGTATTATCGGGGCGGCACAGACGCTGGTCATCCTGACGGCCGGCATCGACCTGTCGGTTGGTGCCATCATGGTTCTGTCCTCGGTGGTCATGGGTCAGTTTGCCGTCAACTACGGCATCCCGACACCGCTTGCGATCCTCGCCGGTTTTGCGACAGGCGCCATCTGCGGCTTTATCAACGGCGTCCTGGTGGCGCGCGTCAAGCTGCCGCCGTTCATCGTGACGCTTGGCATGTGGCAGATCGTTCTGGCCACCAACTTCCTCTATTCGGCCAATGAAACGATCCGCTCGCAGGATCTGGAAGCGCAAGCACCGCTTCTGCAGTTCTTCGGCTACAATTTCCGCATCGGCGGCGCCGTTTTCACCTATGGCGTGGTCGCGCTGGTGCTGCTGGTGGCAGCGCTCTGGTATGTGCTCAACCGCACCGCCTGGGGTCGCCATCTCTATGCCGTCGGCGACGATCCAGATGCTGCCGAGCTTGCCGGCGTCAACGTCAAGAAGATGCTGATTTCCGTCTATACGCTGTCCGGCCTCATCTGCGCGCTCGGTGGCTGGGCTCTTATCGGCCGTATCGGCTCGGTCTCTCCGACCGCTGGCCAGTTCGCCAATATCGAATCCATCACGGCCGTGGTGATCGGCGGCCTGTCTCTGTTCGGCGGGCGCGGCTCCATCATGGGCATGCTGTTCGGCGCTCTTATCGTCGGTGTCTTTGCCCTTGGCCTTCGCCTCATCGGCACAGACCCGCAGTGGACCTATCTCATGATCGGCGTGCTCATCATCGCAGCTGTCGCCATCGACCAGTGGATCAGAAAGGTAGCAGGCTAATGGCTCAGGAACCCATTCTTTCGGCACGCGGCCTCGTCAAGCGCTACGGCCGGGTGACGGCTCTCGACCGGGCGGATTTCGATCTCTATCCGGGCGAGATCCTGGCGGTTATCGGCGATAACGGGGCTGGCAAATCCTCGCTGATCAAGGCGATCTCCGGCGCGGTGCATCCCGATGAAGGCGAGATCACGCTGGAAGGCAAGACGATCAACTTTCGCTCGCCGATCGAGGCGCGCAAGGCCGGTATCGAAACCGTCTACCAGAACCTTGCCCTGTCGCCGGCGCTGTCGATTGCCGACAA
>JAIXTO010000114.1 GCA_027483885.1 Rhizobiaceae bacterium
CACCGGGTTGGAAACGCAAGAGCCGGGTTCGAGACCCGCGACGGTTCTCTTCGTCGAGTGCACCCGAAATGATCTTCTGCTGAATGCCGGACGGATAACCGGCCGGGACTTCCCAACCCGACGTCATGTCGAGGGTATAGAATTCGTCATGCTTTTTGTTCACAGCCATGGGTCTCTCCTTTGGGGCCTGTTAAAGTTGAGCGGTCTTCAAGCTGTCTTCCATCGAGTAGGAATCGAGCATGGACTGAAGCAGTTTGTCCGACCGATCCCAATCGAACGTGCGGAAGGCATGCGCCTTGGTGACGAAGGTCGCCCCAGCGAAAAACATCTCATATTGATGGTGTCGCGAACCGAATTCGGAGCCGACGGCGTCCCATGCAAGCTTGTAAAACTTCACTCGATCCACGGAGGACGCCGCAGGCGACTGCTGCGTCTTGCCGATAAGCTCGGCAAGCTGCGGGTTGGCGAAATCAGCGATGGACGACGGCAGCATGATCATGCCACCGCCCGCCAGATCACGGATTGTGTTGAGAACCTTCGGATAGAGCTGCTGGCTGAGCACCTGGGCCGTATAGAGCGTCTGCGCATCCGGAATGTAATAGGGGCCGACCTGGCGGCCCTTGGCTTCCATCCCGGCCACCAGCCCCTCGATCATGCCAACTTCGGCAGCCAGTTGCCCCAGTGTTTCGCGCACCTGCGGAAACTGTGTGACACCATTGGTTTCCGTGGCGCGCCGCGCAATGCCGATAAGGAACCGCAGCTTCACGGCAAGCCGGATCATGGCCTGATAGTTCTGGTAGACATGCGCCGGCGTGGCGTGGAACTGCTTCTGGCACATGGCGATATCGCCATCGATGAAGACGCGGTCCCACGGCACTTTCACATCATCGAAATACAAGACCGCGTCATTCTCATCGAAGCGGCTCGCCAGCGGATTGTCGAATACCGAAGGCGAACTGGCTTCGTAGGATTTCCGCGACAGGACCTTCAGACCCTTGGTGTTCATCGGGATGGCAAAGGAAACTGCGTAGTTCTCGTCCCCCTCACGCATTGGCTGAATGGTCGAGACGAACACTTCATTGGCAACGACGCCCCCGGTCGCCAGCATCTTGGCGCCGCGAATGGTCAGCCCCTCTGCGTCGCGGTCCACCACGCCCGCTGTCAGGTAAGGATCAACCTGTTCCGATGCTGCCTTGGAGCGGTCAGCCTGAGGGTTGATGATGACATAGGTGAGGTAAAGGTCGTTGTCGCGGGCGTAGCGATAATAGTTGGCGAGGTTGCCCGCGAATTTCGGATTGTAGGCTTCGAAGACGTCGCGTCCCATGTACATGCCGGAAATGCATGAGGCGACATGGTCGGGGGCTCTCCCCATGAAACCGGCATGGAGGCTGGTCCAGGCTTCCAGACCGGCGCGACGTTTTTTCAGTTCCTCGTAGCTCTTGGGCAATTCCCAGATCCTGTTGGCCCGTTTGCCCTCCGGTGTTTCAAACGTCATCAGATCAACGTTCTGCGGCTGGTTCGCAAAATCGAACATCCTGCCGATGGAAGCCGTGACATTGCGGAAGGCGGGATGCGTAGAAACATCCTCGACAAGCGTGCCGTCGATAAACAGCTGACGCCCGTCGCGGAGGCTGGAGATGTGGTCTTGTCCAGATTTTGTCATGGGAATGATCCGATTGCTTGGAGTGATCAATAGTGAACGGAAAGTGGCCAGTCGGCGTCCATCTGCCAGTCGTTGCGAATGCGACGGTAACGCCCGCGCAGGAAAATCAGCGGATCGGCATTGCCGGGTGCGACTGAGAAATGCTCGACTTTCGCAAGGAAGATCAGGTGGTCGCCACCTTCGACGAGTTCATGCCGCGTGCATTCGAAATGAGCCAAGGCGCCTTTGAGCCTCGGGGCACCACCAAGTCCCCGTTCGAAATCGAGACCCGCCCATTTGTCGGTCAGCGGTCGGGCGAAGCGATTTGATAAATCCTCCTGTTGGCCAGCCAGCACATTGATCACGTAGCTCTCGGCTGCCGCGAAGGCGGGGAGGCTGTTTGCTTGCTTGCCAATGCTGAACAGCACGAGCGGCGGATCAAGCGAGACCGCATTGAAGGAACTCATCGTCATGCCAACCGGTGCGTCATTCGGTCCATTGGCAGTCACCACGACGATGCCGGTGGCAAACTCACCCAGGGCATTTCTCAATCGGCGTTGTTCATCCACGAAGACCTCCCTCCATTTAGCTTTGTGATTTAGCTTTTTTATAAAGCTATTTTGTCACACTGTCAATCGTGGTAGAGGCTACCGTCAAGCCGGAGAAAAAGAGCAATGAGCCACCCAACGAAAAGGCCTGCGCTACTCACGCCGCTCACTGTGAGCAGCAGCAACGTATTGGTAGACGGCCAGGACGCCGCGTTCAGAGAGCTTTTGGGCGACCTCTTCGCCTTCTCGCAGGCGCTTCAGGAAGCGCGAGAACGATTTGCGCGTTTCATCGAACTCTCGCCCGCCCAATACATGATCCTGATCGCCATCGATCGCTCCGACTCGGCAAACGATGCCGGCATCAATCAGATCGCGCAGCGCCTGCATTATTCCGGCGCCTTCGTCACGATCGAGGTCAATGCGCTCGTCAAGGCAAACTACGTTAAGAAGGTCGCTCACCCGACAGACGGCCGTCGCGTGCTCCTGAGCCTCACCGATCTGGGACGAACAAAGCTGGCCGCACTGGCTGACTTTCAGCGTCCGGTAAACGACGCCCTATTCGCCCCCCTGGACAGCCAGAAATTCGAGACTCTCCGGACCATCATGCGCGAACTAGCCGACAACAGCGATCGGGCCCTGAAGCTTGCCGGCTATCTGGAGCAAACGCTGCCCGATCAGGGCGAATTTGGCCAACGGTCGGCAAAATAGGCTTGTCGACGGATCACTAATGCCATGGGCGGCGGGCTGTCCCTGAGCCGCCCATGCCCCGTGTCTCAAACAGTCCGGTAGACCGCACGTTCGAACTCTTCCAGCCGCGCCTGGAACCTGGGATCTCCAAGCGGAAGCATCTGCGTCATGTAGACGGCAGCCACATTGGTGGTCCGGTCGAACCAGTAATGCGTGTTCAATACGCCACACCATCCTTGCGAACCGGCGCGGCGCATGCCGTCACGATCCTCTTCCGTTCGCATGAAACCCAGCGAATGCGTCTTTTTGGTACCGGGCAACGAGTCGACGACCAAACCCACAGCTCCGACGGCATTGGTCAAAGTGGTTACCTGCAGATCGCCAATGTGGTTCTCGAACATCCAGTCGAGGGTCTTCTCCTTGATCAGGCGAACACCATTGAGTTCGCCGCCATTGAGAAACAGTCGGAGGAAGGTCAGATAGTCACCTGCGGTCGAATAGAGTGATCCGCCCATGCTGTAGAAGTCGGGCTTGACCGGCGGGCCGAACTCGATCGGCAGGAATGGCCCGTGCGGCAGGCGAACCGAGACTTGGGCGAGCTGCTGCCTGTGCCCGTCCTCAACCTCGAACAACGTGTTTTTCAGTCCAAGTGGTCCGAAGATCTCCTCCTGACAGAACACATCGATACTGCGACCGTCGATGGCCTCGATGATCCGGCCAACCCAATCCATGCCAATCCCATAAGACCAGCGCGTACCCGGATCGGCGACCAAGGGATAAAACAGACCTTCGATTGGGCCGTCCATGATGGCCGGTTTCCCGGTGACGGCGAGATATTTCAGAAGATCCGGATTGATTGTCTCGTACATGAAGCCTGACGTATGCGTCAGAAGATGCCGGACAGTGCATCGTGTATTGGGAGCTCGCAATAGCGGCACATCGCCAGCGAAGCCTTCGAGCACTTGGATCCTTGAAAACTCGGGAAGGATCGACTCGACTTCGGTTTCGATATCGAGTTGCCCGCGATCGACAAGCATCATCGCAGCAACCGCAGCCACAGCCTTCGTCATCGAATAGATGCGGAAGAGTGTGTTCTCGTCCGCAGGCTGGCCTTCTTTGGCAGCACCCGCCGAGCCTGACCAGGTAATGCCTTCGGAATTGGCTGTCATGGCAACAACGAAGGGGGCATCTCCGGCCTCTATCGCTTCTGTCAGCAGGGATTGAATACGATTCATCTGTTTCACCTATTGGAGAGATTGAGTGACGCTGAGTTGGCGGTCCCGATCCGCTGCTTCCGTCCGCCAGCAACCGGGTGGCATGCCCGCAAAGATACGCCCTGCGACAGAACGCAGTGACGCATCCTCAGGGAGCCGTTGGTTCAGAGCAACACGGCATCCGAAGGGAAGACCAACAGTTGATGGGATAATGGGCGGCAGCATCTTGTGCCGCCCGCACGCTCTGTATGCCGTTAAGCGCCGGCAGCAGATCGGATTTCAGCCGGTTCCCTGGGCACCAGAAGATGCGTGGCAAGTAGGATGGCGAGGGCGGCAACCGACGGTATCGCTGCGGCCAGCACCACCTGCTGTGACGTCCATTCAAGGGCAATGACTGCACCTCCCAGAGCCGGCCCCACAATGGACCCGACACGACCAGCCGCAGCAGCACAGCCGATGCCGGTTGTCCGCAGACGCGGAGGATAGAAGGAAACGGCGAGAGCGCTCTGTCCCACGCAGCAGGACAGAAGCCCTAGGCCCAATCCAAAGACGATCGGCATCAGAATCTCTTGGCGGAGTTCGCCCAATCCAAAGAACAGGATGCAGCCCAGACCGAAGACCGTGAAGAGGAACAGAGACTTGAGGACCCCGAGCCTGCTGACGAGGAAGATCAGAAGCACGCCCCCGACAAGCCCGCCCATCGAATAGGCAGCAGCGCTGGCTGGAGCCAACTCCTTGGGCATACCCCAGTTGATGAGCAATGTCGGCGTCCAGTACAGCAGCGCATAGGCTTCGACGAATATCGTAAAGGCAAACAGCCAGAGCAGCACGGTCTGAAACGCCAGGCGACCTTCAAACAAGCCCAGGATGGGGCTGCGTTCGTGCCCAGCGGAGGATTTCACGCTGGCTTCAGGAAAGTAGCGATAAATCGCCGGCACGAGCAGCAATGGCAGAATACCTCCAACCACGAACACCGACACCCAGCCATAATTCTTGATCAGCGCCCCACCGACCATTCCGGCCAGGACGCCTCCAGCAGACAGACCCGTTGCGATCAAGATCGCAGTGGTCGCCCGCCTTTCCGGCGAGACGACGGAAGATGCTCCGCCGATTGCAAGCGGCAAGACGGCTCCCAAACCAATGGAAGTGAAGAGACGAAACAGGGAGAGCGAGGCTATATCCGTCGCGAGCGAAGTGGCCAAGGTTCCCAGTCCAAAGAGAGCAACGCTGGTCAGCATGACCTTCCGTTCTCCGAGCCGCAGCGCGAGCGGACCAGCACAGATATAGCCGATAACCGCTCCCAAACTGGTGGCGAGAAAAGCGGGTGCCATCGCCGAGACAGGTAGGCCCCAGATGCCCGCGAGTGTCGGCGCGACGAAGGTGATCGAGATGGTGTCGAAGCCATCAAGAAGCACGATCAGAAAGCAGAGAACGATAATCGCGAATTTTGAGTTTCGCTCTCCGAGAAAGGCCACATCGGGGCCATGATTTGTAGCAGGCATATTCATATTTTTGTTCCCCATATTGGATATGCACCGTTTGATTTGTTCTAGCCTCCGTCGGCGATAATGATCTCCAGTGAATGCGGACCGAGGCTCTCGGTCCGACGAGAATGCGAATAGACGGAGTCAGTTGAGACGACCGTAGGCCGTGACGCGTTTGTCGAAGTGCATCACAGCATGGGTCTTCTGGTATGCCGGCCAACGCGGCAATTTCCCCCCATTCGGGCTTCCGGTCAGCGCAAAGGCCGCAAGGCTGCCCTGGAAGAGGGCGGTGAGAGCTGCGACTTCAGCCGGATCGGCGGCTGCAACCATCGGTACTTTTCCCCACACCGCGGAATTGCCGAACAGGAACGCCAGATCGAGGCAATGACCCGCACCCAGTCCAGGCATCGGCGACTGCCAGTCGAACTGATAGGCGTAGGATGCTGCTTGCCCGTTGCTCCACTGGCTGTCGGCAAAGACGAAGCTCGGAATTACGAAATCGATGTCGCTGCGCATCTCGCCGATGATGGAGCGCGGTGTCGGAGGCGCACGCCGGGCTCGCGCTTCTTCCAGTCGCTGCTTGGCATCTTCCCCGTACTGACATTCGAAAACGGACAACAAGCCCTCCTCGGTCAAGTCATTGAGCGGCGAAGGCCCCATGGAGAAGGATGCGTGCTCTTCTCGCGTTACGCCGATGATCGTCGGACACCAGGACGCACTTCCCTGCTGAATCGACACGATGGGGTCGCACGGAATGAGGTCGCCGTCGATCACGGGCATGAATGGTGGTGTCACATCGCCGACACCGGCACTCGGCGCGTTGCGCATGCGCGTCAGTGCGTCCAGCATCTCGTTGATGGGAGTGTCCTGCAGCTTGTCGATGCGGTCCGGCGCATGGCCGAGTTCCCGCAACAATGCAGAGCGGAAACCGGTAGCCTCCTCGGCCTTCTTCAATGGCAGGCCAAGCGGCGTACTCATGAGAATTGCCTGGTGGAACAACTCTCGTCCGACCCCTGTGCCCAGCATCACCGCGATGCTGTATGCGCCCGCCGACTGCCCCGCGACAGTCACGCGATCCGGATCTCCGCCGAAGGCATGGATGGCCTGACGTACCCATCTCAACGCCGCGATCTGGTCGTGATGACCCAGATTGACGGCGCCCAGCTCAGGGATCGGCATGAAACCGAGAATGCCCAATCGATACGTCACGGTGACGACGACGAGGCCGGTCTTCTTGGCCAGATCGTGGCCGTCGTAGCAATCGAGAGAGCCGCCGCCGGTCATAAAAGCGCCACCATGGATAAAGACCAAGACGGGCGCCGAGGCGTCGCTGTCGTGAGGGGTCCAGATGTCGACATGCAGGCAGTCTTCATCCTGGAGAAAATCATAGGTTCCCATCACGGCGTCCAGCCGCGAAGGCAGCTGCGGGGGAACGGTAGCGGGGGCAGTGACATCACGGACACCATCCCAAAAGGGGGGCGTCGAGGGTTTCGCAAATCGCTCTGCACCCGTCCGGGGCGCTGAATAGGGTATTCCCTTGAAACTGGAGACACCATCACTTTTCTTCCCGCGAAGAGTGCCGAAGGGAGTATTGACGACAACAGACTCGGACATTTGCATTCCTCATGCTCAATGATTATGCGGATTACTATAGACTCGCTTTTTCCATACACTCGTCCCAAGATTGCGCCTCCTTCGTCCCAAATATGAGACTGTGAATGACCGGACTCGACGATCTGTACTTGTTCAAAAGCGTGGTCGATGCGGACGGACTGTCAGCGGCTGCTCGACGTCTCAACGTCCCGAAGTCGACGATTGCGAGACGGATGTCGGAACTGGAAAACCAGTTGGGCATGAAGCTCTTCCATCGCGGGGCCCGGCATTTTCAGCTGACCAACTTCGGCACACTTTGTTATGAACGTTGCGCGCAAATGGCAGCTGAAGCGGACGAGATCTTTGCTCTGGCGGAGCGCTCGCGGCAAAATCCAGCTGGAGCGTTGCATGTCATTTGCCCGCCATTGCTGGGATCGCTGCTTGTCGATGGACTTGCCGCAGACTTTGCCGCGGCAGCGCCCGATGTCCGTCTCCACCTAGAGGAGACCACTGGCATTTACGATCCGCGCACCGCCAACGCAGACCTGGTGATCTACCCGGCCTTCAAGGCCTTGCCCGACTCAGCCTTGGTCGCACGCAAGATCTGTACGTCGCCCTATATGCTGGTTGCCCACCCGGACGTGGTGGGGGATCGGCAGGATATCAGCGACCCGCAATCCCTGCGGTCATTGAAGTGCCTTGGGCTGGGCGGGCGCGACACAAACTGGCTCTGGGAACTGCGCAACGGACAAAAAGTGGTCCAGGTCCGCTTCGATCCTATCTTCACGACCACCTTGCCGACAGCACTTCTACAGGCCGCGCGCAGAGGCCTGGGTGTCGCGTCGCTCCCGATACCTCTGTGCACGGAGGATCTCGCCCAGGGCCGGCTTGTCCCGGTCCTCAGTGAATGGGCCCCCGAGCCCGTCAGCTTCTTCGCGATCTATCCCAGCAGCAGGACAATAACCGCTGCAACGCGGAAATTCCTTGACCTGCTGCTGGAACGTCTACCCTCAATGATCCTTGGCGTACCCCAATCGGCCTCCGCAAGCGACCGCAAGTAACAGCGCAAAGCACGCCGGATACAAAGCGATCCGAGTGAAGGCCGCCGTTTTTTTCCACTTCAGACGAAGGACCTGCGGGCCTCCTCGGCACCTCGAGCCAGCACGCCAGCATCGATTGCGACAGCAGTGAAGACCGAGCCGAGGGAGATGCATCGTTCTGCAAACTCCCTGTCTGTCGTTAGGATCCCGGACGCCTTGCCCGTGGATGTCAGCCGAACGATTGCATCTTCGACCGCCTGCTTCACGGCCGGGTGTCCCGGTTGCCCGGCATACCCCATGGAGGCAGCCAGATCTGCAGGCCCGATGAAGACCCCGTCGACGCCTTCCACAGCAGCAATTTCCTCGAGCCGCTCCAAGGCTGCGACAGTCTCGACCTGAACCAGCAGGCAGAGTTCCTCTTCCGCAAGCGCGGCATAATTTGCAACACGCCCGAAACGCGTTGCCCTTGTAAGTCCGGAGACCCCTCGAATGCCGCGCGGGGGATAACGCATCGCGGACACTGCGTCTTTCGCCTCGTGAGCACCCTGCACATAGGGAATGAGCAG
>JAIXTO010000025.1 GCA_027483885.1 Rhizobiaceae bacterium
CACACGCGCACCGGCGCCGACCAGCGAAGCGGCCGAACCCTTGCCCACGTCGCCATAACCGCAGACGACGGCAACCTTGCCGGCCATCATCACGTCGGTTGCACGGCGGATGCCGTCAACCAGCGATTCCTTGCAGCCGTACTTGTTGTCGAACTTCGACTTGGTGACGCTGTCGTTGACGTTGATAGCCGGGAAGGGCAGCAGGCCCTTCTTGGCGAGATCATAGAGACGGTGAACGCCGGTCGTGGTTTCTTCGGTGACGCCCTTGATCGCATCGCGCTGCTTGGTGAACCAGCCGGGCGAAGCCTTGAGGCGCTTCTTGATCTGCGCGAACAGGATTTCTTCTTCTTCCGAACCCGGAACGGAGAGAACATCCTCGCCCGCTTCGGCGCGTGCGCCCAGCAGGATGTACATGGTGGCATCGCCGCCATCATCGAGGATCATGTTGGATGTGCCGCCATCGGTCCACTGGAAGATGCGGTCGGTGTAATCCCAGTATTCGGTCAGGCTCTCGCCCTTGACGGCGAAAACCGGGATGCCGGCAGCGGCAATGGCGGCGGCGGCATGATCCTGGGTGGAAAAAATGTTGCAGGAGGCCCAGCGCACGTCGGCGCCCAGAACCTTCAGCGTCTCGATCAGAACGGCGGTCTGGATCGTCATGTGCAGCGAGCCGGAAATGCGTGCGCCGGACAGAGGCTTGGATGTGCCAAACTCCTCGCGGCAGGACATCAGGCCCGGCATTTCGGTTTCGGCAATGTCGAGTTCCTTGCGCCCGTAATCGGCAAGCGCGATGTCGGCGACGATGTAATCTTTCTCAATGCTCATGGTGGTTCTCCAGCTTTGCAGGGGCTACCGCTCATCGGCAAGCAGCAACACAGGTGCCGTCGCAAAGGGCAACGACCTTGCCTGCCGTTTAGCAGGCTTCCCGAAAACTAGCAATAATGATATAAAGAAGTCTTTATATGATCGTTACATCTCTTCGCCAAATCGATCGGCGATGAGTTGCGTGAGCGCCTCAAGGGCTGCCTCGGCATCGGTGCCGGTGGCGCTCACTTCGATGGAACAGCCGGGGCTGGCCGCCAGCATCATCAGGCCCATGATGGAGGTGCCGCCGACGGTCATGCCGTCCTTGGAGACGCTGACCTCTGCGTCAAAACCCGTCACCATCTGCACGAATTTCGCCGAAGCGCGTGCGTGCAGGCCGCGTTTGTTGATGATCAGCAGTTCTCGGGTCAGGGCTTGCATCTGGGTGTTCATTTGCCGCTCAACACGCGGCTGGCAACGTTGATGTATTTGCGGCCGGCATCGGCTGCGTCGGCGAGAGCTTTTGCCATGTCGTTATCGGCGCGCACGCCGGCGAGCTTGATCAGCATCGGCAGGTTCACGCCGGCGATCACCTCGATCTTGCCGCTGTTCATCACGGAAATCGAGAGATTGGACGGGGTCCCGCCGAACATGTCGGTGAGGATGACGACGCCATTGCCGCTGTCGACTCTGCCCACCGCATCCACGATATCCTGCCGCCGCTGGTCCATATCGTCCTCTGGACCGATACAGACAGTCTCGATGTTTTTCTGAGGGCCCACGACATGCTCGAGGGCATGACGAAATTCCTCAGCCAGCTTGCCATGGGTGACAAGCACCAGTCCGATCATATTGAAATCACCCCCCAGGATACGGATACGCTCGGTCTCTTTTCGCACTGCAACAGGACCAATGGCGGTGGGAAGCCATCTTGTCCATGTAAAGTCGAAGTGCAAGCTAAAAATCTTCGGATCACACGCATGAAAACGGATGTTCTCCTCTGAGTTCGGGCCGAAGGGCAGAAAGGATTGCCAATGGATGATGTGTGCCGCGCAGCAATCGCATCAGCGGCAGGCTGCCTGCTGGGCCGAGATCCAGCCGTTCATCGTCCGGTGGAAGGCGTTCTGCTTCATCCTCGGTGACGAGAGCGATGGCCAGATTGAGGACAGCTTTGCCGATACTGGAAACCCTTGCAATTCCGCTGTGGCGGATCTCGATCAGGCCGGCGATGGAAGGCGGTCTTGTGGCGATCACGGCATTTGCGCGGGCCGTCACGAAAACCTGATCGTCGGCAATGAGGGCGGCAAAGGCGCCGGCTTGGCGCGCTGCATTGAGGCAAGCCAGGGCCATTGTCGATTTGCCGCTGCCGGAGGGGCCGCAAAAGAGAAGGCCGCGTGTGCCGATGACGATCGCCGTGCCGTGAATGTTGTGTTGAGCCTCCCTCACGCAGCCTCCCCGGCGGGAAGAGACAGGGTGAAGCGAGCGCCGGTGACGGTTTTTCCGTCGCTCAGGTTTTCCGCCTTCAGCGTGCCGCCATGCGCTTCGGCAATCTGGCGGCTGATGGAGAGGCCAAGGCCGGAGTTCTGGCCAAAACTTTCGCCTTCCGGGCGGTCGGTGTAGAAACGCTCGAAAATCCGGTCAATGTCTTCGGCGCGGATGCCCGGTCCGTTGTCATCCACCTGAACCACACAGTTGTCGCGGTTCTTGTAGAGCTTGACGGTAATGCGCCCGCCCTTATCCGGCACGAAGGAGCGGGCGTTTTCGATGAGGTTGGTGATGATCTGGCCCAGTCGCAGGTCGTGGCCATGCACCCGGTAACTCGTCTTCACGCCGGGCTTGTGATCGACCGAAAGCTCGATATCGACAGGCTTGCGACCGGTGCGGATCTGGCGTGAGATGTCGACAAGGTTGCTCGCCAGCATTTCCATGTCGACCGGTGCCGCATCCGAGCGGGCCAGTTCAGCATCCAGTCGCGAGGCATCGGAGATATCGGTGATCAACCGGTCGAGACGTCGCACGTCATGCAGGATGATGGCGGTGAGGCGCTGCTTGGAATCCTCGTTTTTCGCCAGCGGCAGGGTTTCCACCGCACTGCGCAGCGAGGTGAGGGGGTTCTTCAGCTCGTGGCTGACGTCGGCGGCAAAACTTTCGATGGCGTCGATGCGGTCATAGAGCGCATTCGTCATGTCGCGCAAAGCAATCGAGAGGTTACCGATTTCATCCTGGCGGGCAGAAAAATCGGGAATTTCCTCGCGTTGCTTCACGCCCCGGCGCACGCGAATGGCGGCGGCCGACAGGCGGCGCAGCGGGTTGGCAATGGTCGACGACAACAGCAGCGACAGAAGAATGTTGACGAGCGTTGCAACGCCGAAGACGCGCATGATCGCCAGCCGCTCGGCATGGACGATATTGTCGATATCGCCGGCTTGTGTGGAAAGCAGCAGCACGCCGAGCACAGCGCGGAAGCGCTGGACGGGCACGGCGACCGAAACGATCAGTTCGCCCTTGTCGGTGACGCGCACCACGGCGCCGCGCACACCGGTCAGCGCATTCATCACTTCCGGATAGATCGAGCCATCGCCGCCCGGTGCCTCGCGATAGGCCGGGAGATTTCCGGGTTGCAGCACGCGGTTGACGATGCTGGCAAACCATTCGTTCCAGGTGGCGGTTTCGCTTTCCACCGGCGGCAGGTCGTAGCGCAGCACCTGGCCGCGGGAATAGAGATGGCGCGAATCGAGGAGCAGGTTTGCGTCTGCATCGAACAGGCGGGCGCGCGTGCGGGTCGGCGAAATCAGCCGGCGCAGCACCGGGGCCACCCGCTCCGGATTGATCGGAAAGCCGAGATCCTCATCATTCGGCACCGGCGTGATGCTCTGGCCGGCCTGCAGTTCCAGAAGCTTGCCGGGATCGATGGTGATGGAATTGGTATCGACCGAGGCTGAAGCCGAAATCGCGCCAGCAATGATCTCGCCCTGCGTCAGAAGACTTTCGACGCGGGCATCGATCAAGCCCTCGCGGAACTGGTTGAGGTAGAGAATACCCGCCACGAGAACCACGGTCGCTGCAATGTTGAAGAACAGGATGCGGCGGGTGAGGCTTGAAAACACCGCATTGCCGAAAATACGGCGAATGAGCGTGAAGGGATGCGACCATACCCTTCGCGTCGGACGGGTGCTTCTTGCCTCCGCCCCTTCCTTTTCGCGGGATTGTATTGCCTGATCGGCCACGCCTTCACCTTTCACGCAACCGCCTGCCGTCCTGGCGGTCGATGTGCTGCGCGTATGTCTGCAGCCATTCAGGCCGCTTCGCGGAACCTGTAGCCTACGCCGTAGAGCGTTTCGATCATATCGAAATCGCCGTCAACCATTTTGAACTTCTTGCGAAGGCGCTTGATATGGCTGTCGATGGTGCGATCGTCCACATAGACCTGTTCGTCATAGGCGGCGTCCATCAGGGCATCGCGGCTTTTCACCACGCCCGGGCGCTGCGCCAGCGAATGCAGGATGAGGAATTCCGTCACCGTCAGCGTCACCGGCTCACCCTTCCAGGTGCAGGTGTGGCGTTCCTGGTCCATGGCGAGCTGTCCGCGCTCCAGTGTGCGGGCTGCCTGATCGGCAATGGCTTTTGGCGTGCCCGGCGCTGCCTGGCCTTCGCGGCTCGTTGCGCGGCGCAGGATCGCCTTGACGCGCTCGACGAGCAGGCGCTGCGAAAACGGCTTGGTGATGAAATCGTCGGCGCCCATCTTCAGGCCGAACAGCTCATCGATTTCCTCATCCTTGGAGGTGAGGAAGATCACCGGCATGTCGGACTTCTGGCGCAGGCGGCGCAACAGTTCCATGCCATCCATGCGCGGCATCTTGATATCGAAAATCGCCAGCTGCGGCGGGCGGGCCAGAAGTCCGTCAAGCGCAGAAGCACCGTCCGTATAGGTCTCAACGCGATATCCTTCCGCCTCCAGTGCAATCGACACTGACGTTAGAATATTGCGATCGTCGTCCACCAACGCGACTGTTTGCATTCTGTCTATCTCCGCCATTCTCAACGCATCTCCTGGATTGTGGCCCAGCCGGACGACTGTCCGGGTTTGCGTGTCTTGAGGATAAAGGTGGAACAAATTGTGGCAAAGATAAAGGGGAGGGTGTTTTGGCCTCTTCCAGCAAGGCTCTCAAGGGTGCGCGAGAATCCGAACATTTCTTCGCCTTTAAACGATTTAAACAGAACGAAAAGTTTTTAAATCGATTAAATAATTGATTTTATTGACGTAATTCCATTTTCGCTCTTGCTCTTTTAAAAAACGCTGTTTAGCCTTGTCTCATTACCAACGTCAGCTGAAGGGAAGCGCGACATGGAGGCACTCGGTGTTTACAATCCGTCGAATGGCATTGCGGCCATCGGTCTTGGCGGTGCGGCGCGCGTCAACTACAATCTGAACGAGAGCGAACTGTACGAAGCAGCGCTGCGTTCCGGTGAGGCAGAGCTGACGGTGGATGGCGCGCTGCGGGCCGTCACGGGCCAACACACCGGCCGTTCGCCGAAGGACAAGTTTGTCGTTCGTGATGAAAACACCGATCCGAAAATCTGGTGGGACAACAACAA
>JAIXTO010000140.1 GCA_027483885.1 Rhizobiaceae bacterium
CTCCGGCGTGACAGGCCGGCACTCTAACCAACTGAGCTACACCCGCGCATTTTTCGTAATGCCTTTCGGCATTCGGCGGCCCGAAGGCCTGTTTCTTTTTTATCAGGAATGGCGCGAGTGACGGGGCTCGAACCCGCGACCTCCGGCGTGACAGGCCGGCACTCTAACCAACTGAGCTACACCCGCTTATTCCTGAGAGAGGAAGAAACTTCCCCGTCGACCGGCGTAACCAGTCGATGAGCGGCTCTCTAAGGGGTTCTCCAAAGGGTGTCAAGCAGGTTTCAAGACAAAACCGTGACGCGGCGAATTTTGTCTTCCTTCCCACCGGGGCCATCGACCACTCCTGTGGACGACTGATCATCACCATCTGCTCAAATAGCCGGATTCTAAAGGGTTTTGGCTTCTTCTCTTCCGGTCGCGGCAAAAAAATCAAAAAAACTTCACAAACACTCTTGCGTCTTTTCCGCGATCCGCATAGATCACGGCCACCGACGCAGCGGACACAAACCGCGGGACGTCAGGGCGATTAGCTCAGTTGGTAGAGCGCCTCGTTTACACCGAGGATGTCGGCGGTTCGAGTCCGTCATCGCCCACCATTTTTTCTTTTTCTTTCGATTGTGTTGCGGTGGTTGGGCGCTTTTGCGTTTCGCTTGTCCGTGCGCGGAAGCGCGTGCGGCCCCCTCACCCTGCCTCCGCTTTGCTCGGCAGACCTCCCCCCGAGGGGAGAGGGGAAAAGCAGGCGCTTCGGTATCTCAAGCCTTTCGTGTGTCACAGGATGAGTCGGAGTTGTCCGACAATTTAGCCCTATAGTCCTTGCAAGAGAATCGTGAACAGTGCGGCAATTTCCCTTCTCCCCAGCGGGGAGAAGGTGCCGGCAGGCGGATGAGGGGGCGGCCCGGCGTTTCGCGTCAATCAGCGAGCCCCCGACACACACCTCTGGACACCCTGCCCCGCCTCTGGCACAAGCGCGCCAGAACGCGACTGCCGTTATCTTTAGAACGGGGTCGGGCGGCAGATTGACGTCACGCTGCTGCCACGAGGATACGTGGCCGTTCTTTTTCGCTGAAATTTTTGATTCGATTCGACCCGCAGAGCCGCCACCGGCGACCGCGCCATGACGCGATGGTGGCTTTACAGCTGTAAAGCTGTCCGATGTTCGACATACCACTCGACAAACGCCCGCACGCCCTCCTCCAGGCCGATTTCGGGCTTCTGACCGGTCAGTGCCACCAGAAGGTCCGGGCTTGCGTAGGTGCGCGGCACGTCGCCCTGCTGCATGGGCAGCATTTTCTTGGCGGCGGGTTTTCCCATCACCTTTTCGATTGTATCGACAAAATCCATGAGGCCGATCGGCTGGCCGCCGCCGATATTGACGACGCGGAACGGCGCCTGGTGCGACAGCGTGTCCTCGATGCCTGATGTCGTGACGCGATTTTCTTCGGACGGCACCACATGCGACAGCCCGATGATGCCGGACACGAGATCATCAATATAGGTGAAATCGCGACTCATCAGGCCTTCGCCGTAAATCTCGATTTCGCTGTCTTCCAGCATCGCCTTGACGAACTTGAACAGCGCCATGTCCGGCCGGCCCCAGGGGCCGTAGACGGTAAAGAATCGGAAGGCGGTCGTCGGCACCTTGTAGAGATGGGAATAGCTGTGCGCCATCAGCTCCATCGCCTTCTTGCTGGCGGCATAAAAGGTCAGCGGCTCATCGGCCTTGTCTCCTTCGCCAAACGGGATCTTTTCATTGGCGCCGTAGACGGACGAGGTGGAGGCAAGCATCAGGTGGCGCACGCCGGCATTCTTGGCCAGTTCCAGCACGTTCCATGATCCGACAAGGTTCGAATCAAGATAGGCCTTGGGATTTTCAAGGCTGTAGCGCACGCCCGCTTGTGCCGCGAGATGGATGATCACTTCCGGCGCCCCGACATCCGCAGAGGTTTCCAGCGTGCTCTCCAGCAGGCGCTGGTCCTCCAGCATGCCGATGACCGGCCGAAAGGCGGGAAACTGCGAGAGCGCCGCGTGGCGGGCTTCCTTCAGGTGCAGGTTGTAATAGGGCGTCATGCCGTCAAAGCCGGTAACGTGGTGCCCCTCCTCCAGCAGACGGCGGGCAAGATGAAAGCCGATGAAGCCCGCGGTTCCGGTGATGAGGTAATGCATGGGGTCACTCCAGTCTGTGGCGGCGGATAGAAAAGCATTCGCCGCCGATATGCAACCGCATCGGTCATCTTATCGATGCCAGACAGGGTGTCAGGCCGACCTCTGCTGAGCGGACAGGTCTATTGCGGCCTGGATTTTTCCCGCTCGCCGCGCGCCTCCTTCAGCATCAGCGTCAGCGAGGCCGACAGGATCAGCAGCGCGCCGATCCACAGCGAGCCACTGGGCGCATAACCGAAGACGACAAAACCGGCGAGCACGTTAAGCGGCAGCTTCAGATCATCAAAGGGCTGCACATAGGCCGCATCCGCCGCATTATAGGCAAGGGTCAGCAGATACTGGCCAAAGGCCGTCAGCAAGCCCGCCAGAAGCAGCAGCCAGAACACTGGGCCGGTCGGCACCACAAAACCTTCCGCCAGCGCCAGGCCCGCATTGATCGGCGTCAGAAGGACCAGCAGCCAGACGGTAACGGTTTCCGCACTCTCATAGCGCGTCAGGTTCTTCATGATGAGCGAGGACCCGCCCCATAAAAGCGCCGAGAGGATGGGCAGGAGCGCTTGCGGCGAAAACTGGTCCGACCACGGCTGCAGGATGATCATCGCGCCACAGAAGCCGGCAAGCGTGGCAAGCCAGCGATGCAGCCCCACCTGTTCGCCGAGAAACAGCCGCGCACCGACGATGACGAAAAACGGCGATGTCATCACAAGGGCAATCGCCTGCCAGATCGGCACCGTGGCAAGCCCCATGATCCAGGCCTGTACGCCAAGCGCTGCCAGTACCACGCGCACCGCATGGCGGCCGGGATAGGCCGTGCGCATGGCCGACAATCCAAGGCGCCGCAGGAGCGGCAGAGACAGCACGAGCGCCAGGCCATATTGCCAGAAGGCGATGGAGGCCGGCGCCACTGCAAGACGCATGGAGAGCCATTGCGTGACAACATTCAACGCAGCAAAGGCAATGCCTGCCGCCACCATGAAGGCGGCACCGGCAAAGGCCCTTGAGCGGACAAGGGATGTAAATTTCGACGTGCTCATGCCATTCCTCTTCGAACCTGCTGGAAAACGCCAACAGGGACGGCGAGGACGACAAGGCCATGCGCGCCGCCTCTTCATGAGACAGACGCGCACGTCTTGCGGCCGCCACACCGGCAGATGCCGATGCAACAACCGGGCACAGCCCAGCGTAAACCGCATGGGCTGGCCTTCCCCGCTCTCTTTCATCCGGACTGTGACCGTCGGCTCCGGACTCTGACCGGATCTGCTGACCCCGCATGGCGACAAGACACCGTGCGGGCGCTCGCGGGCTTGAAGCATCATGCTTCCTACCGCCGGTGGGGAGTTTCACCCCGCCCCGAGAACGCTGCCGGAGAACCGGCACTGTCATGGTTAAGCGCCGCAACAGTGGATTGCAAGGTTGCCTGTCCTGCGGGCAGACGGGCCGGCGCAAAATCTTGGCCGTTTTCGAAACAGCCGTCGTATAAAAAACTTCGGCCCAGGAACGGAAGAACCGATCCTGGGCCGAGGGGGTATTTCAATGCCTGGCGAGGCACTGGCCGTGCGACCGGAACGATCGCGGGCGGGCCTTGCCAAAGAGGCGGCCGGGGCAGGCGCCACCGGCGGCCGCTGTCGACAGCTTAGCTGTTGACGGCGTCCTTCAGGCCCTTGCCGGCCGAGAACTTGGGAACGTTGCGGGCCGGAATATCGACTTCGGCGCCGGTCGAGGGGTTACGGCCCTTCGAAGCTTCACGGCGGGAGACGGAGAAGCTGCCGAAGCCGGCGAGGCGGATATCGCCACCGTTCTTCAGTTCGCCCTGGACCGTCTCGAACACGGCGTCAACAGCAGAAGCTGCATCAGCCTTGGAAAGACCGGCCTTTTCAGCAACAGCAGTCACCAACTCGTTCTTGTTCATGTTTCCACCCCTTTCAATGGTTTCACACAATGGATCTGACGGGGCGACAACGGAACGCCGACCCCTTCGCAAACCCAAAAGCTCCGCGATCGCCTGAAAAACAAGGGGCTTTAGCGAATTTGCACAAAAAAGGCCGGCGTTTTGCCGGCCTTTTTTTCGTTCTGCAGTGGTTTTGCACAGGTTGGCGCCATCAGTGGGCGACAGCTGCCCCGGTCTCGTCCACCCCGTCCACCGTGGCGATGACAGGCGTTTCCACCGTGCCGTCCCATTCGATGGGCTGTGGCTCGCGAACCAGCGCGTGGCGAATGACTTCGCCCATGCGCGAGACCGGGATGATTTCCATGTTGTTCTTCACGTTATCCGGAATCTCCGCCAGGTCCTTGGCGTTTTCTTCCGGGATAAGCACCGTCTTGATGTTGCCGCGAAGGGCAGCCAGCAGCTTTTCCTTCAGGCCACCGATGGGCAGCACGCGGCCCCGCAACGTGATCTCGCCGGTCATCGCGACATCCTTGCGAACAGGAATGCCGGTCATGATCGAGACGATGGCGGTTGCCATGGCAACGCCGGCCGACGGTCCATCCTTCGGGGTTGCCCCTTCCGGCACGTGAACGTGGATATCCGACTTGTCGAAGCGTGGCGGCTCGATGCCGAAATCGACGGCGCGCGAGCGGACATAAGAGGCCGCTGCCGAAATCGATTCCTTCATCACTTCCTTCAGGTTGCCGGTCACCGTCATGCGGCCCTTGCCGGGCATCAGGACGCCTTCGATGGTCAGGAGTTCGCCACCAACTTCCGTCCAGGCCAGACCCGTGACAACACCGACCTGATCCTCGCCCTCGGCTTCGCCATGGCGGAACCGGGGAACGCCGAGATAGTCGTGGATGTTTTCGGCCGTCACTTCAATCGACGTCGACTTGCCCTTGATGATCTCGGTCACCGCCTTGCGGGCGAGCTTCATCAGTTCACGCTCGAAGTTACGCACGCCGGCTTCGCGGGTGTACTGCTGGATGATCACCATCAGGGCCTCGTCCGTCACCGAAAACTCTTCCGGCTTCAGGGCGTGTTCCTTGATCGCCTTCGGCAGCAGGTGACGCTTGGCGATTTCGCGCTTTTCGTCTTCCGTGTAACCGGCGATGCGGATGATTTCCATGCGGTCCATCAGGGGCGCCGGAATGTTGAGCGTGTTGGCCGTGGTGATGAACATCACGTCCGACAGGTCGTATTCCACTTCAAGGTAATGATCCATGAAGGTGGAGTTCTGCGCCGGATCGAGCACTTCGAGCAGTGCAGACGACGGATCGCCGCGGAAATCCTGGCCCATCTTGTCGATTTCATCGAGCAGGAAGAGCGGGTTGGACTTCTTCGCCTTCTTCATCGACTGGATGACCTTGCCGGGCATCGAGCCGATATA
>JAIXTO010000123.1 GCA_027483885.1 Rhizobiaceae bacterium
CATTCTCATGAACATCCAGATCGCGGGCTGCCTGCGCAACGCTGACGCTGTGTTCTCGCACCAACTCACCGCCTCAAGCTTGTACTCGCGGCTGAACTTCCTTCGTTGCATTCATGCGCTCCAGTTTCATTGGAAACACCTTAACCTGGTGTCAAAGAAACCGGCAGCAGGCCAGACCGCTGTCGCTTCTGTCTGCGACCTATTAAAATCCTTGTCTGGGACTTTGTTAAGCGCGCAGATTATCAACGCCAAATGCTGCCAAGAATATCTCGGTCGCTCTTTCCACTGCATCTGTGCGGGTCTGTTCGTCGGGCATGCTGTCCAGTCCCCATAACTGTCGTTCGACGATACCCGCTTCACAGAGCGCCTTGAAGTAAAGACTGGTCTCGCGCAGTTCCGCGCGCCTGAGTTTACCGGCATCCATCAAAGATTGAATGGTTTCGCTGAGGGCGATCAGGGTCCGCCGGGGGCCGTTCTCGTAAAATATGCGGGCAAGTTGCGGTAACCGGCCGGCTTCACCCATGATCAACCGGTTTGCGTTAATCACTTCGGGCCGTGTGACCAGAGCAAGGTAAGCCTTGCCAAGGTGACGAAGGGCCTGTTTTGCATCCTGCTCTTGCCGGGCGGTCTCGATCTGCTCGATGCCGCCCTTCCCAGCTTCATTGACGAAGGCCTCAAACAGCGCTTCCTTGCTGCGGAAATAGCCATAAAGCGTCGCCTTCGACGCGGAAGCTTCCGCCGCCACGGCTTCCATGGTGACTGCTGCAAATCCCTTCTCGATGAAAAGCGTTCCGGCTGCGTGGATAAACCGTTGCCGTCGATCCTCTGTCCTTCGTCGCATGCGTTCATCTCCCCTGCACGGCGGCTACCCCAAGCCGAGGCTTTCATAACCAAACGACAGTGTACAAGAATATTGACCAGCCGCAATCATCCGGCTATATCTGAACGGTATCGTTTAGTTATTGAGGCACCCATGCGTGTCGAACCATTATCATCGGCAGCCAGCGAATGTGTCGGGCAAAGGGGACCGGCGCCCTTCTGCGCGACAGGTGACGCAGGCGTAGAGAAGGGTGCCGGTTCGCCCAAAAAACCTCCTCTGGAATTTGCCATCCGCACCACCGTTGCGGCACTGCTGGCCTTCGCATGCGCCGATTTGCTCAACATTCATCACCCCTGGTGGGCGGCCATGACGGTGTGGCTGGTTGCGCAGCCAACGCGCGGCCTGTTGATTGAGCGAAGCCTTGCCCGTCTGTTCGGAACAATCTGCGGGGCCTTTGCAGGGGCCGTGATTCTGACCGTCTGGGGGCAGAACCTGATCGTTGCATTGATGGCGCTGGCGTTCTGGTTGGCGTTTTGCGCCGGGCTTGGCACGATCTTCCGGCATTTTCGCAATTATGGTTTCGTCTTGGCCGGTTACACGGCAGGCATTGTCGTGCTGTTTGGTCTGGGCGATGGGGATGCCACGGCCGCGCTGGCGCTGGATCGGGTTTTGTGCACCTTGATTGGCCTTGCCTGTTCCAGCGTGCTGTCCTTTCGCGCCTTGCCCTTGCAAGGCGCGACGATGGAAAAACAGGCGCGTGATATTCTGGATCGCGTTCTGAACCGTGTTCACAGCGCCCTGACCGGTCTGAAACCGGCTGCCGATCCCTCGCTGATCAGCGACATCGGAGCCTTCGACCGGGCCATTGATGAGCATGCGGCAGGGTCGATCAGCCGTCGGCTCGATGCCTTGCGGCTGCGTCATATCTCCGGCCTGCTTTTGGAACTCATTGCCCTTGCCCCCCGCACAGGCTCGAAGCATCCGCAGACCAGTGCCGACATAACATTCGCGCAGGACGAACCATTGCAACGCGTGCATCACATCATGCAGCAGGCGCAAACAGATGGACACGCAGCCATGGTCCAGACGTTAACAGACCTGCATGAGGCCCTGGATGCAGCCAAATGGCAAACGCGCCGCACGCTGCGTTTCGACTTTGACATTGCCATCGCTTGGCAGGCCATTGCCCGGCCGGTGCTTGCCCTGACACTTGCCAGTCTACTCTGGCAGGTCAGCGGCTGGCAGGCCGGCGCCATGATGGCCATGACAGCGGTGCTGTTTACCTCGCTGTTTTCCAGCCACGACGACGGCAATCAGATGGTGGTTCAGGTGCTGATTGGCACGCTGGCCGGGGCGCTGGTCGGACTGTTGGTGCGCCTGTTGCTATTACCCCACGCAGACGGCCTGTTGCCAACGCTGTTGTGCATCGCACCGGTCCTGCTGTTTGCGGCATGGCTGATGCGCCAACCGGCAACGGCAAAAATGGCAATCGATCTGGCTATGACCTTCCTGCTCACAGCGCAGCCCGGAACTGCCCCGGTGACGGCAGCTGTCGCCCTCTCGCAGATTTCGGCAATCGTTGCGGGCGTGTTGATTGCGGTGGCGCTCTTCTGGCTGGTTCTGCCCTCCACGCCGGCCGTGCGGCGCAAGCTTCTGGCACGGCGTATTGCCGGGCTGACACGTCGCATTGCCCGCAGCTCCAGCGCCAGAACGGCAATTCCTGCCCATTACGCCTTGCGCACTGCGCAAGTCCGGCTGCTGGATTTCACCGAGGCAGACAGCCCCCTCGTCGATACGGCGCAAGCATGTCTCGCAACGGCTGCTGAAACTCTGGCCGCCCTGACGGAAACCACAGGTTCCAACCGCCGAGCGGCACAGGAGCAAGCCGTTCAGGCCAGCGCCGCACTCACGGCCCTTATCAACTCCAACTTCAGGATAAAGCGTCATGACTGAAACAGAGACATCAAACCAGTTCACCGGCCAATATATTGCCGGACGCTGGCGGAGCGGTCGTGCGGGAACATCCATACTCGACCGCAATCCTTATAACGGTCAGGTCCTGACCGAGATTGCCTGCGCCTCCCGCGATGATCTTGATGAGGCCTACCGCGCCGCTGCCAAAGCCCAGCATGATTGGGCGCGCCTGCTGCCCAGCGAGCGGGCGGCGGTGCTTTATCGCGCAAGCGCCGTCATGGAGCGCCGCCATGCTGAAATCGTCGATTGGCTGATTGCTGAATCCGGCAGCACACGCATCAAGGCCGAGATGGAATGGGCCTCGGTGCGGGCCGGCACCCTGGCGGCCGCCACCATGCCGTCACGCATTGCCGGGCGCATTCTGCCCATTGATATTCCCGGCAAGGAAAGTCGGGTCTATCGCAGCCCGATCGGGGTTGTGGGTGTCATCAGCCCATGGAATTTTCCCATGCACCTGACCAACCGTACGGTCGCGCCGGCGCTCGCCACCGGCAATGGCGTGGTCGTCAAGCCCGCTGAGGATACACCGATTACCGGCGGTCTGCTGCTCGCCAGCATTTACGAGGAAGCGGGCCTGCCGCCCGGCCTGCTCAATGTGGTCGTGGGGGACGTCAGCGAAGTCGGTGATGCCTTCACGCTGCACGACATTCCAAAATTCATCTCCTTCACCGGCTCGACACGGGTGGGCAAGCGCATCGGCGAACTGGCCGTGACCGGGTCGACATTGAAGCGCGTCGGTCTGGAACTCGGTGGCAATGCGCCGTGCGTGGTGCTGGATGATGCCGATCTTGATCGTGCCGTCTGTGGCGCCCTTGTCGGTCGCTTCCTGCATCAGGGCCAGATCTGCATGAGCACCAATCGCATCATCATCGAGGCCGGGCTGTACGACCGCTTTGTCGAAGCCTTTGTGGAGCGTGCGCGCAAGCTGAAGGTCGGTGATCCCAACCTGCCCGATACGGTGATTGGTCCGCTGATCAATGAAAAGCAGTTCAAGGCCGCCCTTGGCCATCTTGAAAAGGCCCGTGCAGCAGGCCTTCGCCAGGTGCTGGGCGAGTCCCCGATTGGCCAGATTTTGCCACCGCAGGTGTTTGTGGATGTCGCCAATGATTCCGTGCTGGCGCAAACCGAACTGTTCAGCCCGATTGCGCCGCTGATCCGTGCAGCCGATGAGGCCGACGCCCTGCGCATGGCCAACCAGACCGAGTTCGGCCTTTCCAGCTGCGTGTTTACAACAGACGCCGCCCGAGGCCTGCGCTTTGCCAAGCAGATTGAAGCGGGCATGACCCACATCAACGATATCTCTCCCTGTGACGACGCCAACACCATGTTCGGCGGGGAGAAAAACAGCGGCCTTGGACGCTTCAACAGCGACTGGATCATTCAGGAGCTGACCACCGACCACTGGATCAGCGTGCAGCAAGAACCAAACGCTTATCCATTCTGATTTTTTTCAACAGGTATCAACAGAAGGCAAACAATCATGAGCATGACCTTCCCGGAAATTCCAGAATTCACCGGCCTGTACAAACCCAGCCGCGTCGAAACGCAGATCGTCGATCTTGAGATCGAAGGTACGCTGCCCGCATCCATTCAGGGCACCTTCTTTCAGGTCTCCCCGGATTCCTATTATCCGCCGATGCTCGGCAAGGATATTTTCTTCAACGGTGACGGGCTCGTTTCCGCGTTCAAGTTCGACAATGGCCATGTCAGCCTGCGCCGTCGCTATGTGCAGACCGACCGGCTGGCCGCCCAGTGGCGCGAACGGCGCTCGCTGAACGGCGTCTATCGCAACGTCTATACCAATGACGCGCTGGCTGCCGAAAACAACACCACGGCCAACACCACCGTGATGTTCCACGGCGGCGTTCTGCTGGCCATGAAGGAAGACGCGCTTCCCTATGCGCTGGACCCGGAAACGCTGGAAACCATTGGCGTTTGGGATTTCAACGGCCAGATCAAGTCGGCAACCTTCACCGCCCATCCCAAGGTCGATCCCGATAACGGTGACCTTCTTTGTTTTGCCTATGAGGCCAAGGGCGATGGAACCCCTGACATTGCCTATTTCGAGCTTGATGCCGACGGCACGCTGAAAATGGAAATCTGGTTCAAAGCCCCCTATGCGGCGATGATCCATGATTTTGCCATCACCGCGCGCCATGTGGTGTTTCCGCTCATTCCGCTGACCGTCGATGTGGAGCGGATGAAGGCAGGCGGCCAGCATTTCCAGTGGCAGCCCGATCTGCCGCAGCTGTTCGGCGTGCTTCCCCGTGATGGCAGTGCCGAAGATGTCATGTGGTTTTATGGACCCAAGGATGGTTTTCAGGGCCACACGCTGAATTCCTACGAAGAAGATGGCATGTTACAGGTCGACATGCCGGTGACGACTGGCAACGTCTTCTATTTCTTCCCCCAGGCCGATGGCTCGGTTCCCCTGCCGGAAACGCTCAGTTCGCAGCTGATGCGCTGGTCGTTCAACCTCAACGGACCGGGAGATTCCGGGGCTGAGGACCATGCCCTCAAGCCACGCCCCATCACATCCTTCCCCTGCGAATTCCCGCGCTGTGACGAGCGCTTCACCGGCAAGCCCTATGAGCATGGTTTTGTTCTGGCCTTTGATCCAAGGTTGCCTTTCGACGAAAGCCTTGGCGAACGCCCGTTCCAGTTCTTCAACCAGCTTGCCCATGTCAATGTCAAAACCGGCGAGAGCGATGCCTGGTTCCCGGGCAATGCCCAATGCTTCCAGGAGCCGATTTTCGTGCCGCGTGCGGACGATGCCCCTGAAGGCGATGGCTATGTGATTGCGCTTTTGAACCATCTCAACGGCGACAATACCGAGCTGGTGGTGCTGGATTCGCTGAAAATGGCCGCCGGTCCGATTGCCCGCATCAAGATCCCGTTCCGTCTGCGCATGTCACTGCATGGCAACTGGACCCCGGCATCGGCGCTGGAAGCTTTCCATCGGAAGGCCTAACTCAACCGAAGCATTGACGTTTTGCGTGTGCCGGGAGTTTGACGTCCGGCACACGCGCGCGGCAACAAGCAAGGAATTGCGTGATGTCGACCATGTTGGCAGACACGGCACGGCATAGGGTCGTGGTCATCGGAGCAGGATTTGCCGGTCTGCAACTCGTGCACCAGCTTTCGCATCCGGCCGTGTCGATCACGCTGATCGACAGGCGCAACCACCACCTTTTCCAGCCGCTGCTCTATCAGGTCGCAACGACGGTGCTTTCGACCTCCGAAATTGCCTGGCCGATCCGGCACCTGTTCCGCGACCGGTCGGAGGTGGAAACGCTGCTCGGCGAGGTCACGGGTGTCGATCGCGACAATCGGTGTGTGGTGCTCGAGGACGGAACAGGTGTCGCCTACGACACTCTGGTCGTGACTACAGGATCGCGGCATGCCTATTTTGGCAAGGACCAATGGGAGCCTTTTGCCCCCGGCCTCAAAACGCTTGAGGACGCGACGACCATCCGTCGCCGGATTCTGCAGGCGTCTTAAGCAGTTGACTGGTCTCCAACATCCAGCGCTCCGTCCTTCGAACACTGGGTCGGTGGTTCAGTTCGTATCAAGGCGGCCGATTTTACACGTCTCTGCGCGTTCAGGCCCCCGCAACCACTTTAGACATAAGTCGCTCATTACGCCGATTTAACAAACGCTTAACCGCCGATCTCCCGAACCGCCTCTGCACCTCAGGGGCGGTTTTTGCGTTTACGACGCATGACCGCGCACAGGTGTCATACGTGCCGGCGTTAAAATGCCGAGCATCTGGGCGGTGCCCGTTACCATCCCTCAGCGCATGACCATACAAAAAACCTCAAACGGGCGCACCTGCATCAAGGCATCCGGTTTTGCTGACACATGAGCGGGGGGATCATCTCCCGCCCAATGTGATATTTCAAAAATCTGCGACATTGCCCCGTGCGGATTGTGCGAAGCGATCCGGATGATACGGACGAGGGTCGACAAGCGGACCTGTTCCGGTCACGATATCCGCGATCAGATGGCCGGCACCAGGACCAATACCGAAGCCGTGGCCGCTGAAACCTGCAGCAAGGATGAAGCCGGGCACCATCGGTGTCTCGCCGATGGCCGGTACACCATCTGGGGTCGAGTCTATATAGCCAGCCCAACTCGCCGTGATACGGCGGCCTTTCAAAGCCGGCAGCAATTCTGCGGCGCGTTCGACCGTCAGCCGGATCGTTTCGCGATCGACAGCTGGATCGAGGATCCGCATGTGTTCCATTGGCGTTGGACGGTCCAGCCGCCACCGTCTCAGGCTTTCGTGGCCGCTGCGCATGCCTTCGAGGCCGCCCACGGAGAGGGAACGCCAGCGGCGCTGGAGCATCGGCACGAATTGCGTGGCAAACCGAATTTGCTGGGCGGTGGGGTCGACCCGGCCGCGGCCGCTGATGGCAAGCGTATACGCGCCGTCAGCGCGACGGGTGGCAGAAACGCGGGCGGTATGCAGAGCATCGGGAAGCACTCCGTCACCGGGCGCGACGGCAAGGATCGATGAGCAGACGGATGCCTGGGGAAAACGGATGCCGAGTTGGCGGCAGAATGAGGACGCCCAGGCACCGCCCGAGAGGATTGCGGTTCCGGTGCGGATCGTACCATGCTCGGTGACCACGGCTGAAAGCCGGCCGCCTTGGGTCTCGATGCCGCGTGCTGCGCAGTTTTGAAGGACTGCCCCGCCGAGCTTGATGATGGCGCGCGCGACGGCCGGTGCGGCGCGCGACGGATCGGCTGTGCCGTCACTTGGCGAAAACACGCCGCCTTGCCAGGCGCGCCCGGTCGCCACCCCTCTTTCGGTGGCAGAGACGCTGTCCAGCATATGGGTCGTGACGCCGACGGTGCGGGCGAAGTCCCGCCATCGTGCCCAGCCAGCCAGTTCCTCCTCACTATTGCTCAGGTAAAGGAGCCCGCAGCGGCGAAAGCCGGTGTCTTCCCCGCTGTCCTGGCCGAACTGTTCCCAGAGATCGAGGCTTTTCGTCGCCATCGGCAGTTCACGGGCATCGCGGTTCTGCTGGCGGCACCAGCCCCAATTGCGGCTCGACTGTTCGGCGCCGACACGGCCCTTCTCCAGCAGGACGACCTTCATCCCCCGTCTTGCGAGATAATACGCGGCAAAGACGCCGACAATCCCCGCTCCGATGATGACGGCATCGGCCGAGCGGGGCAGTTCATCTGGGCTTTCCACAAGCATAAGCGGCGCTGGCATGGCTGTCGGTCTCCGTGTCGCGCAACAAGCATACCGTCTCGTCCCTGCCAAGGATGCTGCATGCACCCGTTGGGCAGCAGAAGATTCCGTAGCGGCGCATCAATGCCGATGATCGTGCGGGAAGCCTCTGGACAGAATGGAATCGACAAGCTTGCCCATGGTGTTAAGCTCGTTGGAGAATTTCCGCAGCATATTATTCCGCAGCCTTTCGGCGCCTATCGGAGACGAGCGTAGATGAAACTCGACAGGATCGACATCAAGATTCTCTATGAGCTGCAGAAAAATGGCCGCATCACCAATGTCGAACTTGCCGAACTGGTCAACCTGTCACCCAGCCCATGCCTGATGCGCGTCAAGAAGCTTCAGCAGGAAGGTTATATCGTCGGTTATTCCGCGCAGATCAATATTGGCAAGCTCGGTCAGACGCTGACTGTATTTACCGAAATCACCCTGAAGAACCACCGTCAGATCGACTTTGCGCGGTTCCTCTCCGTCGTGGAAAAGATCGATCAGGTGATCGAATGCCATCTCGTGTCGGGCGGCTACGACTATCTCATCAAGTTCGTCACCGCCGGCATCGGCGAGTATCAGGGGATCATGGAACGGCTGACCGACATGGATATCGGTATCGACAAATACTTTAGCTTCGTCGTGCTGAAGTCGCCGATCGTCAAGGCGCATATGCCCTTGACCAGCCTGTTCCCGCTATAGGGGCTTGCGGCTCGATCTGCAGAGTGCAGGTGGCCGCAAATGGCCGCCCACGTCAGGTGTGGCCATATGTCCTCACCAGCTCCGGATCAAGTTCGAGCGCATCCAGCCAGGCCGGATCGAGTTTGGGAACCGAAGAGAACAGCAGTTTCGAATAGGGATGCTGCGGTGCCTTGAGCTGTGCCGGTGTGATCTCCTCGACCTTGCGGCCTCCATACATCACGACGATCTCGTCACAGATTGCTTCGACCACCGACAGATCGTGGCTGATGAAGATATAGGACAGCGAAAGCTCGCGCTGCAGCTCCTTCAGAAGATTGATGATGGCTGCAGCAACCACCGTGTCGAGAGCTGACGTGATCTCGTCGCAAATGATCAGCTTCGGTTCGGCGGCAAGCGCGCGTGCAAAGTTGACGCGTTGTTTCTGACCACCTGAAAGCTCCTGTGGCCGCCGGTGGCGAAGCGATTTCGGCAGGTGCACCATGTCGAGCAACTGGTCGATGCGGGTGTCTCGCTGTTTGCCCTTCAGGCCGTGATAAAATTGCAGCGGCCGGCCGAGGATCTCTTCAATCGACTTTTCCGGATTGAGCGCGGTGTCGGCATATTGGAAAACGATCTGCATGTCGCGCAATTGATCGCGACTGCGTTGCCGTACCGTGCCTGCAAGCTCTCGGTTGTCGAAAAGGAGATTGCCGGAATATGCGGGCAGGATCCCGGCAATCGTCCGGGCAAGCGTTGATTTCCCGCAACCGGATTCGCCGATGATACCGAGATTGCGGCCCTTTTTGACTGTCAGGCTGACGTCCTTTACGGCCTGCACGAGCGGTAGTCCGTCCGCCTGGATCGGGCCGTAACCGGAAACGAGATCGCTCACCTCGAGAAGGACTTTTCGGTCTTCCACCCCAATCTCATGGTCACGCGGCTTGGGTTCGAAGGCCGCCAACAGTTCGCGCGTATAGGGATGTTGGGCGCACGTCAAAATTTCAGCCGTTGTGCCGGCCTCCTGTACTTCGCCGTTGCGCAGGACGACGATGCGGTCGGCAATCTGCGCGACGACGGCAAGATCGTGCGACACGTAAACGCCCGAGATCCCGCCCTTCTTCATCACTGCCTTGAAGGCCCGCAGCACTTCGATCTGGGTGGTGACATCGAGGGCGGTGGTCGGCTCGTCGAAGATGACGAGCTTCGGGTCGCCGATGAGCGCCATCGCGGCCGATAGGCGCTGGAGCTGGCCACCGGACACCTGGTGGGGGTAGCGGCTGCCGATCGTTTCTGGATTGGGCAGCGAGAGCGCGCGGAACAGGTCGATGGCCTTCAGCCTTGCCCGTCCGTCCGGCATCAGCTGATGGATCCGGCTGATTTCGATCACCTGGTCGATGATGCGCATGGCAGGGTTGAACGCCGCCGCAGCCGACTGCGGCACATAGGCGACCTGGGTGCCCCGGATGCCGGCGCGTTCACGTTCGCTCAGCGTCACCATGTCCTTGCCGGCGATCCGCACCTGGCCGCCGCAAATGCGGCAGCCCGAACGGGTATAGCCCATCAGCGTCAGGGCGATGGTTGTCTTGCCCGATCCGCTTTCACCAATCAGAGCAACGATTTCCCCGGGCGCGATATCCAGGCTTACGGCCTTGATAATGTCGACGCGACGGCCAGAATCGGTGGTGGCCTCGACTTTCAGATCTCGGATTTCGACGAGGTTTTCCATTCAGGCGCTCCGGTCGCGGATTTTTTGCGGCAGGTTGTCGATCAGGAGGTTCACGCTGATGGTCAGGCTGGCGATTGCCAGCGAGGGAACTATGACGGCAGGGGCGCCGAAAGGCAGGCCGCCGACATTTTCATGCACAAGCGCGCCCCAGTCTGCATAAGGCGGTTGTACGCCGAGACCGAGAAAGGACAGACCCGATAGCAGCAAGACGATAAAGACGAAGCGAAGACCGAGATCCGCAAGCACTGGCCCGATAATGTTCGGCAGGATTTCCGAGCCGATGATGTAGACCAGCCCTTCGCCGCGGGTGCGCGCGACGGTGATGTAGTCCATGGTGTTGATGTTGACGGCGAGCGCACGGGCAAATCGATAGGCGCCGGGCGTGTAGATGACGGCAAGCGTGACGATCAAAACGGTGATGGATGAGCCGACCGCTGCAACAACAACCAGGCCTGACAGCTTGCCTGGGATGGAGTTCATGGCATCGAGAAACCGGCTCACTGCCGCATCGAACCATCCGCCGACCACGGCCGCAGTCATTCCCAACACGACGCCTGAAAAGCAGGCGATCGAGACGGCGGCAAGCGATATGCCGACTGTATAGCGGGCGCCCATGAGGATCCGGGACAGCATGTCACGGCCCAGATAGTCGGAACCCAGCCAGAACCTGCTGCTGATGGCGCCGAAATAGTCCTCGTCGACAATTTCTCCGACCGGGTGGGGAATGATATTTGGCGCAATCAGCGCCATGATCCCCCATAAAAGCATGATCGACAGGCCGATCATGCCGACCCAGCTGAACCGATAACCGAACTTTTGTGCAAGGGTGACGGATGGGGTCATGATCAACGCAGCCTCGGGTTGGCCAGGATGGCAATGATGTCTGCAAGCGTGATCAGGCTGAGATAGCCGACACAGAAAATCATCGCGCAGGTCTGGATGAGCGGCAGGTCACGGGTGGCCACCCCGTCGACCATCAGCTTGGCAATGCCTGGATAATTGAAGATGGTCTCAACGATGATCACGCCGCCGACAAGATAAGACAGCGAAAGAGCAACGGCATTAACGATCGGTCCAACGGCATTTGGCAAGGCGTGACGCAGCACCATACGGGGGCGGGAGGCGCCCTTCAGAAGCGCAGTTTCCACATAGGGTGTATTGATTGTATCGATGACGGCAGCGCGGGTCATGCGGATCATCTGGGCCGCGACAACGAATGTCAGGCTGATCACCGGCATGGCGAAGACTTTCAGCATTTGGCCGATCGACGTCACATCATTGGCGAAAGATAGTGCCGGTAGCCATTTCAGATAGACCGAGAACACCAACACCGCAGAGGTCGCAACCATGAATTCCGGGATCGAGATGATACCGATCGTCAGGATGGTGACGGCGCGGTCATAGAGGGAACCGCGAAACATCGCCGCCGTGATGCCAAGCGTTAGCGCCAGCGGTACGGAGAACAAGGCGGTGATGCCGGCAAGCCGCATCGTGTTGACAAAACGGCCGCCAATCAGGTCGGCAACTGCGACATTGTTGACGTAGGAAGTGCCGAGATCACCACGGAACAACCCGACAAGCCAGCGCAGGAAGCGCAGGTAGGCGGGGTCATCGAGGTGCATGGCACTGCGCAGCCCGGCAACGGCTTCGGGTGTTGCCGCTTGGCCGAGCAGAATGGTTGCCGTATCGCCCGGCAACATGGCTGTGGCAAAGAAGACTGCAAATGACACGATCAGCAGTGTCAGAGCAGCGATCAGCAGTCGAACCGTAATGAGGTTGAGGACATACGTGCTCAAGAATGGGCCCCCTGCTGGATAGAGTTTTAACATGGCGGACAATGCCGCGGGGCGAAAGTCCGGCGGATGGTGATTTGTCGGCCAAATACCGATCCGCCATGGACGAAGGAGGCAAGGCGCCGTCGGGGCACCTTGCCATCCCGTTGCGTGTCAGGCGTCCAGCCAGACATATTCGGCAAAGGCATAACCCATCTGGCCACCCAGCGGGTTGGCTTCCAGGCCTTTCAACTTTGCCGAAAGCGCGTCGACGTTGGACAGGAAGACGGGGATCACAGTGCCGGCTTGCTCGGAAATCATCACCTGCATTTCGTCATAGATCGCCTTGCGCTTTGCCTGGTCGAGAAGGCCGCGCGCCTCTACCAGCATTGCGTCGAATTTCGTCGACTTGAACTGGCTCTCGTTCCATGGCGCATCGGACGAATAGAGCAGCGAGAACAGGATATCCGGCGTCGGGCGCGGGTTGATATTGCCGAAATGCACGGGCGCCTTCAGCCAATAGTTCGACCAGTAGCCGTCGGATGGCACGCGCTGCACGTCAAGTTTAATGCCGATGTCAGCGCCCGCCTGCTGAACCAGTGTGGCCATGTCGACAGAAGCGGTTGCCGCATCGGATGCGACGACTGGGATCGACTGGCCGATCAGTCCAGCCTTCTGGAAATGGAACTTTGCCTTTTCCGGATCATAGGCCTTCGGTTTCAGGTCGGCATTGTAGTAGATGCTCGCTGGCGATATCGGCTGGTCATTGGCAAGTTCAGCAAGGCCGCGCATGACCGATTTCTGGATCTGCTCGCGATTGACCAGGTTCTTCATGCCGGCCACGAAATCGGCCTTGTTGCCCGGCTCCATGTCGAGACGCATGTTGAGGTTGGTATAGTTGCCAGACGTGGTCTGCGACAGCGCAAAACCGGGCTGGCTTTCCACCAGCTTCATCGAGCGCGGCTTGATGGATGCTGCCAGATGAATGTCTCCCGAAAGGAGCGCATTGACGCGGGCATTGTCATCGCTGATGGCGAAATATTCAAATGAATCGAGATACGGGCCCTGGGATTTGAAGTAGTGAGGGTTCTTGACTGCAACGGACTTGACGCCCGGCTGGAAGCTTTCAAGCTTGAAGGCACCGGTGCCAATGCCCTTGGAAAAGTCCGTCGTACCATCCTGAACGATCATGAAATGGTGCATCGCCAGGATTGTCGGCAAGTCGGCATTGGGGTTGGCCAGGGTGATCTCGACGGTCAGCGGGTCGACAGCCTTGACGCTGGTGATCTGCTTGGCGATCGAGTTGACCTTGGAGCCGACGTCGGGGTTCAGGTGTCTCATCAGCGAGAACACGACGTCTTGCGACGACAATGACTTGCCGTCATGGAAGGTGACGCCCGAGCGCAGCTTGACCGTCCAGACCTTGGCGTCCGCGCTTTCGACGCTCTCGGCCAGCTCCATCTGGGTCACGCCGCCTTTATCGAGGAAAGTCAGGCGATTGTAGAGTGCGCAGCAGCGCACGTAGTCGGTCGAGAGAGACGCTTTTGCCGGATCGAGCGTATCGGCCGTCGATGCCGACC
Organism: Rhizobiaceae bacterium; assembly: GCA_027483885.1. Lineage (GTDB taxonomy): Bacteria > Pseudomonadota > Alphaproteobacteria > Rhizobiales > Rhizobiaceae > Neorhizobium. The sequence goes on from JAIXTO010000123.1 coordinate 13,787, forward strand.
AGCCCGCAGCCTTCAAGTGTCCACCGGATGTCGGCGTGGCGGCGAGGGTGCTGGTGGCACGTCCGAGAATAGCGCCGCCGGCGGTCAGCGCCACGCCGCCGGCCAGCAGCATGTGGAGAAGCTCGCGGCGCGTGGCGCCGCGGCGAATGGCATTTTCGACCATCGCGTCATCCGATGGGGTCCAATTGAGAGTTCTATCGGTCATGTCATTCCCCTTTTTTTGTGGTCTGGTTATCGCGCCGCCTGTCTTGAAGCAGGCTTGGCTCGTCTTTGTGATAATGGTCGGTCAGCTCCGTGCGGCAGTCGCGGCATCAGCAAGGCCGGCCATTGAGGTGAAGTGGTAGTCCGGCTTGGTGAACTTCGCCGGTTCGATCGTTCCGCCATACCCCTTTTGGGCGTGGCGCCGTTCGATCCAGCAATTGGTCATGCCGAGGTCACGCGAGACGCCGATGTCGTGATACTGGCTCTGGGCGACGTGCAGGATATCGTCCTTGCTGGCCCCTTCACCGGCAACGAAATCGAAGACGTGGTGAAAGAATGCCGGATCGGGCTTTTCAGTGCCGGTATCGTCGGCGGTGAACGCGGCATGGAAGGGATTGCCGAGTTCTGCCGAAAAGTGCTCAAACGCCCAGCGGCGGGCATTGGTCATGGCGATCAGCCGGTAGTCGCGGGCAAGCCGCGCCATGGCCTCGGCACTGTCTGGAAAGGCTTTCCATTTTTTTGCGGAATCGCGCAGACGCTCCCCATGGGCCGTATCAACCGGCAGGCTGAGCTTCGGTGCGATGGCCTGGTAGACGCGCACCAGATCGTCCGGGAATAGATCGGCATCGACGGCATAACGGGCCGCCCGATAGAGGGTCAGTGCTTCTTCGTCGTCAATCGTCACGCCCGCTTCCGCCGCCATCTCATTGAGGCAGGAGGTCAGCCCGCCTTCGAAATCGATCAGCGTTCCGACGACGTCGAAACTCATGTATTTGAATTCTGGCAACGACTTGCTCAAGTTCAGATCCCCAGTTTCGGACGCTTGAATGCGCCATCTCGGCATGCACGACGAAAGATTATGCTGTTCCCGGTCCCAAACGTGGCGGGACTTGTCTCAAGACCCTGAAATCAGGGGCTGGGCCTTTGTATGTGTGAGATCTTGCCATCTTGACTGCATTGTTTGCGCCGAATCGAGGCCACGGCGCGGCACAAAATTCTAAAATGCAGGGCGCCGCGATATTTCGGGACAAACTGCCAAGGTCCCCTTCAGTCCTTCAACGCCCGGCGGACATCCGGATCCTCAAGCGTCTGGTCGAGGGTCTTGACGGTCCGCTCGAGAATGGCGTCAATATCATCATCGGTGCAGCACAGCGGCGGGGCATAACCCAGCACGCCATTGGCGAAAGCACGGATGATAAGCCCGTTGTTCCAGGCCCGGTCGAAGATGCGGCGTGCCGGCTGGGCTTCGACGGGCAGGGGCGCCTTCGTCTTCTTGTCGCAAACCAGTTCGATGGCTGCCAGCATGCCCCGGCCGCGCACGTCGCCAACCAGAGGATGATCGCGCAGTGCCTCAAGACCGGCCATCAGCCGCGCACCGGCCTTCACGCCATTTTCCAGCAGGCCGTTTTCGTAAAGCCGGAGCACTTCGAGGCCAACGGCGGCGCTCACGGGATGCGCCGAATACGTATAGCCGTGGCCGACTGCCGATGCGCCGGCGCCATCGGCAATCACCTGATAGACATGGTCGGCCATGAACACTGCACCCATTGGCACATAACCGGAGGTCAGGCCCTTGGCCGTCGTCATGAAATCGGGAACGATTTCGTCCTCCGAACAGGCAAACAGCGGACCAGTACGGCCAAAACCGGTGATCACTTCGTCGGCGACAAAAAGAATATCGAGTTCGCGGCAGAGGTCACGCATGGCCCTGATCCAGCCTTTCGGGGGAACGATGACACCGCCCGAACCCTGGATCGGCTCGGCATAAAACGCTGCGACCCGGTCCGGGCCGATGGCCTCGACCTTGGCGCGCAGGGCTGCAAGCGACGCCTCGATAATCGTCTGTGCATCCTCGCCCACGGGATTGCGATAGGGATAGGGGGAAGGAATTTTATGCTGCCAATCGAACGGAATACCGAACCCGGCATGAAAATTCGGAAGGGCCGTCAATCCCGCGCCGACCGTGGAGGAGCCGTGATATCCCTGTTCGATGGAAATAAACTGGTCGCGTTGGGGTTGGTGCTTGGCAATCCAGTAATAGCGGATGAATCGGATCGTGCTGTCGATGGCGTCTGAACCGCCAAGGGTAAAGTAGATATGGTTGAGGTCGCCCGGAGCATGGTCGGCAAGTTCTGAAGCAAGGCGGATCGCCGCTTCGCTGCCGAGACCGAAATAAGCCGTCGCATAAGGCAGTTCCCGCATCTGGCGCGCTGCCGCCTCGACGATAGATTCATGACCGTAGCCAGCGTTTACACACCACAGGCCGGCGAAACCGTCGACGAGCTGATGGCCGGATGCATCGGTCACCGTTGCACCCTTGGCGGAGGTCAGAACACGCACACCTTGCTGTTCATGTCCCCGGTAGGAGGCGACCGGATGGATGAGGTGAGCGCGGTCAAGCTCGATGAGGGAATTGTTCAACATTGTCATCTCCGGGTCAGCCGAGTGCTTGATTGGCAAGGGCAAATGTGGTGACCGCCGGCGTGGCGGGTAAAATGATGGCAGGCCGGGCCATGGCAATGCCACCGCCGACAGGGGCAAGGCCCAGATCGGTAAGCCAGGGGGCAAGGCCGGTTTCAATGCCGGTATCGACGCGCAGGAAAGCGCCTGTCCGGCTGCTGATGAAATGGGAGACAAGGGACTTGGCGTCATCGAGATTTGCAGCGACCACAGGGCCGATCACGTCGCCCCGACCGAAGCTGCGAACGGCGGCAAATGCCGAAATCTGGCTGTCGCGGCGGATCACGGCATATTGGCCGACATCTGCCAGTTTGCGAATGAGCGAGGTGCGGTCGGCGCCGTAGGCCTGCCTGTCGAGGTCGAGAATGCTCGAAAGGTCTGCGGCATTTGCAACCTGAATGTTTTGAGGCGCCGCGATGGCAACGGCGATGCCCTGATGCTGGACGATGGTGCCGGTTTCCCGAAACCCCAACCGTTCATAAAGCGGCAGTCCATCAGCCGTGGCGACAAGGCGCAACGGCCGGTCACCGGCAAGCGCCATTGCCGCTTCCATGAGCCGCCGCCCAAGGCCGCGGCCGCGCATGCTCTCATCGACGATCACCATGTTGATCGTTGCGCAGTCGCGACCGTAGGACGTGAGCAGGATCGTGCCGGCCACTTTGCCTGAAGCGGTGATCGCGACGAAGCCATCGCTCAGTGCCAATGCCAGGCGCCAGTCTTCCGGCCGATGCGGCCAGCCGGACTGTCGCGATAGCCGGACGGCATCCTCAAGATGCTCCACGCCCATGGGCGCAATGGCGATGTCGATAATCTGCATGGGGTCGTACCTTCATTTCCTGAGCACAAGTGTTGCGTTCAACGGGCCGGTAGATTGTCTGAAGGCCGCACCGGCGGCGATATCTTCAGCCGTAGGAGCAGGTGGTCGCCGCATCTTATGCTGTCAGCCGGGCATGGGCGCTGCTCGAAAGGGATTTTCAAACACCATTGGGTGCTACATGCCCAACCAAATGCCATTCCAGCCGACAGATACGGAACTTTCTGCTTTCAAATCCCGCAATTCGATCGACGCGGTCGCCTGAAGCCGACCTATGATCTAGTCATCAGCAAACCGGCTCCAAGGCCCGCCCTATCGAGGACGACGCGCATGACAACCTTCCGCCCGAAATACATCACCTTCGATTGCTACGGCACCCTCACCAATTTCCAGATGGCGGAAGCAGCGCGTGACCTGTATGGAAACCGCCTCGATGAGCCGAAGATGCTGGAATTCATCAAGAATTTTGCCGCCTACCGTCTGGACGAGATTATGGGCGACTGGAAGCCCTATGCGGACGTGGTTCACAATGCGCTGGAGCGGGCCTGCAAGCGCAATGGTGTCGCCTTCAGGGACGAGGACGCCCGGTTCGTCTATGAGCGGGTACCAGGCTGGGGGCCGCATGCGGATGTGCCGGCGGGTCTTGCCAAGGTCGCCAAGGAAATCCCGCTGGTCATTCTCTCCAATGCGATGAATGCGCAGATCATGTCCAATGTCGAAAAGCTCGGCGCACCCTTTCACGCGGTCTATACGGCCGAGCAGGCAAATGCCTATAAGCCGCGTTTCCAGGCTTTTGAATATATGTTCGACATGCTCGGCTGCGGTCCTGACGATATCCTGCATTGCTCCTCTTCCTTCCGCTACGACCTGATGTCCGCCCATGATCTCGGGATCAAGAACAAGGTCTGGGTCAACCGCGGACATGAACCAGCCAATCCCTACTACGGCTATGTCGAGATCGCTGACATCTCTGGCCTGCCTGGTGTCGTCGGGCTCTGAGGAAAGGCACAACCATGAAATACCTCTCCTACTGGCACGATACGGCATCCGCCTTCGATGGCGCTGTCGAAGGGCCGATCGAGGGTCACTACGACGTCGCAGTGATCGGCGGCGGCTTTACCGGGCTTGGCGCGGCACGGCAGCTTGCCAAGGCCGGGACCAAGGTGATCGTGCTGGAGGCGGAAACCGTCGGTTACGGCGCGTCGGGTCGTAATGGCGGCCATCTCAACAATGGCCTGGCGCACAGCTATCTTGCGGCAAAGGCGGAGATCGGCAAGGAGCGCGCCATTGCGCTCTACCAGGCGCTGGATGCCTCGATCGATACGCTGGAGGCCATCATTGCCGAGGAGGGTATCGACTGCAATTTCCGCCGGGCAGGTAAGCTGAAGCTTGCCTCCAAGCCGCAGCATTTCGACAGCATCGCGAAGAATTTCGAGGCTGTTCATGCCGAAGTGGACCCCGATACGGCACTGCTTTCGTCCGCAGACCTCAAGGATGAGGTTGGCTCTCCTTTCCATGGAGCGATGTTGTCGAAGAAGAGCGCGATGATGCATATGGGCCGTTATGTTGTCGGCCTGGCCGGGGCGGCAAGCCGCAGCGGTGCGGTCATTGCCGAGAAGGCGGCGGTCACGGAGCATACCCAGCCGGGCGGCCGGCATGTTCTGAAGACGGCAAGGGGAATTGTGACGGCAGATCAGGTTCTGGTCGCCACCGGCGCCTATACCCGCGCGAGCTTCGGCTACTTCCGCCGCCGCATCATCCCGGTCGGCAGCTTTATCATCGCCACGCGGCCGCTGACGGATGCCGAAGTCGCAGCCACCATGCCGGGCAACCGCACCTGCGTGAACTCGATGAATATCGGCAATTACTGGCGCCTTGCGCCGGACAACCGGCTGATCTTCGGTGGCAGGGCGCGTTTCTCCGCCACGTCCGACCAGCGATCCGATTCCAAGGGCGGCGCGATCCTGCGCGACAGCCTCGTTCGGCTCTTTCCGCAACTGGCCAAGGTCGAGATCGACTATTGCTGGGGCGGGTTGGTCGACATGACCAGCGACCGGTTTCCGCGGGCGGGTTATCACGATGGGGTGTGGTTTGCGATGGGCTATTCCGGCCATGGCGCACAGCTGTCCACCCATCTCGGCATGACCATGGCCGATGCCATGCTCGGACGGCCGGATCGCAATCCGCTGAAGGGCCTCGACTGGCCGGCGGTTCCCGGCCATTTCGGCACACCCTGGTTCCTGCCGCTGGTGGGGCTCTATTACAAGGCGCTCGACCGGTTTCAGTAACGCGAAGTATGGTCTGGGGCTGGCACGCAAAAGGGGGAGTTGCATCGGCAACTCCCCCTTTGCTTTCGTGAAGCTCATAAAAGGTTCAGGCGAGCCCGCCGATGTGGAAGGACTTCATTTCCAGATATTCCTCTATGCCGGCCCTGGCACCTTCACGGCCGAGGCCTGACTGTTTGACGCCGCCGAAGGGGGCGACTTCGGTGGAGATGGCGCCGGTGTTGAGGCCGATCATGCCGAATTCCAGCGCCTCGCCGACACGCCAGGCGCGCTTCAGGCTTTCCGTGTAGAAATAGGCGGCAAGGCCGTAGGGCGTGCCATTGGCGATTGTCAGCGCCTCTTCCTCGGTTTCGAAACGGAAAAGCGGCGCGACCGGACCAAAGGTCTCCTCACTGGCAAGCAGCATGTCCGATGTGGCACCTGTCAGGACCATGGGCGCGGCATATTGTTCGCCGGCCGGCATGTCCGTGCGGGTCGTCACAATCGTCGCGCCCTTGGCCAGCGCGTCTTCGACATGGCGGTTGATCTTGGCGATGGCGGCTTCGTTGATCATCGGTCCAATGGAAACACCCGCTTCGGTGCCGGGTCCGACCTTCATGGCATTGACGCGTCTGCTGAGTTTTTCGGCAAAGGTCTCATAGACGCTGGCCTGAACGAGAATACGGTTGGCGCAGACGCAGGTCTGTCCGCCATTGCGGAATTTGGAGACGATGGCACCTTCGACCGCCAGATCGAGGTCGGCGTCTTCAAAGACGATGAAGGGCGCATTGCCGCCGAGTTCGAGCGAAAGCCGCTTCACGCTATCGGCTGCACCGCGCATCAGCAGCGAACCGACACGGGTTGAGCCGGTAAACGAGATTTTTCGCACCATCTCGTTCGCCATGATTTCGGTGCCGATGTCGGTGGGCATGCCGGTGACGATATTGATGACGCCAGCAGGTATGCCGGCCTTTTCGGCGAGCCAACCGAGTGCCAGCGCTGAAAAGGGCGTGAACTCGGAAGGCTTGATCACTACGGTGCAGCCAGCGGCGAGGGCAGGGGCGATCTTGCGGGTGATCATCGCATTGGGGAAGTTCCAGGGCGTGATGATGCCGCAAACGCCGACCGGCTCCTTCAGGACGACGATTCGCCGGTCCGGGGTGGGCGAGGGGATGGTGTGGCCCTCGATGCGCCGGGCTTCCTCGGCGAACCATTTGACGAATGAGGCGCCGTAGCGGATTTCACCGCGTGCCTCGTCCAATGGCTTGCCCTGTTCCGTCGTCAGGATCAGCGCAAGATCGTCGATGTGCTCAAGCATCAGAGCATGCCAGGCTTCCAGCAAGGCGGCCCGTTCGGCATGGGTCTTCTTCTTCCAGGGCGCATAGGCGGCAGAGGCTGCGTCGATGGCCGCGCGCGTCTCGGCCGTGCCCATGTCCGGCACGGTGCCGATCGCGGATTGGGTGGCGGGATCGATCACGTCGATCGTGTTGCCTGACGCCGCCGGCGTCCACTGGCCGCCGATCAAGGCGTGTTGCCGAAAAAGCCCCGGTTCTTTCAAGGTCTGCATGGTTTTGTCCTGTCCCAAATGGATCAAAGTGCCGCGAGAATGGCGGCGGTAATCGCTTCTGTCCGGTCCTTGCCTGGAATGGTGCCTATACCGCGCGCCGTGGTGCGTTCGATGGCCGCCATGATGGCAGCGGCAGCGTCGGTTTCGCCCAGGTGGTCGAGCATCATCGCTCCAGACCAGATGGTGGCGATCGGGTTGGCAATGCCGAGATGGGCGATGTCGGGCGCAGACCCATGCACCGGCTCGAACATCGACGGTGCGCTTCTGTCGGGATTGATGTTGGCGGACGCGGCAAAGCCCAACCCGCCCTGGATGGCAGCGCCA
>JAIXTO010000157.1 GCA_027483885.1 Rhizobiaceae bacterium
GACGCATGCGCCTCTCGATCTCGTCATCATCATGCTCGGCACCAATGATCTGAAGCGGGGGCCGGCAGGTTCGGCCTTTGCAGCGGTTCGCGGCATGAAGCGGCTGGTCAACCTCATCTATTACCATGTCTGGGGCAGCGATTTCGACGCGCCGGATATTCTGCTCGTGGCCCCGCCAAAGATCTGCGAGACGGCGAATGTGCCGTTTGCTGCGATGTTTCGCGATGCCCTTGAAGAGTCGGCCATGCTTGCCAGCCTCTACCGGGATCTCGCCGACGAAATGGGCTGCAGTTTCTTCGATGCGGGATCGGTTGCGCAAACCACACCGCTCGATGGCATCCATCTGGATGCGGCCAATACGCGAGCGGTCGGGCAGGGGCTTGAACCGGTCGTGCGCATGATGCTGGGGCTTTGAGGCGCCCGGACGTTTGATCAGGGTCAAGGAGAGAACGACGCTTGTGGTTGTAACATGATGCATCATCCAGAACGGAGGAACGATCATGTCGAACACACCACACCATCTTGCGCAGGAATTTCCGGAACACCTGGTGCTGATGCGGCACCTGCGGGAAACGGACGGTCATTTCCACCGCGTCGCGGTGGATTATGAAGAGATCAATCATCGCATCCACCGGGCCGAAACGGATATCGAGCCCTGCGATGATCTTCACATGGCAGAACTGCGCAAGCAGCGTTTGGCATTGAAGGACGAACTGTACGGGATGTTGACGCAGGCCGAGCCAAGGCCCGAGACCAGCGAGGTCTAGGCGGCAGAAGCAGCGCCACTCCCGGATAAAAGAACAGGAAACGGCTCTGGCCGTATTTCGAGATCATCCAAGGAGTGGAAGCGCCATGGCTCAGTCCTACGACATCATTATCATCGGCTCGGGTCCGGGCGGTTATGTCACCGCCATTCGTGCGGCCCAGCTCGGTCTGAAGACGGCCATCGTCGAGCGCGAGCATCTCGGCGGCATCTGCCTCAACTGGGGCTGCATCCCGACCAAGGCGCTGCTGCGTTCGGCGGAAATCCTCGATCATGCCAACCATGCAAAGTCCTTTGGTCTCACGCTGAACGGCACGATGACGGCCGATGTGAAGGATGTCGTGGCCCGCTCGCGCGGCGTTTCCGCCCGCCTCAATGGCGGCGTCGGCTTCCTCATGAAAAAGAACAAGATCGACGTGATCTGGGGCGAGGCAAAACTCACCAAGCCCGGCGAGATCGTCGTCGGCAAGATGACGAAGCCGGTCGTAGAGCCGCAGAACCCCGTGCCGAAGGGCGTGCTGGGCGAGGGCACCTACACGGCCAAGCACATCATCGGCGCCACGGGCGCGCGCCCGCGCGCGCTTCCCGGCATCGAGCCGGATGGCAAGCTGATCTGGACCTATTTCGAGGCCATGAAGCCCGATTTCATGCCGAAATCCATCGTCGTCATGGGCTCCGGCGCCATCGGCATCGAGTTTGCCTCCTTCTATCGCTCCATGGGCGTCGATGTGACCGTCGTTGAAGTGATGGCCAACATCATGCCGGTCGAAGACGTGGAAATCTCCACCTTCGCCCGCAAACAGCTGGAAAAGCGTGGGTTGAAGATCATCACTGAAGCCAAGGTGGCCAAGGTCGAGAAGGGCGCCGATTCCATCACCGCCCATATCGAGACCAAGGACGGCAAGGTGCAGACGATCACCGCGGATCGCCTGATCTCGGCTGTCGGCGTGCAGGGCAATATCGAAAACCTTGGCCTGGAAGCGCTGGGTGTGAAGACCGATCGCGGCTGCATCGTCATCGACGGTTACGGCAAGACCAACGTGCCGGGCCTTTATGCCATCGGCGACGTCGCAGGACCCCCGATGCTTGCCCACAAGGCCGAGCATGAAGGTGTCATCTGCGTCGAAAAGATCGCCGGCGTGCCGGGCGTTCATCCCATGGACAAGGCAAAAATCCCGGGCTGCACCTATTGCAACCCGCAGGTCGCCTCGGTCGGCCTCACTGAAGCCAAGGCGAAGGCCGAAGGCCGCGAGATCCGCGTCGGCCGTTATTCGTTTGCCGCCAACGGCAAGGCGATCGCGCTGGGCGAAGACCAGGGCATGATAAAGACCATTTTCGACAAAAAGACCGGCGAGCTGATCGGCGCGCATATGGTTGGTGCGGAAGTGACCGAACTGATCCAGGGCTTTGTCATTGCCATGAACCTGGAGACGACCGAAGAAGAACTGATGCACACCATCTTCCCGCATCCGACGCTGTCGGAAATGATGAAGGAAAGTGTGCTCGACGCCTATGGCAAGGTGCTGAACGCTTAAACGAAAAAGGCATTCGGCTTTGCCCTCACCCCAACCCTTTCCCCGCAGCGTGGGGAAAGGTGACGATAGCGGGATGGGGGCAAGGGCTGCTATCGCCGGGCGAAAAGCTGCCATTGTGATTGGGTTCCTGAGGGACCATATGGATGTCCGTAAACGGAGAACGGTCATGGAAGGTTTGGGTTTCTTAGGCACGATCATCATCGGCGGACTGGCCGGCTGGCTCGCCGGCATGCTGATGGATCTGCGTTTCGGCGTGTTTATGAACATCGTCATCGGTGTGGTGGGTGCAGCCCTTGCCACTGCCATTCTGGAGCGTGCCGGCATCTGGGTGGAACCCGGCGCATGGGGCGGTCTGGTCAGCGGTTTCATTGGCGCCTGCGCTCTGCTATTTGTCGCCAAACTCGTGAGACGCTAAACACCGCGCGAAGCGGTCAGGAAAGCAATTTGTCATGGTTACAATTCTTGACAGGATCTCGCCTCCAGACGAGACCAAGCGTGCCCGCCATCCGGAAAAGGCGCACCGTCCCGATACGGAGGTGATGCGCAAGCCGGAGTGGATCCGCGTCAAGGCGCCGACGTCCAAGGGTTATGCCGAAACGCGTTCCATCGTGAAGGAGCACAAGCTGGTCACCGTCTGCGAGGAGGCCGGCTGCCCCAATATCGGCGAGTGCTGGGACAAGAAACACGCCACCTTCATGATCATGGGTGAGATCTGTACCCGCGCCTGCGCTTTCTGCAACGTATCGACCGGCAAGCCCAACGCGCTGGATATGGACGAGCCGGAAAATGTTGCAAAGGCCGTCAAGCAGATGGGCCTGTCCCACGTCGTCATCACCTCCGTCGACCGCGATGATCTCGCCGACGGTGGCGCCGAGCATTTTGAAAAGGTGATCTGGGCGATCCGCGCCGCATCGCCGCTCACGACAATCGAGATCCTGACGCCGGACTTTTTGAAGAAACCCGGCGCGCTGGAGCGGGTCGTCGCGGCCAAGCCCGATGTGTTCAACCACAACATGGAAACGGTGCCAGGAAACTACCTGACAGTCCGCCCCGGCGCGCGCTATTTCCATTCCGTTCGCCTGCTACAGCGGGTGAAGGAACTCGATCCGACGATGTTCACCAAATCCGGCATCATGGTCGGCCTTGGGGAAGAGCGCAACGAAGTGCTGCAGCTGATGGACGACCTGCGCACCGCAGATGTCGATTTCCTCACCATCGGCCAGTATCTGCAACCGACGCGCAAGCACCACAAGGTAATGAGCTTCGTGACGCCCGATGAGTTCAAGTCTTACGAGACGGTGGCCTATACGAAGGGTTTTCTGATGGTGGCCTCGAGCCCGCTGACCCGCTCCTCGCACCATGCCGGCGACGATTTCGCACGCCTGCGGGCCGCCCGCGAGAAGAAGCTGATGATTGCGGCCGAGTAAGCCTAGTCGTCGGTGACGATCTGGCCGCGCTTGCGCTCGCGCAACTCGAAGCGGTGGCTGCGCGCCTCCGCCTTGGCGACTTCGACCAGGTAGACCAGCATCGTCAGGTTGTTCATTTCAGCGAGCTGCCGGGCCGATTCGAGCAGCCGCATGACCTGTGTGAAATCGTCTGTCATTCTTGCCATGTTGTTTGGTTGCATCATCATGCCATTTCATCTCTTGGCCATTCTTTTGCGGGCTGCCCGGCCTGCTGAAATGAGCCGGACATTGTCGCCCAAAAGGAAACGAGGCCCCAAGACACTCTTTTTTCTGCGTAATCCGATGGTGAACCTGTTGCGGCACACATCGCGCGACAGCAGGGAACCGCCTGCTGTTCGATCCGCCCATCACAATTCTTGGTGATAAAGGTTAAATTCGCATTAGGCCTGTCTGGAAAAACTCCAGACAGCACGCGACCAACTGTCTCTTGCCAACCGATCGTTCCACCACTAGCTCAGTGTCATGCCAAAATTTGAAAATCACCGCCCTGTCCGGCATTCCCCAGAAGACATGTTCGCGCTGGTTGCGGATATCGAAAAATACCCGCAATTCCTTCCGCTCTGCGACGGGCTGACGGTGCGCTCCCGCAAGGAACGTGACGGCAAGACGCTTCTGGTTGCGGATATGACCGTTGGCTACAAGGCCATCCGCGAGACCTTTACGACGCAGGTCCTGCTTAATCCGGCCGAGCTGACCATCGATGTCAAATACATCGAAGGACCGTTCAAGTACCTCGACAACCGCTGGCATTTCACGCCGGCGGCTGAAGGGTGCGTGGTCGATTTCTTCATCGACTACGAGTTCAAGAGCCGCATTCTCGGCGCCGTCATGGGCTCGATGTTCGACCGGGCGTTTCGCATGTTTGCCGAAGCGTTCGAGACACGCGCCGACAAGATTTATGCCTGAGCAAGCTCGATCAGCAGAGATAGCGCCGTTCTGATGGTTGCCAGGCGCACGCCATCGCGCCCGAGATCGCCGTAGCGCATCTCGCGGTGGAGGAGGGCTCCGGTCTTTGTCATCGCCGCGATATGGACGAGGCCGACCGGCTTTTCGACCGACCCGCCACCGGGGCCGGCAATGCCGGTGACGGCCACGGCCACGGATGCGTTCGAGCGGTGCAGCGCGCCTTTGACCATCTGCAGTGCCGTTTCGCGCGACACGGCGCCGTAGGTCACAATGGTTGCGGCATCGACACCGATCAGTTCCTGCTTAGCCGCATTGCTATAGGTAACAAAACCGCGGTCAACGACGGCGGACGAACCGGAGATCTCGGTGAGCGCGCCGGCAATCAGCCCGCCGGTGCAGGATTCGGCCGTCGCCACCTGCCAGCCGCGCGCCGCGCAAAGGCTGATCACCTGCTGCGCCAAAACCTCTATCTCGCCCGCAAACACACTCATGGCTTCAGGAATCCGTAAACGACGGTTGCGGTTGCAATGGCGGCAATGCCTTCCTTGCGGCCGATGAAGCCGATCTTTTCGTTCGTGGTCGCCTTCACCGAACAGCGGTCGAGCGAAATCCCAAGGATTTCGGAGAGATTGCGGCGCATGGCCTCCCGGTGCGGCGCAATCTTCGGCGCTTCGGCCACGAGGGAAATATCGGCATTGGTGATGATGCCGCCGTGCTGGCGCACAATCTCGGCCGCGTGTGCAAGGAAGATCCGCGAGGCCGCTCCCTTCCACTGCATGTCGCTTGGCGGAAAATGATCGCCGATATCGCCGGCACCGCAGGTGGCAAGCAGCGCATCGGTCAGCGCATGGAGCGCCACGTCGGCATCCGAATGGCCGCTGAGTTTCTGGTCATGGGGCATGAACACGCCGCAGAGCGTCACGCCGTCGCCCGGCACCAGTTGATGCACGTCGTAACCATTGCCGGTGCGCACGTCGGGCAGCATCTGCGCGGAGGAAAGTTTTTCGTCGGCCATGGCAAGGTCTCGCTTGATCGTCAGTTTCACATTGTCGGCGGCCCCCTCGACCAGCCGGACCGTCAGTCCGGCCCATTCGGCAATCGAGGCATCGTCGGTAAAATCGTCGCGCCGGAGGCTTGCTGCCTTTTCATGCGCGGCGCGGATGGCAGGAAGAGAAAAGCTCTGTGGTGTCTGGGCGGCATAAAGCCCGGCGCGCGGCACGGTTTCATGCACAATACCATCGGCGCCGGCGCGTTTCAGCGTGTCGGTCACGGCCATGGCGGGCAGGATTGCTTCCTCACCGTCGTCAAACGCTTGTGCGATCCGGTTGAGCAGCGCGTGATCGACAAAGGGGCGTGCGGCATCGTGGATCATCACATGCGTGGCTTGCGTCTGCGACAGCGCCCTGAGGCCCGCAAAGACCGATTTCTGGCGCGTTTCACCGCCAAATGTGGTGATCATCGACTGCGCGCCGGCAAGGCCACGCACGGCGTCGGACAAAAGTGCCTCGTCATCCGGATGGATCACGACCACGATCGGACCGGACCGGGGCCAGGTGAGGAACTGCGTCAGCGCATGGTGGATCACCGCCTCACCACCGATGCGGCGATACTGCTTGGGGCCTTCCTGGGGCGAACCGGCCCGCTCTCCGCGTCCCGCTGCCACGATAACGATGCCAATTGTCATGAAACTGCCTGCCGGGCTCGCTAACTGGTGGGATTGACGGGATTGAAGGCCTGGGTGAGTTGACACTGGAGAACTATAGACTCAAAACGCCCATTTCCAGCACGTCGCCCAGAAATAACGCAGTTTGGGAATTGCTCTTGGCAAACGCTCAATCTGTGAATAAAAATAGTGCAGAAACTTTATGTGCCCGAAAGATCATCACTTGAATCCTCCATCCCTCGCTCGTCCTTTTTCGATTGGGCCTGTCGCGATCCGCAATCGGGTTGTGCTGGCGCCGATGTCGGGCGTGACGGATTTGCCCTTCCGCCAGCTGGCCTGGCGTTATGGGGCAGGGCTTGTGGTGACGGAAATGGTGGCAAGCCGCGAACTGGCCGCCAATCGCGGCGAATCATGGGAACGCCTGAAGGGCACCGGCATTCGCCCGCACATGGTGCAGCTGGCCGGCCGCGAGGCCCACTGGATGGCCGAGGCCGCCCGCATCGTGGAAGCCAATGGCGCCGATATCGTCGATATCAACATGGGCTGTCCGGCCAAGAAGGTCACGGGCGGGTATTCCGGCTCGGCGCTGATGCGCGATCCCGATCATGCGCTTTCGCTGATCGAGGCGGTGGTGGGCGCCGTCTCCATTCCCGTCACCGTGAAGATGCGTCTCGGCTGGGACGAGACCTCGCTGAATGCGCCAGAGATTGCCGCCCGTACAGAACAGGCCGGCGTGCAGATGATTACCGTGCATGGCCGCACTCGCATGCAGTTTTACGAAGGCCGTGCCGATTGGGATGCGATTGCCCGCGTGCGTGAGGTCATTGCCATTCCGCTCATTGCCAATGGTGATGTGGAGACGGTGGACGATGCCCACGAAATCCTGCGCCGCTCCGGTGCCGATGCAGTGATGCTCGGTCGCGGCGCGCAGGGGCGTCCCTGGCATCCCGGCGTCCTTGCCGGCCACGCTCTGCCGTCGGCACGCGAGATGGCGGATGTCGCCTGCGAACACTATGAGATGATGCTGGAATTTTATGGACGCGAAGCCGGTCTTCGCCATGCCCGCAAACAAGTGGGCTGGTATCTCGACCGTTGTGCGCCGCATTTTGCGGCGGAACGAAAGGCAGCACTGATGACGGAGAAAAATGCCGATGTGGTCGCGCGCGTCCTCTGGGACGCGATTGCCACAGGGGCCGGCAACGCCAGCAGGGAGGCAGCATGAGCGCGATCTCGCACGATGGCAGCGGCAACAACCCGCTGGCCATGGCGGTGCTGAATTCGGTGCAGAACCCGGTCATCCTGGTGGATGACACCGGGCGCATCGCCTTTGCCAACTGGGAGGCAGAAGCCTTTTTCGGTGCCAGCGCCTCGCATCTGGCCCGCAACAAGATTTCCACCTTCATTCCCTTCGGCAGCCCGCTTCTGGCGCTGATCGA
>JAIXTO010000005.1 GCA_027483885.1 Rhizobiaceae bacterium
AAATTGGACGACCGCGTGTGACCCCCCGGACGCCGGTGGCGGAGAGCGTTCTGCATCGCGGTGGACGCCATGCGATCACGCAGGTGTTCATCGGCGGCCGGCTGGTCGTTGATGACGGAAAGGTTGTGACGATCGACAGGGAAGCAGTTCTTGCGGAAATCGGCGAACGGCTGGAACAGCACGAAACGCAAGATGAAAAGCAAACCTGGGATGCGATGAACGCCCTCCTGCCCCATCTTGCGGCCTATCACCACAATGTCACGCCGACAGCCAGCTATCGCCCCTATCGGTATAACGCAATGGCAGACGGCGCGTAGAAGCGACCTGCGCATCGTATATATGCTCGCAGAATATGCAGAGGCCTTGATTCCGCCGGACAAACGATTCACTGGATCGTTTGTTTCTCCGGCTTCACTCATATTGATCTTCCAGCCATTGCGGCGCAAGTGAACATGGACACGCAGGTCACCATACTGCACGCGTGTCTCGCAATCTCCTTGATACGTCGTTCGAGTGGGGCCTGTCCGGTGCGGCGGGATTTGTAGTGGTAGGTCTATGTATCGAACCTCAGGACCGTGCAGGCCCGTCTGATCGATATGCCCCAATCCACCAGCATCCCGTCGATCAGCTTGCTCTGCCGGACAGTCTTCAGAGCTTTCGGAGGATGACGTGCCTGGTAGCATCTCTCGGTCGAGTGTAAGATCGGCGACGATCTTCTTCAGCCTGGAATTCTCATCTTCCAGAGCCTGCAATCGGCGCACCTCATCGGGCAGCAGACCCGCATACTTCTGGCGCCAATTGAAATAGGTTGCCTGGCTGATGCCTTCCTGCAAATCTCCGCCACCAGCACGCCGTCGTCGCCCTGCTTCAAAATGAACGACTCCTGGGCGTCCGAGAACTTCGATATGGAAAATACGGCATACAACGCCCGCGCACTTGAACCCAATCTGTGCTGGGTCGCCCCAAATCTGCCTCGGGATCGCGTGCGACACTGATGATGGTCATCATGGAAGCGGTTCTGGCCAATTTCATTATGATCACCGGGCAGCGCCCACTTGTCCGAAAAGCGCTGCGATCCGTCTGGTGCCAGGCGATGACACCAGACGGACTTTTGCGATAATGATGCCCTCAAGGGCAAGCATGTCTGCTCAGAACTTCGTGGCGAAATTGACCCAGACGGTATCGCCCTGCAGCCGGTTTTCGGCCACCACGTCATGCTGCCAGGAGGCACTGAGCTGCATGCCGGGATTGAAGCTGTATGTCAGCGACGGACCGATTGCGAAGCCTTTGCCGCGCTTTCCATCGGAAGGGGCCGTGGGTCCGCTGTCATCGGTGAACTGCTGCAAATAGTAGCCGACGGCACCCACGCGCAGCTTGTCGAAATTCCAGCCGACGGCGTAGTCGATGACCAGTTCGTTGCCGGAGGTGTAGTCTGTATCCTGGTTCTCGGTGTTGATGATCAAACGGGCGGCGCCGGCGAACTCGAGGCCCTCAGGATCGCTGTAATGGTAGGCGAGAGTGGGTTGAAACGACCAGTGATTGGTCCCGACATTGGCGAGGTCCGAGACATCGTAACCGCCGGTCGGCGCCGCAATGTCGATGCCCGCGACAAACGTGTTGTAGCGATCCGGATGCCAGGCAAGACCACCGGACACAGTGATATCGGCCAGCGCAGTGGATTTGTCGTTCCCAAACGGCAAGGACATGTCGAGATGGACGACAGGCACGACGAGCTGTGCCCAAACGTCGGCACCAGCGACGTCGATGTCGCTGATATAGAGAAAGCGCAGGGTCTCCGCCAACGCCTTCACCTTGATGTCGACCGGGGTCCTGTCACCGTTCGAATCGTTTGTCCGGTCGGCGCTAAAGTAGCTGGTCTGCGACACGAAATAGAAGCCGGGAAATGGCGGCATTCCACCGGCAAAAAACTGCGCCGAACCCGGCGAATACTGCGTTATTCCGTTCTCGGCGGCCTGCGCGGAAAGCGCCGTTGCAGAGATCACTGCAGCGAGCCAAAATCTGTTCAATTTCATTATTCATCCCTCCTCACATGAACAACGACGATGGTCTCGGCGCGAGCAGCTAAGCGGATACAAACCGGCGCACGACATCGTTCCCGCGTGATGCGAGTTTGGTCGTCCAAATTGTCTGCAGCCTGCCCCCTTGGCGTCCACCTCGCCCCGAGCGCCTCAAGTCCCATTCAAAGGAACTGGAGGTCGCCTAAAGCAGGAATTATGGCTGCACTTGACGAATGTAAAATGGTCATTCGCAATAGGACGTATTCGTTGAATGAATACGCAGGCCTATAATATTGATCAGACGCTCTGAAGTATGGTTTCGTTCGGTTGACCTGCGCGCGCAAGTCGAACCGACTCGAGGAGCTGCTCGCGGATCCAAGTCAAAGCTGGGTCACGTGTTCGATAACTGTGCCACTGAAGCGATTGGTGCAATGTCGGCAAGGCAAAGGGCGGCTCGACCACCCGTATACCGCCGACGTTCAACAAGACATCCGCCAGACTTCGCTGAACCAGCGCAATCCGTCGACTTCCGCGAACAAGCAACGGCAACGACGAAAAGAAATAGGTCGTGGCCTCAACCCGGATCTTGATGCCGGCCTGATCGAAGGCGCGCTGTGCAAAGCTCTCCCCGCCATTGGGCGGCTGCATGACGATATGTCCTGCCGCCAGAAAATCCGCCTGCGAGATCTCACCCTCGCCGAAGGGTCCCTGTGCGTCGACGATACAACAGATCTGATCCTCCAGCAGCATCTCGGTCGGGTGACTGGTGGAACAGAATATGGTCGGCGCGATCAGAAAGTCTGCCTCACCACGCTCCAGAAGAAGATGCGGGTGATTTTGCTGGGGTTTGAGGTGGATATGGATGCCAGGTGCCCGGATTGCCAGCCTTTGCAAAAAGTCGGACATGATGGTCATAACCGTGTAGTCCGACACGATGAAACTGAAACTGCGGGACGCATCCTCGGGAGCAAACGACGGCGTCGACACGACCGCGGCCTCGATACGCACGATGATATCGCGCAACGGCAGCTCCACCGATGCTGCGAGCGGTGACAACTCCATCGATCGCCCGACCTGGATCAGAAGGGGATCGTTGAAATACTCCCTCAGCCGCCCCAGCGCGTTGCTCATCGCCGACTGTGTGATGAACATTTCCTCCGCCGCCCGGCTGACATTGCGGACCCGGATCAAGGTGTCGAGTGCGACGAGCAGATTGAGATCGAGATTCTTGAAGCGCATCGCAAATTCCTCCCAGATATTGATGGCGTGAATACAAATCATTCATCGAAGCAATTTTGTAAACAGTTTGATTGTCGTTAAATCTTTGCTGGGGAGGAGATGTCACCGCGTGCCAAAAGCTGCGCCGTGACGAGCCTGCCCTTGTGGAGATCGCTGGAGGCGGCGACGAGGAGCTCAAATGTTTAAGTACTTTCCGACCAACTATGTCTGGAACCTGTCCGTCGATCTGTCGATCGAGATGGGGGCCCGGATGGGGGAAATCGAGGAAATGTGTGCCCCTTTGCAGGAGGCAGCCAATGCGCCGGATGCGGCCGGCACACAAGCCTTCCGTGAGACCTGGATCCGGATGGCGGACAAGCTGATATCTCTTGCCGACGAGGACAAGGACAAGGACCGGCGGATCTCTGCGGGTGACAAGCTGATCCGTGCCGCCAATTACATGCTGACAGCCGAGCGCTTGCTGGCCCATGGCTCGGAAGGTCGTGTCGCTCTCTACCGGCGTTTTCTCGCCACCTTTGAAGAGGGACTGTCCCTCACTGGCTCCTCCTGCCGTCGCGTCGAGATCCCCTATGAGGGAACGCATCTTTCTGCGCTTTATGTTCCGGCGGAAGGCGTTGTCGGGCCCGCACCGCTGCTCGTCCAGGTCAATGGTCTCGACAGCACCAAGGAAATGAAATTTCTCGTTGGTCTCCCGGCCTGGCTTGCCAAGCGCGGCGTCGCATCGCTGCTGGTCGACCAGCCCGGTACGGGCGAAGCGCTTCGCCTGCAGGGACTGACAGCGCGCTTTGACAGCGAACATTGGGCAAGTCGCGTGGTCGATTGGCTGGAGGCTCAATCAGAGATCGACCCTTCGCGGATCGGCATGGAGGGTGTGTCCCTTGGCGGCTACTACTGCCCGCGCGCCGTTGCCTTCGAGCCTCGCTTCGCCTGCGGCGTTGTCTGGGGAGCCAACCACGATTGGCGTGACGTCCAGAAGAAGCGTCTCGCCCGCGAAGGCAATCTGCCTGTTCCCCACTACTGGAGCCATGTCATGTGGGTGTGGGGTGCCAAGGACATGGATGAATTCATGGACATTGCCGAGAAGGTTCATCTGGACGGCATCCTCGACCGCATCCGTGTTCCCTTCCTCGTGACCCATGGCGAGAAGGACAGCCAGATCCCACTGCACTGGGCGCAAGCAACCTATGACCAGTTGGTCAACAGTCCGAAGCGCGAACTGAAGATATTTGATGCCCGCACAGGCGGCGTCCAGCATTCCAGTTTCGACAATTCCGCCAATGCCGGCGCCTATATCGCCGATTGGGTAGCAGAGGTGCTGGGTGGAAATACCAGCGCGGGGATGGTCGCATGACAATCAAGCTGATGATGCTCGGCCGCAGGCGGCCAGGCCAGACACTGGCTGAACACCGTGCCCACATGCAAGATGTCCACGGCCGGCTCGTGCTCGACTATATAGCCGCTGACCCCGACAACGCGCCGCGTCGTTATGTGCAGAACCACGCATTTGACGGCATCTATGCGGGCGGCGAGGGACAGGTCAAAGCCTTCGCCCTCGGCTTTGACTTCGTAACCGAAGTCTGGTTTCCGGACCTGACATCGCTGAAAGCCTCACGAGAGACGCATTTTTATCTGGAACGCCTGCAGCCCGACGAATCGCAAATGGTCGATACGGCCACCGTGATTGGCCTGCCGGTCGCCGAAGAGATCATCGCGGCTCCGGCTTCATCCGGTCCTTTCATCAAGGTGTTCTTGTCCTGGAACGGGACCAAACCCACCTGGACCGCCTTGGCAGAGGCGCTCGGCCCCGCGCTTGAAGGTGTCCTCGGGCAGTGTCGCAATACACCCGTTGTCCCTGCACCGGTCGAGGCGATCGACGAATTCTGGTGGCCGGGCGAAGCCGAGGGCATCGCATTCGCAAAGGCGTGTCGCGACGCGATCCACGCACGCCTGCCGGCCGAGCACGCCAGCTTCACCCTGACCATCGCCCGCGAGTTTGTTCTCCACGCCGGATGAGCGAAACCGACCCAAGAAAGGATTGCCCATGAACATCATCGGTCCCGATTATCTCGTCTTCGGCGTCGACGACATCGCAGCCTGCAGTGAATATCTTACCGCCTTCGGCCTCAAGCCGGTCGACGTGACGGACAAAGGCGGTCTCTTTGAAACGCTTGACGGCACGGGCATTCTCATTCGCCACAAAGCGGATCCGTCGCTGCCGCCTCCGCTTCCGACCTCCAATATGTTGCGCCAGCAGGTTTACGGCGTTCGCGCCGCAGAGGACCTGGATGCCATCGAAGCGGAGTTGTCCAGCGACCGCCGGGTAACGCGCCTGTCCGATGGCTCAATCGAAGTGAAGGATGATCACGGCTTCGAGTTGAAGTTCCAGGTGACAATCCGCCGCGAACTGAGCATGCCGGCGGAAAAGATCAATGCTCCGGGAGCACCAGCGCAGCGTAAACCGAACGAAATTGGCGTGTGGGAAGAAATGCCGGCGCTGCCGCGTTCGCTGAGCCATGTCGTGCTGTTTGTTCCAGACATTGACATTGCAACAGGCTTCTACTGCGACCGCCTCGGCTTCGTCATCACGGACATTCTGTCGGGAGCCGGTCCGTTCCTGCGCCCGAAAGCAAACGACGACCATCACACGCTCTTCTTCATCCGGACACCCGACTACATGAAAGGATGCGAGCATCTTGCCTTCCACATGGGCGGCCCAACCGAGTTGATGGTCGCAGGGACCCGTTTCGTCAAGAAGGGCTATCAGAGCTTCTGGGGCCCGGGCCGTCACAAATTCGGGTCGAACTGGTTCTGGTACTTCAACAGCCCGCTCGGCTGTCACTTCGAATACGACGCCGACATGGACAAGCACGACGACACGTGGGTGGCCCGGGAAACCCCGATGGGTGCCGAATCCTCCCAGATTGTGTTGTTCGAGATGCGCGAGAAGTGGGCTCCTTCCGGCGGCCCACCCCCAGGTGCCAAAGGCTGAGCAGGACCGAGAACCCTCATGTCTAGGCACTGGAACCCAGAAACGCCTCGTCCGCAAAACACCCTTCTTTGCCATATCGATGAGGTGAAGGAGGGAGATGCCAAGGGCGTCGGGCCCGTGGGAGGGTTGAAGCGCAAGATCATCCTGATCAAGCGCAACGGCGTTTTACATGCCTGGCTCGACGCCTGCCCGCACTATTCCACCGGCACGCCAATGTCCTGGAAGGCCGATGCTTATTTCAATGGTGATAAAAGTCATCTTGCCTGCCACTCGCATGGCGCCCTTTTCGACATCGAAACGGGTGAATGCGTCCTGGGCCCGTGCCTTGGACAAAGACTAACACCTGTCGAATTTACCGTGAGCGATGGAGGGGAGATTTTCATCGCATCACCTGCAGAGGAGGAAAAACCATGAATTCTGGCATCAAGAAGGTGCTAATCGTCGGCGGCGGCTTTGCGGGCATGACCGCAGCGTTGCAGATGTCGCGCCAGGGCTTCGAGGTGGATCTCGTCGAGATCGATGCGAACTGGCGATCCTATGGTGCCGGGATCAGCCTGCATGGCTCGACCCTGCGCGTGTTGGAACAACTCGGCCTCATCGGGCGATTTCTCGAAGAGGGGTTCGTCAGCGACGGCGTTGAGATGCGGGGACCTGACGATTCCGTGCTTGTGACGCTGCCCACGCCTCGCGTTGCCGGTCCCGGCATTCCCGGCGGCGGCGGCATCATGCGCCCAGCGCTTGCCAAGATCCTGTCGGAAGCTGTGCGGGCGTCGCCGACAAAGGTGCGGCTGGGTGTAACATTCACCCAGATCGTTCAGCATCAGACGGGCGTCCAGGTGACCTTCAGCGACGGCTGTTCGGACACGTATGATCTGGTTGTCGGAGCAGATGGACTGTATTCCTCCGTCCGAGCCAGCGTCTTTCCCGAAGCTCCCAAGCCTCGTTTCATAGGCCAATCGGTCTGGCGTGCCGTGCTGCCCCGGCCCAAAGGCATCGACACCGTCGCCATGTGGATGGGGCCGAAGCTGAAAGTCGGCATGAACGGGGTGAACAAGGACCAGGCCTATTTATTCCTGACGGAAGATCGTCCAACGAACGATTTCGTCGCGCCGGAGGTGCTCGTCGAGAGCCTGCGCGGATTGCTGGAGCGGTTTTCCTCACCCATCATCCGCAAGATTGCTTCCGAACTCTCGGCCGAAAACCACATCATCTATCGCCCGCTCGAGCAGATGCTGCTGCAACGGCCGTGGTTCAAAGGCCGCGTGGTCCTGATCGGCGATGCCGTCCATGCGACGACGCCGCATCTGGCTGCCGGTGCCTGCATCGGCATCGAGGATGCCATGGTCCTGGCAGACGAGATGGGGGCCAACGATCACGTCGACTCAGCACTTGCCGCATTTGAAGCCAGACGCTGGGAGCGCTGCCGGATGGTGGTCGAGAATTCCGGCAAATTGGCCGATATCGAGATCCATGGTGGCAGTCGTCAAGAACATGCCTCGATCATGCAGGCATCCATGAAAACACTGGCTGAAGCCATTTGAGACAGGGCGCGGTGGTGATGTGGTTTGGGAGATCGCACACCGGACTCCGCGGTTAAAAAAACACAGGAGGAACATGCATGTCGGGACAGAAATTCGGAGCGGCCGGGGTGGCAGCCCTTGTCATCGGCCACTTCTCGGGGATGCTCGATTTGATAGCATTGCCGGTTTGGGTGGGCGCACTGGTCGAGCGTTTCGGCTTCAGTCCGCAGCAGGCAGGCGCGCTGGCAACCCTCTTCCTGATTGGAGCGGTCGCAGCCAGCGCCATTGTTGCTCCGCGCTTCAACGACATGAACCAGAGGCTGTCAGCGGCTCTCGGCTTTGGAGTCGCTGCCGTGGCGTTCTTGCTGGCTTCGACACAAAGCGGTTTCATTCCGCTCGCCGTCCTGCATTTCGTCGCGGGCCTTTCGATTGGCGTCGCGCTTTCAATGGTTCATGGCACGATGGGCCTCAGCGCAAATCCCCATCGGCTTTTTGCCATGGCCGGCATTGCACTAGGCCTGCTGGCCATCGTTCTCCTGGCTGTCATTCCACAATTGTTGGTTTCCTTTGGCGGCCCAGTCCTTTTCCAGGTCTTTAGCGGGATCATGACGGTCGCTGCCGTCAGCTCGGCCTTGTTGTTTTGCAATCCGGACAGAAATCTCAACTACCAGAGACAGCCTTTCAACCGGGCAACATGGTTCACCATATTTGGCATCAGTCTCATGACCTTCAATCAGGCGATGGTCTTTTCCTTCGTCGAGGTCATAGGCAAGTCCCGCGGCTTCTCCGCAGATAACGTGCTTGCGGTTCTGATCGCACTGGGTTTCGTCAATTTCATTTTGCCGTCGCCATCCGCTGCCTTCCTTCAGGCTCGTATTTCTGCAACTCTGGTCACGCAAATCGGACCCGCCGTACAGGTCATTCTCGCTATCATCGTCACTTCGGCCACAGCTTTCACTGTCTGGGCGCCGGCGGCCGCAGTCTTCGTTTCCATCCAGATTTTCACCCACAACTTCGCGTTCGGGCGATTGGCCAAACTCGATCCGACTGGCCGTGCCGTCGCCGCCACGCCGGCAATGTTGATGGTCGGCGCAGCCTTTGGGCCGATTGTCGGCGGAGCGCTTGGACAGAACTTCGGTTATTCGGCGCTTGGCATCGCCGCCATCGTCGTGGGCGTGATTTCCATAGGCTTCTTCACCAAGGCAAAAAACGCATGACAAATTTTTCCAACATCACCCGTATCGTCACAGGACATGCCCAAGACGGCTGCTCCATACTCAGCGAGGTCGGACCGCTTCCCAAGGTCGTGGAAGTGACGGCGATACCCGGAACCGTCTTCCATGAAGTCTGGTCAACCGCCGAAAGCCCCGCGAGGGTGGGAAACGGTGACGATCCGACGCTCGGTCCATTGATGCTGCCTCCTCCTATCGGTGGCACAAGGATACGCTTTGTCGACATTCCCCCGGACACAGAGGATTTCCTGAAAACTGGCGCCGGAAGCATGGATGCAGCCTTCGAACAGATCGGCGACAAGGCCGCGTCGACGGTCAAACTAAACTCCCCGCATCCTCTGATGCACCGGACGGAATCGATCGACTACGGCATTGTCATCGAAGGCGAAATGACCCTTGTCGTGGATGATGGCGAGGTCTGCCTGAAGCCCGGTTCCGTGGTCATCCAGCGTGGGACAAACCATGCCTGGGCAAACCGGTCCGGCAAGATGTGCCGTATGCTCTTCGTGCTCGTCTCCGGGACGTACGATCCGGAGATCGCAACAAGCCTTTCCGGACGGTGAGGACGAACAAGAAAACATAAGGCCGGCAACGGTTGGTATGAGGTCAAAATGAAATTTGCAACCTATCATGACGGCAGCCGCGACGGGCAGCTCTGGGTCGTCTCCCGCGACCTGACATCAGCCGTGCCTGCAACGGGCATCGCGACATCATTGCTCTCGGCAATCGAGCAATGGGATATCCTATCCCCAAGGCTCGCAGCTCTCTATCAGCGACTGAATGCAGGCGAAGAGTCATTTGCGACCCGCTTTGAGCCACAACGTTGCCTCGCTCCCCTTCCGCGCGCGCCGCAATGGCTCGATGCTTCGGCTTTCCTCAATCATGGACGGTTGATGGACAAGGCGTTCAACAATCCAATCAATCCGGATTTCGAACAGATCCCGCTAATCTATCAGGGGGCCAGCGATGACTTTCGGGGTCCACTCGCCGATGTCGAATTTCCGGACGAGGCAATGCTGATCGATATGGAAGGAGAGTTTGGTGTGGTGCTGTCTGACGTGCCCATGGGGACGCCGGCAGAGACCGCTGCACACCATGTGCGCCTCATCGTGCAGATCAACGACTGGTCCCTGCGTGCCTTCGGACCACGTGAAATGCGGGCAGGATTCGGATTTGTGCAGGCGAAACCCTCGACGGCTTTCGCTCCCGTGGCCGTCACACCCGACGAACTCGGCTCCCACTGGGCCAATGGTCGCGTCGGGCTTCCTCTGCATGTCTCGATCAATGATCGCGAAGTCGGCCGCGCAGACGGCAGCGAGATGCATTTCTCGTTTGGTGAGCTGATCGCATATTGCGCACGCACAAGGCGCTTGTCTGCCGGTACGGTGATCGGCTCCGGCACAGTGTCGAATGCCGATCGGGCCGCCGGATCGTCCTGCATTTCCGAAATTCGCACGATCGAACTCTTGGACGAAGGCGCGGCACGCACCCCCTTCCTGACCTGGGGTGATCGGGTGAGGATGGAGGCACGTCTGCCGGATGGATCCGTTCCCCTTGGTGTGATCGATCAGCGCGTGGTTCAGGTCTGATGCGTATTCTGGTTACGGGAGCCGATGGATTTCTCGGGCGAGGCCTGCTCGCCCAACTGACGACATCATTTTCGCAGGCTCGGCGGCTGGTTCTGACAGATCGCAGCTTTTCCGGTTCGGGGCCGGTTGGCTCGGAGACGATAGCCGGCGACCTCTGCGACCTGGACTTCGTTGCCGACCTCCTGGCGCCGGGTTTCGATCTCGTCTTTCACCTGGCAAGCGTCCCAGGAAGTCTGGCCGAGACTGAGCAGGATTTGGGCCACAGCGCCAACCTTCTGGCCCCCGTTGCACTGGCGCGTGGCGTAGCAGCGCAGTGTCCAGGTGCCCGCTTCATTTTTGCGTCGTCCATTGCGGTCTATGGCGATCTGGGTAATGGCGTCGTCACGACTGAGACACGCCCGGCGCCGCTCCTGACCTACGGCGCCCACAAGTTGATGATGGAAATCCTGCTTTCGGACATGACACGGCGAGGTGCGCTTTCTGCCATGAGCTTGCGCTTTCCGGGCATCGTTGCAAGACCGCCAAGCGAGAGCGGACACGGATCGGCTTTCATGAGCCAGATTTTCCATCGCATTGCAGCCGGAGATGCCTATGACTGCCCCGTGCCCTCGACCAGCACATGCTGGTGGATGTCGCGGCGGGCTGCAACGACTGCACTGCTGCACGCCGCACAGATGCAAGGCCCCATTCCGACGGTCGTCCAGCCTCCCGTTCTCCATGCAAGCGTTGAGGCCGTGTCAGAGGCCATTGCCCGGACAGTCGGAAAGCCGGCGCGCATTGGTTGGGGCGATGACGAGAAGCTGCAACGCATCTTCGGCGCGATGCCGCCGCTTGATGCCGGGGCAGCCCAGGCCCTCGGTTTTCGGGCGGATGCTACTCTCGAACAGCTGGCGGCAGCCGCACTTTCAGGAGAATGAGATATGAAGATCATCGATCTATCGGTTGCCATCGAGAATGATGTCCCCGCCGATCCGCCCGGTCTGGGTCCGAAGATCAGCTACACCAATCATGCCGAAGGCTCGCAAGAAGTCCTGCGTTTTTTCCCCGGACTTGATATCGCCGATGTCCCAGGTGGCGAAGGCTGGGCTGTCGAGCAATTGGCGCTCACAGCCCACGCCGGTACGCATCTCGATGCCCCATGGCACTTTGCATCCACCATGAACAATGGGGAACGGGCCTGGACCATCGATGAAGTCCCGCTGGACTGGTGCATCCGTCCGGGCGTGAAGCTCGACCTTCGCGATCTTCCGGATGGTCATGTCGCAACCGAGGCGGACATCAAGGCTGCGGTGAAGGCGACGGGGCACATTTTGCAGCCATTTGATATCGTCCTCATCAACACTGCAGCCGGTGCTGCCTATGGCCGACCGGACTATCTCGGTCGTGGTTGTGGCATTGGCCGTGCCGCGACCCATTGGTTGATGGCGCAGGGCGTACACATCGCCGGGACCGACGCATGGTCCTGGGACGCACCGTTCCCGGTCACTGCGAAGCGCTTCGCAGAAACCGGCGATGCTGCGCTGATCTGGGAAGGCCACAAGGCGGGACGCGAAGGGATCTTCATGCATATGGAGAAGCTGACACGTCTGGACGAGCTGCCGGCTCACGGCTTCACCGTTTCCTGCCTGCCCGTCAAGATCAAGGGCGGCTCGGCCGGCTGGTGCCGCGCGATCGCCATGCTCTGAGACGTCCCGACTGACGCTTTTGCATCGCAAACCAAGGGCGCGGCATGTCATCCATGCCACGCCGATCCCACGGGCGACGCGCCTGAGTGACGTCGGCACGAAGAGTGTCCGACGCCGAACGGGCCGCTCCGAGCCAAGCGCCGGCCGGGCACCTCCAAGGGTTTCTCTGGCACGCTGCAGGCAGTCGATGAGAACCAGACATGGTCAGCGATATCCGAGCGCTGCTTGATCAGTCGGGCGTCTTTCTCACTGAAACCTGCGAAGCCGCCTTCCTGCTCAGCCACGCGCAAACCGGGCCACCAGTTCGGCGCCGTTTCTCAGTCCGGTGGCTTTCATCAGACGGGCGCGATGCGACTCGACAGTTCTGGCCGAGAGACCGAGTTCGTCAGCGATGATCTTGTTCGTCTTGCCTTGGGCAACGAGCGCGATGATCTGACTCTGGCGGTCCGTCAGGCTTAGCCGCTCCTTTGCCACAGGACGCGCGATTGGTTGAAAACAATAGAGCGCCTGTGCAAACGGGTCGGACGGATGGCGCGAGCGGCCGTGAACGCGACACCAGAAGCGTTGGCCATTGCTTGCCGTCATGATGCGCTCGTCATCATAGACGTTGCCACCCGATAGATGGGCCTTCCACATTCGCCCCACCCTGACAAAATCCGCGTGTTTGGGATAAAGACGCGCAAAGCTCTCGTCGATCAGTTCGCAGCGTGAATAGCCGAACAGGCTGGCGAATTCCTCGTTACAATCCCGAATAATGCGATGCGTGGCATAGACCATCGGCACAGGTATGTCCGTCAGTAAAAACTGCGGAGCAACAGGTTTATCCCTCATCCAAACCTCACGACCAAATGCCGTATAAATACGGCTAATCCACCCTGCATTTCAAGGATTAACCTCTCAGCCAGGCTCGCCTCTGCCACGCTTGGAGACGAGATGATGGAGGATAGAATGAGAAAAGTGACTTCAACCGCGGCGGAGGCGCTGGCGGGTCAACTTACCGATGGCATGACCATTATGTCCGGCGGTTTCGGCCTGTGTGGAATTCCGACAAGCCTGATCGAAGCCGTTCGGCTGTCGGGCGCAAAGGATCTGACTGTGATTTCGAACAATGCAGGCGTCGACGGCTATGGCCTGGGCGTGTTGCTGGAAACCCGGCAGATCCGAAAAATGATTTCGTCCTATGTGGGCGAAAACAAGCTTTTCGCGGCCCAATATCTGTCGGGAAGCATCGAAATCGAATTCAATCCGCAGGGCACGCTGGCCGAGCGCATCCGGGCTGGCGGTGCAGGCATTCCCGCATTTTACACCAAAACCGGTGTCGGGACGATCATTGCCGAAGGCAAGGAAGTCCGTCGCTTCGGAGACGATGACTACGTCATGGAGACAGGCCTGTTTGCCGATATCGCTCTCGTTCACGCCTTTAAGGGCGATACGGAAGGCAACCTTGTCTATCGCAAGACTGCGCGCAACTTCAATCCGATGATGGCGACCGCAGCACGCCTGACGGTGGCCGAGGTCGAGCATCTTGTGCCTGTCGGTGATATCGATCCGGACATGGTCCACACACCTGGAATTTTTGTGAAGAAGATCGTGCACGTCCCCGATCATGAAAAGCGGATCGAGCAACGCACGGTCAGGACGAGAACGACGGGAGAGGTAGCCTGATATGGCTTGGACACGCGAACAAATGGCAGCCCGGGCTGCGCGCGAACTGCAGGACGGTTCCTATGTCAACCTGGGTATCGGCATCCCGACACTTGTTGCCAATTACATTCCCGAGACCATGGAAGTCACCCTGCAGAGCGAAAACGGCATGCTCGGAATGGGAGCATTCCCGTTTGAGGGAGAAGAAGATGCCGACCTCATCAATGCCGGCAAACAGACGATCACCCAGCTACCGAAGACGAGTTATTTCTCCTCGGCAGACAGCTTTGCGATGATCCGGGGGGGCCATATCGACCTCTCCATCCTCGGCGCCATGCAGGTTTCAGAAAGCGGCGACCTTGCCAACTGGATGATACCCGGAAAAATGGTGAAGGGAATGGGCGGCGCGATGGACTTGGTCGCGGGCGTCAAGCGGGTGGTCGTTATCATGGAGCACGAGGCCAAGGGTGAATCCAAGCTGCTGAAGGAATGCAGCCTGCCGCTCACAGGCCGCCGCGTTGCCGATCTGGTCATCACAGACCTGGGTGTCTTCACCGTCGCACGCCATGGCGAGCCAAAACTGACACTGATCGAATTGGCCGACGGCGTTTCCCTGGAAGAGATCACGTCGAAGACTGAGGCAAGTTTTACTGTCGAGTTGTCTTGAAGGCGTACGACGCCCCGCCGGCTTCATCCGGCGGGGTGACCTGACAGCGACGCTGTTTCGAATTCGGGTGTTGGCGACATTCTGCGAGTCGTCTCGAACGAAAGCTCGTGAAGGGCCCGATCAAGGCTCGTCACGGCCGCAAACGAGCTTTTGGATCCCTGGCCGTCGGACTCCTTCCACGACATCGCCCGGCTGGAGGAACCGTTGGTAGTGCGTTCCGTTTCCGGCAGGCGATCCGGTGCACACCACGCCTCCCGGCAGCAGGGTGCGTGGCGCTGAGGTAAACCCGCCCTCTACCGATGCACTTATCGTCAATGACAACGATGATGGCGTCGTTGTGCTCTTATCCTCGCTTCACGGAATTCCCGAGAACGCCACTTTTTAAACCCCGTTAGTTTGCGGGGGAATTACCGTATCGCTCACACCCCAGCGAGAAACATTGTTGGTGTCATGGCTGTGACCTGACGGAACGCGCATGAGAATGAAGCCGTACTGGCAAAACCGAACTCTGCAGCAACGCGGGCAATTGGGTTCCCTCTTGCCAGCCCGTCCATCGCTTGCACGATCCGTGCGCGCTGTCGCCAAGCTTTCAGCGTCAGCCCCGTTTCTGCTGGAAAAAGTCGGCTTACGGTCCGGACCGAGGTCGCGGCACGTGACGCCAGGTCGTCGATGCTCAACCGGTTCTGGCGGTCTTCGAAGGCGAGATCAGCAACGCGCCGCCCGATCAGGCTTACCGGCAGGGGCAAGAAGGTCGGCGCATGAGCCGTTTCGGTCAGTTCGTGGAGCATCAGCCTGGCAACAAGCTCGGCCTTGCCCGATCCGATGTTTGCCGAGAATGCCGCCTCAAGGAGGGCGTGCATCAACGGCGTAACCCGCAGCGTGAATGGTCGGTCTAGTTGCGTTGGCGGTGCCCAGGCCTGTGCCGCCGACAGGGACCAATCCACCATCCAAAGTTCTGAATCGGTCAGCACTTCAACCCGGTGCGGAACTCCAGCGGGTATCCAGACAGCCAACTGTGGCGGCACGAGCCAGCGACCTGCCTCCGTATGCACCTGGACCATGCCGGATGCGGCGAAGGTGAGTTGCGCTTCTTCATGAGAGTGGGTCGGCATGCCCCTGCCGCGCTGCTTGCGGCCACGGCGCATAGTGAAAGGAGGTGCGGACATCGTGTTGGCCTCTGGGCGAAGTGGATTGGCGTCACATCGCTGAGCGGTCGAGATATCATACGTTCCATCAAAGGTCGAGCACACACACACGCTCAGCAAGCAGATCGGAACGAAGAATGAAAGCGGTTGTCATTGACGCATACGGCAATAACGACGTGGTTAGATATACCGACATCGACCGCCCGATCCCCCGGGCTGGCGAGGTTCTGATTAAAGTCCATGCGGCAGGGGTTAATCCAGTAGACTGGAAAATCCGAGGTGGTCTTGGGCAGCGCCTGGGCATGTCGTTGCCCATCCACCTGGGAGGTGAGGTAGCCGGTACCATCGAGGAACTCGGGGATGGCGTGAGCGGGCTTAAAGTTGGCGATGCGGTGTATGGCATCATACCCATGGGTGGTTTTGCCGAATACGCCATTGCCAGTGCTGGCGACCTGGCCCACAAGCCTTTCAATCTCGACTTTATCCAGGCTGCAGCACTCCCGCTTGGAGCCTTGACGGCATGGCAGGCGATGTTCGACCTTGCCAAACTCTCCGATGGCCAGCGTCTGTTGATTACCAACAGCTCGGGCGGCGTAGGCTCCCTCGCCGTTCAGCTCGCGAAGGCCATGGGCGCGCATGTTACCGCCATGGGTTCCGCCCTTAACGAAGCCTATGTCCTCAGCCTCGGCGCAGACGAATTCATCGATTATAAACAGCAGCGTTTCGAAGACGTAGCGCATGATATGGATGTGGTCTTCGACACGGTCGGCGGCGAGACCTTTGGTCGGGCATTCCTGACCCTCAAAAAGGGCGGTTTCCTGGTCACTGCGGTGGCATTCCCCAAGGATGAGGCGAGCACGTTCGGCGTTGGTGTCGGACGGGTCTATTGCAAGCCGAATGCCGAGCAGCTTGCCTCGATCCGCGAATTTGCTGAAGCCGGCAAACTAAAAGCCCATGTGGCGACAGTGCTGCCTCTTGCCAGCATCAAGGAGGCACTTGCTCTCTCCGAGGGAGGGCGTACGCGCGGCAAGATCGTTATGCAGGTCACAAGCTGAGAATCGCATAAATGATATCGTTTTGTGAGGCGACCTCCAAAATCCAGCTTGGCTAGCCTTTGCATGTCGCCGGTAGCCGCTTCGTAACCGCTGCGGTCACCGGCAATAATTGCTTTGTCAGGCCACATAATTCCACGGCAGTAACTCCTCGACACGACTCGGTTTGTGGTCGTTGACGATGGCGATGATCGCCGAAACCTCCTCATTTCTGCACGTGGGGACCCTCATTCGTGTCCACCACCAGCGGCTGCTCCGCGTCCACCGTTCCCGACCAGCCGCCGCCCAGCGCCTTGTTGAGCGAGATGAAATAGGTGGCGGTGTTGGCCGTGCTCTGGATATAGCTTTCTTCGGCCGAGTAAAGCGAGGTCTCCGCATC
Organism: Rhizobiaceae bacterium; assembly: GCA_027483885.1. GTDB lineage: Bacteria > Pseudomonadota > Alphaproteobacteria > Rhizobiales > Rhizobiaceae > Neorhizobium. The sequence continues at coordinate 17,160 of JAIXTO010000005.1, forward strand.
AAGCACGTCGAGGAAGCCTGAGGCCCCGGACTGGTAGAGATTGCGCGACAGATCCGCCGCCTGCCGGTAACCGGCCACCGACTGGCGCAGCTTCTCCTGGCGCAGGCGCGACTGGGTCAGCCCGATCACGGCGTTCTCGGTATCCTCCATCGCGGTCGCCACCGCCGATTGATAGGCGACGAAGTATCTGTCTCGCGTGGCCTTCGCTTCGTCCACCGCAGCCTTCAACTGTCCGCCCTGGAAGAGCGGGATGGAGACGCTCGGGCCGAGCGACCAGCCGATGGTCGACTTGCGGGCGAGATCCGAGACACTCGCGGCTGACGTGGTGACGTCGCCGGTCAGGCTGATGGAGGGATAACGGGCGGCCTCCGCCCCGCCGACCTTGGCCGTATAGGCCGCCAGATCGCGCTCCGCCGCCTTCACATCCGGCCGGCTGAGCAGGATCTCGGCCGGGATGCTGGCGGGCATGGCGCGCTTCGGCACGGGGATCGGTGCCGGCTTCTTCAGGCGCGCCTCCACCGCATCCGGCCTCTGTCCAAGCAGAATGCCGAGACGATGCATCGCCTGCGCATAGGAAATGCGGTAGGAGGGAATATCGGCTTCGGTCGAGGCGGCGGTGGCGGCGGCCTTTGCCACATCCATGCCTGTCGCCTCGCCGGCCTCGAACTGACGCCTGGTCAGCGCCAGCACCTGCAATTGCGACTTGGCAGACCGCTCCGCCAGGCTGATCAGTGACTGGTATTCACGCGCCTCGACATAATAGGACGCGACGTCACCGGCGAGCGTCACGAGGGTCTGGCGCAGGGTCTCCTCCTCGGCCTGCTCGCTGGCGCGCGCCGCTTCGAGCGAACGCCGGTTTGCGCCGAAGAGATCGATTTCCCAGCTGGCATCGAAGCCGGCCTTGTATTGCGTGCTGTGGGAGGTGTCGCCGTCACCGTCGGCACTGCGGCTGCGGGTGAGGCTGTCCGACTGGTCGAGGCTGGGCAGAAGCGCACCTTCGGCGCTGCGCGTGGTGGCACGCGCGAGGCGCAGGTTCGCCTTGGCTGTGGCAACGTCGAGATTGCCTTTCACCGCCTCCTCCACCAGATCGTTCAACAGCGGGTCGCCAAGCCCCTTCCACCAGCCGGCAAGCTCAGTCGGCTTCAACACCTTCTTGCCGGAAGACCCCGACCAGTTCCTGATGATCGCAAGATCCGGCTTGATGTAGTCCGGCCCGACAACACAGCCGCCAAGCATCGATGTGGCAAGCAGCACCGCGGCAAGCAGGCTGTGACGGGTGGCGCGGCGGTCGCAATGTCCAAGTTCAGCTTCGATCGTCGTCATGGCAGGCCTTCAATGGGTGGATGCGGAGGGGTTTTTTTCGGCTAAGGGCGGCGTCTGCGCGGTCTCCTCATCCTCGAATGGTCCGACATGCCCCTTGAAGACCTGGCGCACGGCCACAAACAGCAGCGGGATCAAGAAGAGCCCGAGGACCGTCGCGGAGATCATGCCGCCCATCACGCCGATACCGATGGAGTTCTGGCTGCCGGAGCCGGCGCCATTGGCCGTGGCAAGCGGCAACACGCCGAGGATAAAAGCGAGCGAGGTCATCAGGATGGGACGCAGGCGCTGGCGCGAGGCCTCCAGCGTGGCCTGTATGATATCCAGGCCACGCCGCTGCTGCTCGATGGCGAATTCGACGATCAGGATCGCGTTCTTCGCCGCAAGGCCGATGGTGGTCAGCAGCCCGACCTTGAAATAAACGTCGTTCGACTGACCGAACAGCTTTGCCGCAAGCAGTGCCCCGAACACCCCGATCGGCACCGAGAGCATGACGGCAAACGGGATCGACCAGCTTTCGTAAAGGGCTGCAAGGGCCAGGAACACAACGAGCATGGAGATCGCATAAAGCTGCGTCGCCTGGCTGCCTGACAGCCGTTCCTGCGCCGAAAGGCCCGTCCATTCATGGGAAAAGCCCTTGGGCAGTTTGGCGACAAGTGCATCGACTTCATTCATCGCATCGCCGGAGGACACACCGGGGCCGGGAGAGCCCTGGATTTCAACCGCCGAGGAGCCGTTGTAACGCTCAAGACGCGGCGAACCAAAAGTCCACTGGCCGCTGGCGAAGGCCGCGAACGGCACCATCTCGCCGTCGGAATTCTTGACATACCAGCGCTTCAGGTCTTCCGGTTGCATGCGGGAGTTCACGTCGCCTTGCACATAGACCTTCTTGACGCGGCCACGGTCGATGAAGTCGTTGACGTAATCGCCGCCCCACGCCGTGGCGAGCGTGGTGTCGATGTCGGACAGGTCGAGATTGAACGCGCTCGCCTTGTCCTGGTCGATCCTGATGGAATATTGCGGCGTGTCATCCTGGCCGTTCGGCCGGGTGCCGACGAGCTTGTCGCTCTTTGCGGCCATGCCGAGCAGTTGGTTGCGCGCCTCGGTCAGCTTCTGGTGACCGGCGCCGGTCACGTCCTTCAGATAGAAGTCGAAGCCGGCATTGTTGCCGAAGCCGGGAATGGCCGGCGGCGCCAGGGCAAAGACATTGGCATCGGTGATTTTGGCAAAGGCGGCACGGGTACGCTGCGCAATCGCCTGAGCCTTTGCCTGCGGCGTCTTGCGCTCGGCAAAATCCTTCAGCTTGACGAAGGCGATGCCGACATTCTGTCCCTGCCCGCCAAAGCCGTAGCCGACGACGCCCATCACACCGGACACATAGTCCTTTTCGTCTTGCAGATAATGGTCCGTCACCTGCTGCAGTACCTTCATGGTGCGGTCGGCGGTCGCACCGACGGGAAGCTGGACGCTGGTGATCAGCGTACCCTGGTCTTCATCCGGCAGGAAGGAACTCGGCAGGTCGGTGAAGAGGAAGGCCACGCCGCCGGCAATCAGGACGAAAAATGCCAGAAAGACGAAACGCCGCTTGAGGATGCCGCCCACGCTGCGCTGATACCCCCGCGTGCTGCGATCGAAGGCCCGGTTGAACAGGCCGAAGAGGCCCCTGCTCTTTGCGCCGTGGCTCGGCGTCTTCAGGAGGGTGGCGCAGAGCGCCGGCGTCAGCACGAGGGCAACCAGGACAGACAGCAGCATGGCCGAAACGATGGTGACCGAGAACTGCCGGTAGATGACGCCGACGGAACCGGAAAAGAACGCCATCGGGATGAAGACGGCCGAGAGCACCGTCGCGATGCCGACCAGGGCGCCGGTGATCTCTCCCATCGATTTGATCGTTGCCTGACGCGGCGAAAGACCTTCCTCTTCCATCACGCGCTCGACGTTTTCGACCACGACGATGGCATCGTCGACCAGAAGGCCGATGGCCAGCACCATGCCGAACATGGTGAGGGTGTTGATCGAATAGCCGAGGGCAGACAGGACCGCGAAGGTGCCGAGCAGCACCACCGGTACGGCGAGCGTCGGGATCAGGGTGGCTCTGAGGTTCTGCAGGAAGATGAACATCACCACAAAGACAAGGGCGATCGCCTCAAACAGCGTCTTGACGACTTCCTCGATCGACAGCTGGACGAAAGGCGTGGTGTCATAGGGATAGACCACTTCCACATTCGGCGGCAGCGTGTCCTTCAGCCTGTCGATGGTGGCCCTCACCGCCGCTGCGGTATCGATCGCGTTGGCACCGGAGGCCAGATTGATGGCAAGACCGGCCGTCGGCTTGCCATTGTAGATGCTCGCGGTGTTGTAGCTCTCCGCCCCCAGTTCCACGGTCGCCACGTCGTTCAGCCGCACCAGAGAACCGTCGCTATTGCTCTTCAGAATGATGTTCTCGAACTGCTCGGGTGTCTGCAGGCGGCTCTTGGCTGTGACCGTCGCATTGAGCTGCTGGCCCTTGCGCTGCGGAAGCGCGCCTAGCTGGCCGGCCGCGACCTGCGTGTTCTGATCCTCGATGGCCGACGTGACATTGCTGATCATCAGATCATATTGCTGCAGCTTGTCCGGATCGACCCAGATGCGCATGGCATAACCGGACCCGAACAGCTGGGTGTCGCCGACGCCCTCGACACGCTTGATCGTATCGTTCAGCGTGCTGTTGACGTAGTCGGCAAGATCGATGGTCGTCAGCTTGCCGTCGGTGGAAACAAAGCCAATGACCATCATGAAGCTGGAACTGGACTTGCTCACCGTGAGGCCGGTGTTCTGCACGCTCTGCGGCAACTGCGATTCCACCAGCTGCAGCTTGTTTTGAACCTGCATCTGGGCAACGTCCGGATCAGCCACATTGGTGAAGGTGAGCGAGATCGACGTCTGGCCGTTCGACTGGGAGGTCGACGTCATGTAATCGAGATTATCGATCCCGGTCATGCCCTGCTCGATGACCTTGGTCACCGAGTTTTCCACTGTCTGTGCGTCAGCGCCGGAATAAGTTCCGGAAATGCGCACTGTGGTCGGCGCGATCTGCGGATATTGCGACACCGACAGCGTGGTGATCGACAGCAGACCGGCCAGCATGATCACGATGGCGATGACCCAGGCAAAGATGGGCCTTGCGATAAAAAAACGGGACAAGGATCACCTCAATCGATGGAATGCGTGACAGTGCCGGCATCCCTGGCGGGCGCAGCGAGTGCCATCTGCTTGATATCGCCGGTGGCTTCGTCGATCTCGACCTCGCTCGCCGTCACCGCCTGACCGTCGCGAATGCGCTGGATACCTTCGACAACGATGCGGTCCCCATCGGCGACGCCAGCGGCGACCAGCCAATTGTTGCCGACGCTGCGGCGGACAGTGAGTTCGCGCTGGTGGGCCGTTCCATCCGCATCCACGAAGAAAGCCACCGCCACACCCTTGAGGTTGCGGGTGACCGCGCGCTGCGGCACCAGGAAGCTGTTGGGCGCAACGCCCTCCTCGATGGTGGCGCGGACATACATACCCGGCAGCAACAGACGATCAGGATTGGGGAAGGTCGCGCGGACCGTCACCGTGCCGACCGTTGCCGCGACCGAGGCTTCGGCAAACTGGAAGGTTCCGGGCAGTTCGTAACGCGAGCCGTCTTCCAGGCGAAGCGCAACGGAGACATTGGTGCCGGAGGATTTGATCTGACCACTGGCGATGGCCCGGCGCAGTTCAAGCAGATCCGTACTCGACTGCGTCACATCGACATTGATCGGGTCCAGCTGATTGATGGTGGCCAGCGTCGTCGTCTGCGCCTCGGTCACCAAAGCCCCAACGGTGACGGAGGAGGCATCGATGCGGCCGGAAATCGGCGCGCGGATCTTCGTGTAGTCGAGATTGATACGGGCGGAATCGACAGCTGCCTTTTCGGCGGCGACTTCGGCCTGCGCCTGGGCCAGCGTTGAGGCCGCATCATCGAGATCCTGCTTGCTGACCGCCTCCTGCGAGGTCAGGCTGCGATAGCGATCGACCTTGGACTGGGCGTTCGGCACCGCGGCCTCTGCTTTCTTGAGCGCCGCAACGGCGCTGTCATAGGTCGCCTGATAGGACGCCGGATCGATTTCATAAAGAACGTCGCCGGCCTTGACCTCGCTGCCCTCCTTGAAGTTGCGGGCGCGGATGATGCCGGTGACCTGAGGACGGACTTCCGCCACCAGCGAGGCAGCGGTGCGGCCCGGCACATCCGCCGTCAGCACCACCGATTGCGGATGAAGGGTCACGACACTGACCTGCGCACGGACATTGGCGGTCGGCGGACCGCCCTGCTGGCCACTGTCGCTGCAGCTGGCAAGGCTGGCCAGCGACAGAACGGCCAGCGCGGCAGGCAGGCGCAGAAGACGTTGGGAAAGGGTTCGACGGAAAGGCAGGGAGATGGACATCAACAGGCAAACCGTTCCAAAGGAAAAGAGACTGCCGGGCGACGAAATGGAGCATCCGCGCGCCTCGACCGACACCAGAAAGCGGAGCGCTGGCGCACCACGTGGCACACCTTTTCTCAGCCGGTTACGTTGCCCATTGATACAGCGCGCCCGTTTCCGAGTTTGGGCTGCTTGTGTCCGAACATGTTGTGGAAGGGGATTTTTGTAACGAAATGTTTCTCAACCGCGCTCAGAAACATTGGGTTACAATTTTTCTGAACGTCCTTTCGGCCAATCGGCTAGTCAGAGGCGGGAGCGGAGAGGAAGGACATTCCCGATGAATGGCAGCGGCCACATCCTGATCGTCGATGACGACCGTGAAATCCGTTCTCTGCTGTCGCGTTATCTGGCCGAGCAGGGCATGCGCGTGACCGTGGCGGCCGACCGGAAGGAATGCGAAGCCATGATCGTCGCCAGCAGGCCCGATCTGGTCGTTCTCGACGTGATGTTGCCGGACGGATCGGGCCTCGACATCTGCCGGATGCTGCGGGAACGCCATCCGACGCTGGCCATCATTCTGCTGACGGCGCTCAAGGAAGATGTCGACCGGATCATCGGGCTGGAGATCGGTGCGGATGACTATCTTGGCAAGCCGTTCAACCCGCGCGAGCTGCTGGCCCGCATCAAGGCCATCCTGCGGCGCATGGCGCATGCACCGGAAAGCCCGCCTGAGGCACGCCTCCACGTGTTCGAGGGCTTCGAGGCGGACCCTGCCCTGCGGCTGGTGCGCCACGAAAGCGGGGCTCAGCTGGACCTGACAGGGGCTGAATTCGATCTCCTGCATGTCTTTCTCGAACGTCCCGGCCGTCTTCTGTCTCGCGACCAATTGCTGGATCTGACACAGGGGCGCAACCGCGACCCGATGGACCGCTCGATCGATGTGCTGATGAGCCGCCTGCGGCGCAAGCTCAACGAGTATACCGAAACGATGGTCTTCAAGACCGTGCGCAATGGCGGCTACCAGCTGACCGTCACGGTGCGAACCCTTGCGGCGAGCCGATGAAATCCCTCTACCACCGCATTGCCGCTCTTCTCGTGCTGTCCATCGTGTCGGTGGTGGGACTTGCCACTTTCGCCGCAAGCCGGGTCCTCGTGCCGCCGGACGCCCACGAGATCCTGATCCCCGTCGTGTCGCAGATTCGGCTGACGCTTGCGCTGATCGAAACGGACCGTGACAGGGCGATCGCGGCAGGCGCGAACCTGGAAAGCCGGCCACCCGACGGACAGTACCACGAGCGCCTGACCGATGCGCTGCATGACATGCTGACACAGGACGGCATTCACCTGCAGGCCATGGTCAACAAGACCAGCGGAACGCCGCCGATGATGGCAAGCGTGCGCACGCCGGACGGAGAATGGGCCGTCTTCCGCATTCCGCTCCGGGCGCCTCCGTCAGACTGGCCCTATATTCTGGGCGGCTGGATGCTGCTGATCGTGCTGGGCAGCCTCGCCATCTCCTTCTTCATCGCCTCCAAGATCACCCGGCCGCTGGAGTTTCTGGAAGGAGCTGCCGAGCGCATCGGACAGGATGGGCGCCTCCCCGAGATTCAGGAGGAAGGCAGCCGCGAGGTGCGCGCCACGGCCCGTGCGCTGAACCGTCTGAGCGCACGCCTGCGCAGCGCGTTGGAAAGTCGCATGCGGCTGGTGGCGGCGGCCGGCCATGACCTGCGCACGCCGATGACCCGCATGCGGCTGCGCGCGGAATTCATCCTGAACGACGAAGAGCGCGACAAGTGGCTGTCGGATCTTGAGGAACTGGATTCGATTGCAGACAGTGCCATCGGCCTCGTCCGGGAAGAGACGAGCAATGCGGGTGCGGAGCTGATCCGTCTCGACCTGATGGTCGGCCTGATCACCGAGGAACTGGTCCGGATCGGCTTCCCCGTCAGCCTTGATCATGTGAGGCAGGCCACCATTCTGGCGCATCCCATGGCGTTGAAGCGGGCGCTGCGCAATCTCGTCATCAATGCCGCCACCCATGGCGGTGGCGCGCGCTGGGCCCTCGACACCACCGACACTGACGTCATCCTGACCATTGTCGACGAGGGCCCCGGTATTCCCGAGGATCTGCTCGGTCAGGTCTTTGAACCGTTTTTCCGCGTCGATCCTGCCCGGCGCAAGACGGCACCGGGCGCTGGTCTCGGTCTTGCGATCGCCAAGGAAATCATAAACCGCTTCGGCGGAGAGATTTCCATCGCCAATCGCCCGTCGGGGGGACTTCAGCAGACCGTGCGATTTCCACCGGCATGATCGCCGCCGGGCGTGTCGCACAATCTGGCTCGATGCGCAGTCACCGCTATCGTCGGACTTCGAACGGTGAACAGGGCAGGCAAGGTTGTCCGGCCTGCCAGCTCATCTGGAGCGCGTCCACTTTACTCGGGGCCATATCCGCAGGATGTGAAATAGTTGGCGCATCCTGACGGTTCGAACCAGTGCCTTATTTTGAATGAGGACGGATCACGTTTCGAAGCTCGACAAGACGTTCAAGCGTTTGGAGCGTCGGCTCGGGCTGTGTTGCGCAATATGCGATGTGCAGCAATTCGATCGCGAAGACGGAAGGCGCATGCAGGGCGATCAGTTCCGTCTTGCTACGCGGAAGAACAACCACCTCCGTCGCGTGACTGCGCAGTGGCGTATCGCTTTTTCCAAGCACCATCATGATGGGGATCTCAAGCCGTTCCGCTTCGGCAATGGCGGCCATTGCCTCCCGGTGAGCCCTGCCGTGCAGAAGCATGATCAGCATGTGTCCCTTGCGCATGGCCAGAAGCTGTTCCGCAAGCGCAATGCCGGTTGCATTCAGCGAATAGCTTGGCAAGCCGGAGCGCCAAAACAGGCGCGCACCGTAATCCGCGATGATGTCCGAGGCCCCGATACCGAAAACGCCCAGGCCCTCGGCGGCCCCCAGATGCTGCGCGATGGCCGCAATGGCACGCCGATTCTCCGCAGACGAAAGCGCATCGACGGTCGTCGATGTCGCTTGGAGCACGAAGTCCAGCGCCTTGTTGACATGGCCGTCCACGTCACGAAGCGTTGCTGCCATCTTCTCGATGGGCGAATCCGTTTCTCCAAGCCAGGCTTCCAGAACATCCTTCAGTTCGCGCAGCCCGCTGAAGCCCAGCGACTGGATGGCGCGAATGACGGTTGCGTCCGACGCCCCGGTCTCGAATCCGATCTCGAGTGCGGAAAGTCCGAGGACCCGGTGGCGGTGGGCGTCGATGAACTCCACAACCTTCAGGAGGCCGGGGGACAGGCGCGCGCGGCGCTTTGCGAGCTGGTCTGCGAAACGGTCCTTGAAGCGAACGGGTCTTTCCTGCGATGACATGGGACGATCCGGTCTTTCACCGCTCCTGCGTTTCACTGTGGTCCATCGTTTAGAACAGACCGCAAAGCCAAGACAAGAGCGAAGCCCGGCAGCCGGTTTCGCCTTGCGCCGTCATCGCGCCGGCATGGCAAGGCCGGATGGCTCCGGCGACGTTCGAGAGCCCGGCGGCCTGGGGCCAAACGCCGTCTGCACGATGGCGACCATGCGCGACAGGGCCGCATAAGAGTTCGAAATAGCCTCTTCACGGGGGATCAGGATATAGCGCCCGTTGCGGCAGGCGGACAGAAACCTGCAAAAGCCCGGCACCATTCTTTCCATCGCGGCAATCTCTGCCCTGGCGCCCTGTTTGCGGTCGGAGCGGTAGGGGTCAAAGATCACATCAGCATCGAGATCCGGCAGTCGCTCGACGCTGACGACAATGCTCTGGCCTGCGGGAATGTCATCGATCAGCGGCGGGAAGCGGAAGCCGGCATCGCGCAGCACCTGGCCGATCGCACGGTAGCTCTGGTAGACATTGAGCTTGCCGCGAAGGGGCTGGAAAACGGAAACCATGTGCCTTTCCGGCTGCACCTCTGCCTTCATCAGGGCGAGCTGCGCGCGGTAACGGCTGTCCAGCCGCCTGAATTCGGCTTCTCTTCCGGTGGCAGCGGCAAGCAGGGCATAAACATGCGGCGCACCGAGATCGGAATTGATGACAATGGTCGGCGCGAGTTTTTCGAGCGTCTCCACCGGCGTGGCACGCGAAATCTCCGTGACGATCAGATCCGGCTTCAGCGCGGCAACGGCCTCCAGATCGGTCTCGGCGGCACCGATGAAAGCAATGTCGCTATTGTCGAAATCGATGCCCGTCAGCAGTTTCGACGAGCGCAGATAGGGCTTGCCGTCGCCTGCAAGCCGCCCGTGGCTGGCAATCGGCATGGCGCCGAGTTCGATGAGCGGGATCGTGACGTCGATGTCGTAGTTGGAGACGATCCTTTCTGCAGGGCGCGTCAGCGTGACCGAGCGCCCGAGGTCGTCGATGATCGTCACCGCCCCTGCGACAGTCGGCGCCATCACCAATGCGATAAGGATCAACGTAAGGAGGCCAGATCGTATCACGGTTTCATATCCTGTTTCCACGGAACCAAAGGAGAAGGATCAGGACCGGCGCACCAATCGCTGCCAGCGAAATGCCGACCGGCAGGCGCGTGGGAGAAAAGGCGATGCTGCCGGCAAGATCGGCAACCATGACCAGCAGCGCCCCGATGAGCGTGGCGCAGATCAGTCGGCCCGCCAGACCCTGCCTTGGCAGTAAGCGTGCCATGTGTGGCGCAACCAGACCGACAAAACCGAGCCCGCCGGCCACGGAAACACTGGTTGCCACCAGAAGAACGGCTATCGCAAGGCATGCAACATGCAGCCGTGTCTGATTGATCCCAAGCGCAGACGCGGTGGCCGCCCCGAGGTCCAGAAGCTCCGCCTGCCGGGCAAGGCCAAGGCATGCGATGGCTGTTGGAACGAACACGACCAGGGCAAGGCGCACGGCCGGCCAATCCGCTCCTTCCAGGCTTCCCGCAAGCCATATCATCGCGCGTTGAAGGCTGCGGATATCGGCAGATGCCAGCAGGATGACGAGCGCCGAGGACAAGCACCAGGAGATGCCGAAGCCGATCATCACGAATTTGAGGGGGCTTGCACCCCGCGCAAGGAGGCTGACCACCAGCCCGGCAAGCAGGCCGCCGGCAAGGCCAACGACCGGCCGCAATGCGAGCGGCGCCTGAGGCCATGCGAGAATGAGGGCGACGATGAGGAGGGCGGCAGCCGATCGCACGCCCATGAGGCCTGGATCGGCAAGGCCATTGCGCGTCACATGTTGCGTCAAGGCGCCGGACAGCGCCAGCATGGCGCCACTCAGCATGGATAGGCACAGTCGTGGCGCGCGCAGGCTGCCAAGGATGATGCTGTCGGTCTCGTTGACCTGCTCCAGTCGCAGCCAAGCAAGGATCGTGGCAAGCGGGATCGGGCGGCTGCCGAGCG
>JAIXTO010000161.1 GCA_027483885.1 Rhizobiaceae bacterium
ATTGAAGGCCAGATGGCGATTGGAGTTAGGGTATGTCAGCAAGCAAGGCTCCAGCGATCCACCCGGGGGAGATCCTGCGCGACCTCTATCTTGAGCCGCTGGAGATGACGCCTTATGCGCTGGCGAAAAAGCTGCACGTGCCGCGCACGCGCATCGAAAGGCTGGTGTTGGGCAAGGTTGGCGTTACCGCAGATACGGCGCTTCGGCTTGCCAAATTCTTCCGCACGACGCCGGAACTGTGGCTGAACCTTCAGGCGTCGTATGACATCAAGAAGGAGCGGGCAAACCTTGCAGCCGAACTCGAGCAGATTGTCGAGATCAACGAGGCCGCATGAGCAGGACGCCTAAAGCGCGCCCTGCCAGACCCGGATTGCATCGACAGGCCACACCAGCATCAGCACGTTGAGGGTGAGGTTGTCGCGGATGAGGAAGCCGGTCAGCAGTTCGAAGCCGATGGCAAGCGCGACCGTCAGCCAGATCGGCGCGCGGGCGGCGAAAAGGAAGCCGAGCGCCATGAACACCGTGTCCATCGCCGAATTCAGGATGCTGTCGCCCTCGTAACCGACTGCCATGGTGGCGGAGCGGTAACGATCGATGATGATCGGCGAGTTTTCCAGAAGCTCCCAAGCGGCCTCGATAAGGGTGGCAAGCGCCAGACGCTTGCCAAATGAACCCTTGCGCAGCACGGCCCATCCCAGCAGGTAAAACAGGAAACCGTGGATGATGTGGGAGGGCGTATACCAGTCCGACAGGTGCTGGGAATTGCCCGGCGAATTCACCCCCGGCTCGAACAGCTTGATGGTGCCGCAGGAACAGATCCAGAGCCGCCCCATCAGATGTTCCGAGAGAACCTGCGCAAGGAGAATGGCAAGGGCGACGATGAACCAGAAGTGCTGCGAGCGTGCCGAAGGGGCAGCCGTTGTCGCGCTCACTTGCCGTCCTCGGGCTTTGCCGGCAGCGAATGTTTCATGATCAGCGGCATCTGGGCGAGTGTGAAGATGATGGTGATCGGCATTGTGCCCCAGACCTTGAAATTGACCCAGACCGCATCGGAAAAATTGCGCCAGACAACTTCATTGAGCACCGCAAGAAACAGGAAAAAAATGCCCCAGCGCAGCGAAAGCTTGCGCCAGCCTTCATCCGTCAGCTGGAAGGCGGCGTTGAAGACGTAACCGAGCAGCGATTTTCCGAAAAACAGGCCAACGAGCAGCACCACACCAAACAGCGTATTGACGATGGTTGGCTTCATCTTGATGAAGGTCTCGTCCTGCAGCCAGATCGACAGGCCGCCGAACACCATCACGACCACGCCGGACACAAAGGGCATCACCGGCAGGTGCTGGAAGACGATCTTGGAGACGATGAGCGACAGTACCGTTGCCGCCATGAACACGCCGGTCGCCACAAGAAGAGGGCCGCCAAGCGCAGACAGAGCCGGAAATTTTCCTATCAGCCATTCGCCGCGCAGGTTGGCGAAGAAGAACACCAGCAGCGGCCCGATCTCCAGGATCAGCTTGAGCGTCGGATGCTCTTTTTCCTGGCGGGTCGGCGTCGTATCGCTTTCAAGGCTCTGCATGGTTCTGGACTTCATCTCGTTTTGGACTTGTCGATGCAAATCCGGTTTCTGTGTCATCAATGCGTCAGGCCGGCAATGGCGCTCGCAAAGTCCTCGGCCTCGAAGGGCTCCAGATCGTCTACACCCTCGCCGACGCCGATGAAATAGACCGGCAGTTTGTGCTTGGCGGCGATGGCAACGAGAATGCCACCGCGCGCGGTGCCATCGAGCTTGGTCATGATCAGGCCGCTGACGCCGGCGACATTGCGAAAGATTTCCACCTGGTTCATGGCGTTCTGGCCGGTGGTGGCGTCCAGCGTCTGCAAGACGGTATGCGGCGCATCGGGATCGAGCTTGCCGAGCACGCGCACGATCTTTTCCAGTTCCGCCATCAGTTCGGCCTTGTTCTGCAGGCGTCCGGCGGTATCGATGATCAGCACGTCGCATTTCTTTTGGCGCGCCTGCTCGAAGGCATCATAAGCAAGGCCTGCCGCATCGGCGCCGAGCTTGGTGCCGATGAATTCCGACTTTGTCCGGTCTGCCCAGATCTTCAGCTGTTCGATGGCCGCGGCGCGGAACGTGTCACCTGCGGCCAGCATCACCTTAAGGCCGGAGCCGGAAAGCTTTGCGGCCAGCTTGCCGATCGTCGTCGTCTTGCCGGTGCCGTTGACACCGACAACGAGGATGACATGCGGCTTGTGGCTGAGATCGAGCGCCAGCGGCTTTGCCACCGGCTTCAGGACCTTGGTGATTTCCGTGGCCATGATGCGCGAGACATCCTCGCCGCTCACATCCTTGCCATACCGTTCGGATGACAGCGTATCGGCAATGCGCATGGCGGTTTCCACGCCGAGATCGGCCTGGATCAACAGGTCTTCCAGCTCCTCCAGCGTCGCCTCGTCCAGCTTGCGCTTGGTGAAGAGGGCGGTGATCTGGCCCGTCAGCTGCGTGGAGGTGCGGGAAAGACCCTCGCGCAGACGCTGGAACCAGGTGAGTTTTGGGCGCGCGACGATTTCCGTCGGGGCTTCCTCGACGCGGGTGGCAAAACCCTTGGGCAGGATGATTTCGGCGGGTGCTGTGATGTCGGATTGTGTGCCGTGGTCGGTGGCGTCTGCTGATGCGGCATCCCCCTCTGCCCTGCCGGGCATCTCCCCCACAAGGGGGGAGATCACGGAGGCATCGTCGAGGCCTGTCTTCAATTCCGAATCGATGGCAGGGGTTTCAGCGTCTGACAGGGGACGCTGCGCTAGCCCCAAATCGATCTCCCCCCTTGTGGGGGAGATGCCCGGCAGGGCAGAGGGGGTAGTGTCGCCACCCTCCAGGCCCTCCGCCTCGGCTTCCGCCTGCAGCAGAGACAGCGGCACCATGCCCATCTCACCCGGAAGCAGATCGGCGGCCGGCAAAAGCGGCGCCTCATCATCTTCGCCAGGATCTGCGTCGCCAAGATCATCACCGGCGGGGCCGCCGGCGGTGTCCATCTCCACCCCGGCCACCGGATCGACCGGGGAGACGGAAAGGTCTTCGGCGCGGGAATGCGGTTCGGTTTCCGTTTGAAGGGCAGCCTGCTCTTCAAGCGTCAAAGCCTCATCGGCTAAGCTCTCGGCCGCCTTGTCTTGCGCCGGCGCCTTGTCCTTGCCGAAGGTAAAAACCTTTTTGATGAAGCCGAGCGCCATGAAAAATCCGTTTCGTCACGCCGCGCGGGCGGCGGCAAGCTGCATGTTCAAGTGTTTGCCGTTATGGCCTGTCAACTCCACCTCTACCAGATCCCGTGGGCGAAGGTTTGGCGCGGCAACGACGGAGAAGTTCTCGGTATGGGCGAAACCGTTCATCTCCACAAGGATGCTCTGGCGGGTTCCAACCATCCGGTCGAGATGCGCAAGGTGAAGCGCGTCTCCGGTAACGCGAAGCCGGGCTGCCCGTTCCTTCACCAGCGCCCGGTCCAGCTGCGGCATGCGGGCGGCGGGCGTGCCGGGGCGCGGGCTATAGGGGAAGACGTGCAGGAAGGACAGGCCGCAGTCTTGCGCATGGCGAACGGCATTCTCGAACATGTCCTCCGTTTCCGTCGGGAAACCGGCGATCATGTCGGCACCGAACGTCATCTGTGGACGCAGCGCCCGCACTTTTTCGACGAAGGCCAGCGCATCGGCGCTGGAATGCCGGCGTTTCATGCGTTTCAGGATCATGTCATCGCCATGCTGCAGCGACAGATGCAGATGCGGCATGAAACGTGGCTCATTGGCAATCAGGTCAAGCAGGTGATCGTCCGCCTCGATGCTGTCGATGGAGGACAGCCGAAGGCGCAAAATCTCCGGCACCTGCTTTAATAGGGTTTTGGCCAGGAGCCCGAGGGTCGGCATGCCCGGCAGGTCGGCGCCAAAACTTGTCGCATCAACGCCGGTCAGTACGATCTCGCGGTAACCGGCCTCCACCAGCTTGCGGGCCTGATCGACCACTGCGCCCATCGGCACCGAGCGGGAATTGCCGCGACCATAGGGAATGATGCAAAACGTGCAGCGGTGATCGCAGCCGTTCTGCACCTGGATGAAGGCGCGCACATGGCCATCGATGTGCTTCACCATCTGCGGCGCGGTGGCCTTCACGCTCATGATATCGTTGACGCGCAGCTTTTCTTCCGCTGAAACGCCAAAATCCGGCAGCCCTCGATAGGATGCGCCTTTCAGCTTTTCCTCGTTGCCGAGAACCGCATCTACTTCCGGCATGGCGCTGAATGTCGCGGCCTCCGTCTGCGCCGCACAGCCGGTCACGATGATGCGGGCATGGGGATTTTCGCGGCGGGCGCGGCGAATGGCCTGGCGCGCCTGGCGCACGGCCTCTCCCGTCACGGCGCAGGTGTTGACCAGCACGGCATTGTTAAGCCCGGCCTTTTCAGCCTCGGCGCGCATGACCTCGGATTCGTATGTGTTCAGCCGACAGCCGAAGGTGATGACTTCGACGCCGCTCAACGGATGCCAGCCTCAGGCTCCGCATCGCGCGTGAAACGGCCGGTGACGGGGTCGAGATGCCCCGACCACTCCCATTCGGCAGGCCCGGTCATCACCACATGGTCATCGCCCCGCCAATCAATGGTCAGCGTGCCGCGATTAGGGCTGGAGGCAACGGTGATGGACACTGTACGCTCCGTGCGCCCGGTGCGCGCGGCGGATACGCCGGCAGCGCAAGCGGCCGATCCGCAGGCGAGCGTCAACCCGGCGCCGCGCTCCCAGGTGCGGGTCACCATCTGCGTCGGCGAAATCACCTGCGCCAGCGTGATATTGGCCTTTTCCGGAAACATCGGATGGTTTTCGAGCAGCGGCCCGAACCGGTCGAGATCAAACGTCATCGGGTCCCGATCGACCCAGAATACCGCATGGGGATTGCCCATCGACATGGCCGAAGGCGAATGAAGAACCGGTGCATCGATCGGCCCAATCTGCAACTCGATCCGGCTGGTATCGAAAAACTCTTCCGACAGCGGGATCTTATCCCATTCAAACACCGGCTTTCCCATGTCGACAGAAATCGTGCCGTCTGCATGCTCCTGCGCATTGAGGATGCCGGCAACCGTCTGGAAGGTAAAAGCCTTGCGCCCGCTTTCGGCAGACAGCGCCTGCACCACGCAGCGCGTGCCATTGCCGCAGGCCTGCGCCTTCGTGCCATCGCAATTGAGGATATCGATATAGGCGTCGGTGCCGGACAGTTTTGGATCATGGATCGCCATGATCTGGTCAAAGCCCGTCTCTGCCTCAGCGGCAAGCGCGATGGCGGCCTGCGGGGTGACGTGATCTTTGCGGCCGCGCATATCCACAACGAGGATCTTGTTGCCAAGCCCGTTCATCTTTGCAAATTCGACCGTGTTATCCATGACGTCACCCATCCGGCGCATTTTTTTCGTCGCCGCTTTGCGGACTATATGGCGGAAAAATGCCCTGATTTAAAGAGGCGGGCGCGATCCGCTAGCCACCGCGCCGACGCTCGATGCAGGGCGCCATCACGCAAAGCAGTTCAAACAGAATGTTTGCCCCGGCAAGCGCCGTCATGCCCGCCAGATCGAACGGCGGTGCGACCTCCACCACATCGGCGCCAACGATATCGACGCCAGCCAGCAAACGCACCAGCGCCTGCGCCTCGCGGGTGGAAAAACCGCCGATCTCAGGCGTGCCGGTTCCGGGCGCCATCGAGGGGTCGATGCTGTCGATATCGAAGGTGACATAGGTCGGTCCGGTGCCGGCAATGGCACGGGCTTCTTCCATCACGGAGACCGCGCCACGCTCGACGAATTCCTCCATATAGATGATGCGGATGCCCTGGCTTTTTGCCCAGTCATGGTCGGTCGTGTCGTAGATCGAGCCGCGAATGCCGATCTGCACCATGCGCTTCGGGTCGAGCAGGCCTTCTTCGATGGCGCGGCGGAAGGGCGTGCCATGGGTGTAGCGATTGCCGCCGAAATAGCTGTCATTGGTATCGGTATGGGCATCGAAATGGATGAGGCCGACCGGACGGTTTTTGGCGACCGCCCGCAGTACCGGCAGCGTCGTCAAATGATCGCCACCGACGGCAAGCGGCAGCGCGCCGGCAGCAACAATCGCGGCAATGCCGGCTTCGATGCGGGTAAGGCCATCCATGAGGTCGATGGGGTTCACCGAGACATCACCGACATCGGCAACATTGGCGATGGAAAACGGTTCGACGCCGGAGACGTGATGCACACGGCGAATGAGGCTCGACTGGTTGCGCACCTCGCGCGGCCCATGGCGGGCGCCCGCCCGGTTCGTCGTGCCGCCATCCCAGGGAATGCCGACCAGCGCAATATCGAGACCATCTGCGGACGTCACCGCCGGCAGGCGCATGAAGGTGGAGTGGCCGGCAAAACGCGGCACTTCGGCGGCATCGACAGGTTGGTGAAATTGCGCACTCACGGGGGACGGCTCCAATGCGGGAAGGATGAAGGCGGGCGAAAAATTGCCCGCCTTCAATGGAGCAGAGGCGGAGGCGGCTGTAAATGCTGCAACGCGACATCTGTTGTCTACCGTGTCGAAGCACCGGCGCCGCGCCGCCCGGGCAACGGACCGCTAGTCGGCAACAACAGGCATGTAGAGATCGCCGCCTTCGCGATATTTTGCGGCCATCGCCTCCAGCCCCTCCTTCTGCGCCTCAGCGCGGATATCTTGCGAAATCCGCATGGAGCAGAATTTCGGGCCGCACATGGAGCAGAAATGCGCCACCTTGTGCGCCTCTTTCGGCGTGGTCTCGTCGTGCGTGGAGCGGGCCGTTTCCGGATCGGGCGAGAGGTTGATCTGGTCCTCCCAGCGAAATTC
>JAIXTO010000208.1 GCA_027483885.1 Rhizobiaceae bacterium
AATCGACATGTCGTTGTCGTTCAAGATGACGATCAGGCGCGCATCGAGCGCACCGGCATTGTTCAGCGCCTCATAGGCCATGCCCGCCGACATCGCGCCATCGCCGATCACCGCCACCACATTGCGCGGCGTGCCGGAGAGATCAGCGGCGACGGCCATGCCAAGACCCGCCGAGATCGAGGTGGAGGCGGGGGCGGCGCCAAAGGGATCGTATTCGCTCTCGGCGCGCTTCGTAAAACCGGAGAGGCCGTCTTCCTGACGGAGCGTCCGGATACGGTCGCGCCGGCCGGTGAGGATCTTGTGCGGATAACACTGGTGGCCGACATCGAAGATCAGCCGGTCATGCGGCGTGTTGAACACCTTGTGGATGGCAATCGTCAGTTCCACCACGCCAAGGCCCGCGCCCAGATGTCCGCCGGTTTTCGACACCGCGTCGATCATCTCGTCGCGCAGTTCGCGCGCAAGCTGCGGCAGGTCGCGGTCTTCGGTCTGGCGAAGGTCGGCCGGCAGCTTCACCTTGTCAAGCAGCGGCGTCTGAGGGCTGGATGTCACGAATGATGGCCTTTTCTGCTCTGGTCCCGAGCCTTCGTTTTCTCTCAAGATGAGATGGAACGCGGCTTTTTCAAGTCTCTCAAGCTCGCGCTTCTAGCGGAATTCACGCGCTTGGCAAAGGCACGAACTCTTCTTCGTCACCGGGCACGATATCGAAACGGCCCGTGCGCCACTCTTCTTTTGCCTGCTCGATGCGTTCCTTGGAGGAAGATACGAAGTTCCACCAGATATAGCGCTTCGCGTTCAAGGCCGCACCGCCAAACAGCATGATGTGACAACCGGTCTCGCCCCCTTTCAGCGTAATCTCGTCGCCGGGCCGCAGCACCAGCAACTGATCCTTGGCAAAACAGTCACCCGCGACCCAAAGTTCGCCTGAAAGAATATAGATCGCCCGTTCCTCATGGGCGGCGGAAAAGGGAAAGTTTTTGCCCGCCTCCAGCGAAAGATCGACGTAGAGCGTATCGGTAAACGTTGGAACGGGGGAGGTGACCCCATCGAGCGCGCCGATCACCACCCGGCCGGAAATACCGGGCATGTCGATCATCGGCATGTCTTCCCGCGCGGTGTGGGCAAAAGCGGGATCGATCTCCTCATGACTGTCGGGAAGAGCAAGCCAGGTCTGCAGGCCAGACATGGAGAGCGGATGTCCGCGCAGGTTTTCCGGTGTGCGTTCCGAATGCACGATGCCGCGGCCCGCCGTCATCAGGTTGATGTCACCCGGACGGATCACCAGTTCGGTGCCGAGACTGTCGCGATGTTTGATCTCGCCATCAAACAGGTAGGTGACGGTGGAGAGACCGATATGCGGATGCGGTTTCACATCCAGCGCCTCATCCGCCTTCAGCACCGCCGGTCCCATGCGGTCAAAAAAGATGAACGGACCGACGAGGCGCCGCTGGCGCGAGGGAAGTGCGCGGCGCACGGAAAAACCGCCGATATCCGAGGAGCGGGGAATGATGAGGTTTTCGATGGCATCGCAGGCAAAGGCATCGCCGGGTGCTGGATCAATGCCGGGGAAAAAGGACATGGGTTTGCTCTCCAGTTGATGTGGCGGCTGTGCCCCTCTGGCTTTTTGCCACTATGCCATGGCCGGTTGCGCCCGTCTTGTCCATTTACCCTGTGCGGCGACACCATTGACCTCCAAGCGTATGCGCTTTGACATTTCGTGCGCAAATCAGTAGGGAGAGGCATATCCCGCTGCGAACACTCGCGGCCCGCGCGTCAATGCGCACTAAAATCCGAAAGACAGGTAGATGTCCGAATTGAATGGCGCCGTCCCGGCGATCGCCAAGGCGTTGACGAAGCGCGGTTACGAAACCTTGACCCCCGTCCAGCAGGCCATGCTGGATCCGGCGCTGGTCACCTCCGATGCGCTGGTGTCCGCACAGACCGGCTCCGGCAAGACGGTGGCCTTCGGCATCGCCATTGCGCCGACGCTTCTGGAAGAGGCCGAGCGTTTCGATATCGCCCGCGCCCCGCTGGCCCTCGTCATCGCCCCGACCCGCGAACTGGCCATGCAGGTGAAACGCGAGCTGGAATGGCTTTACGAGCTGACCGGCGCCGTCATTGCCAGCTGCGTTGGCGGCATGGACATCCGCAACGAACGGCGCGCGCTCGATCGCGGCGCCCATATCGTTGTCGGCACGCCCGGCCGTATCTGCGACCACATTCGCCGCAACGCGCTCGACATGTCGGAACTGCGCGTCGCCGTACTGGATGAGGCCGACGAAATGCTCGACCTCGGCTTTCGCGAGGATCTGGAATTCATTCTGGAAGCAGCGCCGGAAACCCGCCGCACGCTGATGTTTTCGGCAACCGTTTCGAGCGGCATTGCCAAGCTTGCCAAGCGTTACCAGCGCAATGCCGTGCGCATTTCCACCACGACGGAAGAAAAGCAGCACGCCGATATTGAATACCGCGCATTGGTGGTGGCGCCTGCCGACCGCGAAAACGCCATCGTCAACGTGCTGCGCTTTTATGATGCCAAGAACGCCATCGTGTTCTGCTCGACGCGCGCGGCCGTCAACCATCTGACTGCCCGCTTCAACAACCGCAATTTCGATGTGGTGGCCCTCTCCGGCGAACTCACGCAGAACGAGCGCACGCACGCCCTGCAGGCGATGCGTGACGGTCGCGCCCGCGTCTGCATCGCAACGGATGTGGCTGCCCGCGGCATCGATCTGCCCGGCCTTGACCTCGTCATCCACGCAGACCTTCCGACCAATTCGGAAACGCTGCTGCACCGCTCTGGCCGCACCGGTCGTGCCGGCCGCAAGGGCATCAGCGCGATGATCGTGCCGATCAACCAGCGCCGCAAGGCCGAACGGCTGCTCGCCGGCGCCGATGTGACGCCGGAATGGGCTCGCCCGCCGTCCGCCGAAGAGGTGATCGGCCGCGACCAGGAACGTCTGCTCTCCGACCCGATTTTTGGCGAAGAGGCCCGCGAGGAAGAACAGGATATCATCGCCCGTCTGGTCGAGGCGCATGGCGCCGAAAAGCTGGCGGCGGCCTTCGTCAATCTCTACCGGTCGCGCCAGTCCGCCCCGGAAGACCTGATCGAGATTTCCGTGCAGCCGGGTGCGGCGAAAAAGCCCCGCGAAGGCGGCTTCGAACGCCCGGAATTCGAGAGCACGCCCCGCACCCCGCGCGGCGAATTCGGCCCCTCCGTCTGGTTCTCGCTCTCCGTCGGGCGCAAGCAGAATGCCGAACCGCGCTGGCTGATCCCCATGCTCTGCCGCAACGGCAATCTCACCAAGGCCGAAATCGGCGCGATCAAGATGCAGACGGAAGAAACCTTCGTCGAAATCTCCGCCCAGCATGCCGAAACATTTTCGCAGGCCATCGGCCAGAACAAGACGCTGGAACGCGGCATCCGCGTAACGCGCCTTGACGGTGCGCCCGATCTTTCCCGCCAGGCCGAAGCCAAGCCCTTCGTCAAAAAAGCCTACGAGGACCGCCCGGCCCGCGAAGCCCCGCGTGACGGCACCCGCGAAGACTGGTCGAAAAAGCCGAAGGGCAAGCCCGCCTTTGCCGGCGAAGGCGCCAAGAGCTTTGACAAACCTTTCCGCGACAAGCCGGCCGGTGACCGCCCGTTCAAGGACAAGGCCCCCTTCAAGAAGGAAGGCGGAAAACCCTTCAACAAGGATGCCAAGCCTTACGCCAATGACGGCAAACCTTTTGCCAAGAAGCCCAAGTCGCCCAAGCCTGCCGGCGGCAAGCCGCGTCCCTGAGCGTGACATCCGGGGTGTAGGCCCTGGACAGACCATCCGATTGACGAACAGCCGGCCTCTGGAGAGTGGCCGGCTTTTTCATGCCGGGGTTTCCGGGGGCGCGGCACGCTCCAGCTCCGTCAGGCTTTCCAGCCGCTGTAATATTGCTTAAAGCGGAGCGCGGACAAACATGCAAAAAGGGCAGGGGCGATGAACGAACTTCTTATTCTCGATGGCGGCATGAGCCGCGAGCTTCTGCGTCTTGGCGCCGAACTGGTGCAGCCGGAATGGTCGGCGATGGCACTGATCAATTCGCCCGAGATTGTGCGTCAGGTGCATGCGGAATTCATCGAAGCCGGTGCCGATGTCATCACCACCAATTCTTATGCGCTGGTGCCCTTCCATATCGGCGAGGAGCGGTTTGCCAGGGAGGGTGCAGCCCTCATCGATCTCTCCGGTCGTCTCGCCCGTGAGGCTGCGGACAATGCCGGCCGTCCTGTAACTGTCGCCGGTGGCCTGCCGCCGATTTTTGGTTCCTACGAGCCTGAAAACTTCAAGCCGGAGACCGTGCAGGACTACCTGTCGGTGCTGGTGAAAAACCTCGACCCCCACGTCGATCTCTGGTTGGGCGAAACGCTGAGCCTGATTGCCGAGGGCGAGGCCGTGCGGGTGGCGGTGAAGGACACGCAAAAACCGTTCTGGATCTCGTTCACGCTGGCCGACGATCAGGCGCAGGTGGCGGCGCAGGTTGAGGGCGGTGAGGCAAAGCTGCGCTCCGGAGAAACCGTGCGCGATGCCGCCATCTGGGCTGCCGGTTCCGGCGCTGAGGCGCTGCTGTTCAACTGCGCCAAACCCGAAGTGATGGAAAAAGCCGTGCGCACAGCCTCGGCGGTTTTCGCCGAACAGGGCGTCGAGATCCGCATCGGCGTTTACGCCAATGCGTTCGAGAGCGACACGGATGAAACGGCCGCCAACGAGGGCCTGCACGAAACCCGCGCCGATCTCACCACCGACGCCTATTCGCGTTTTGCCTGCAGCTGGGCCGATGCCGGTGCCACGCTCATCGGCGGCTGCTGCGGCATCGGCGCTTCGCATATCCACACGATTGCGGGTGCGCTGCGCGGGCGGTGAGTCTTCTGGTCTGAGCGATGGTTTTAGACGTGTCGGGGAAGTCCAAGAGGTAGAGGCCTCTCCCCGAGGTAACGGAAAAGGGGCAGCGTCCGCCGCCCCCTCATCCGCCTGCCGGCACCTTCTCCCCGAGGGGAGAAGGGATGTTTGGCCGGCGCTTTGTTCTTTTGAGCAGTCGATGGAACTGCAACATCTGCGTTCCACACCTTCTCCCCAGCGGGGAGAAGGTGGCGACAGCCGGATGAGGGGGTCTCTTGCACCAACGCCGGCAAACCTGATGGATCAGACACGGCGTCCAAGGAAGAAACGTTAGCCGTTCCCCCTCACGCCATCTGCGCCGCTCCGGGCCCGGCCACCGCGCCCGGCGGCACCTTGCCCATGATGATCATGCCGAGCACTTCGTCCTTGGTCACATCTTCCGTGCGCGCATGGCCCACAACCCGGCCGTTCTTCATGACGAACACGCGGTCGGCGAGGTCGAAGACGTCGTGGATGTCGTGGGAAATCAGGAAGATGCCGATGCCCTCGCGTTTCAGCTGGGTGATCAGTTCACCCACCTGTGCGGTTTCCTGCGGGCCGAGCGCTGCCGTCGGTTCGTCCATGATCAGGATG
The DNA here is from genome assembly GCA_027483885.1 of Rhizobiaceae bacterium. GTDB lineage: Bacteria > Pseudomonadota > Alphaproteobacteria > Rhizobiales > Rhizobiaceae > Neorhizobium. The sequence continues at coordinate 5,502 of JAIXTO010000208.1, forward strand.
CGGGCATCGAACAGGATGGCGCGGGCAATGGCCACCGACTGGCGCTGGCCGCCGGAGAGCGCGCGCACCGGTTCCTTGAAACGCTGGAAGTTGGGGTTGAGGCGGCCCATCACCTCGCGCGCCTTTGCCTCCATCGCCACGTCGTCGAGCGTGCCCCAGGGGGTGCGCAGCTCGCGGCCGAGATAAAGGTTGGCGGCGGCATCGACATTGTCGGCCACAGCCAGCGTCTGGTAGATGGTCTCGATGCCGAACTGCTTGGCATCGCGCGGGTTGTTGATCTCGACCTGCTCGCCATTGATGAAGATTTCGCCGGCATTGCGTCGGTAGGCGCCGGAGAGGATCTTGATCAGCGTCGATTTGCCGGCGCCGTTATGGCCAAGAAGCGCCACGACTTCGCCGGGGAAGAGGTCGACGGAGGCGCTGTCGACCGCATGGATACCGCCGAAGGAGATGGAAATGTCACGCATTTCCACGAGAGGTGTACGGTTTTGCGTCATGTCTCAGACCTCCTAGCGAGCCCGGGCGCGGTAGACGGTGTCGAGCCAGACGGCAAACACCAGCACCAGGCCGATAACGATACTTTGCAGCGGGGCGTCCATGCCGAGCAGCACCATGCCGGAATTCAACGACTGCATGACGATGGCGCCCAGCACGGCGCCGGCAATGGTGCCCATGCCGCCGGCAAGCGAGGTGCCGCCGATGACCGCTGCTGCGATGGTGTAAAGCTCGTCCAACGTACCCTGCGCGTTGGTTGCCGCGTTGAGGCGGGCGGTGGAGATGGCCGCTGCGATGGCGCAGAGCACGCCCATCAGGGCAAAGATGCGCACGGTAACCCAGCGGGTCTTGATGCCGGCCAGTTCTGCGGCTTCCGGGTTGCCGCCGATGGCAAACACGTAACGGCCGAACCGCGTACGGTTGGTGAGGAAGTTCATGACGACCGCAATGCCAAGTGCAATCAGCACCGGAATGGCAATGCCGAGCGGGATCTCCAGCCCGCCTTCCGGCCAGGCAATCCCGTTTGCTTCGGCATAACGGCGGGCAAGGTTGACCGGCATGTAATAGCTGTTGAGCACATTGACCGCGCCAAGCAGGACGCCGCAGCCGACGATGCCGGTGAAATATTCAGCCCAGATCGGCTTTAACGGAAAACCGAAGCGCTTGCGCTGGCGCCGCGAATGGATGATCGACAGCACGATGAAGACGCAGGCGACGATGCCGACGATCCACGAGGCCGTCGCACCGATCGAGCCGTCCGCGCCGCCGCCCATCAGGCGGAACGTGGTGTCCATGGGCGCAACGGTTGCGCCGCTTGTCACCATCCACGCCGCACCGCGCCAGACCAGCAGGCCGCCGAGCGTTACGATGAAGGCGGGAACGCCGAGGAACGCGATGATGGCGCCCTGGAAGGCGCCGATCGCGCCGCCGAGCGCAATGCCGACGGAGAGCGTCAGGATCCAGGTCAGCGGGTGATCGAAGCCGAGCAGGGCCGGCAGGTATTTCGTCTGGGTGACCGCCATGATCATGCCCACGAAGCCGAGGATGGAGCCGACCGACAGATCGATGTTGCGCGTCACGATGACCAGCACCATGCCGGTTGCCATGACGGAAACCGAGGCCGCCTGCACCGAAAGGTTCCACAGGTTGCGCGATGAGAGGAACAATCCGCCGGACAGGATATCAAATCCGACCCAGATGACGACAAGGGCAAACACCATGCCCAAAAGCCGCGTGTCCAATTCCGTTGCGTGAAAGAAACGCTGCCAGAGGTTGCCCTTGGCGTGGCGTGCGCTGCTGGAAGGCACGGCGATCGTCTGATCCGTCATGACCCTTCTACTCCCCTTTGTTATTTTTCAAAGCCACAGTCAGGCAATGGACGCCGCAAGCCAGTTGCGGCGTCCTGCCCGGTCTAGAACGGGTGGCCTTCGGTCGCTGCCTTATTTGCAGGCAGGAACGGCGCCGGGCTTGACGCCCTGGCAAAGCTCGGCCTTCGAAATCCAGCCGGCGTCCAGAACCACGTTCAGGTTGTCCTTGGTGATCGCCTGCGGCGTCAGGAACTGCGAGGTGATTTCCACGCCCTTGGCGCCGCCCTTGAACTTGGTGCTGCCGGGGATGTCGCTGATCTTCTTGCCACCGGCAAGCGCCACGGCCACTTCGCCGGCCTTCTTGCCCAGCATGCGGCTGTCTTTCCAGACAGACACGGTCTGCGTGCCAAGTGCCACGCGGTTCAGAGCGGCCTTGTCGCCATCCTGGCCGGAGACCGGAACGGAACCGGCAAGACCCTGAGCTTCAAGCGCTGCGACAACGCCGCCGGCCATACCGTCGTTCGACGAAACAACCGCATCAACCTTGTTGCTGTTCTTGGTCAGGAACTGCTCCATGTTCTTCTGGGCAATTTCCGGCTTCCAGCCGTCCGTATAGGCTTCGCCGACATTCTTGATCTTGCCGCTGTCGATGGCAGCCTTCAGCACTTCCATCTGGCCGGAGAAGACGAAATCAGCGTTCGGATCGGTGGAGCCGCCCTTGATGAACACGTAATTGCCGGTTGGCTTGACCTTGAAGACTTCCTTGGCCTGAAGACGACCGACTTCCTTGTTGTCGAAGGTGATGTAGTAGGTGTTCGGATTTTCGATCAGGCGGTCGTAGCCGATGACCGGAATGCCTTCATTGGCAGCCTTTTCGATGGCAGGACCAATGGCGCCGGAATCCTGCGCCAGTACGATGAGCGCGTTGGCGCCCTGCGAGATCAGGCTTTCGATGTCGGTCAGCTGCTTTGCGGCAGAGGTCTGGGCGTCAGCCGAGATATACTTGGCGCCGGCAGCCTTCAGGGCTTCCTTGATGGCGGCTTCGTCGGTTTTCCAACGCTCTTCCTGGAAGTTCGACCAGGAAACGCCAACGACCAGATCCTTGGCCTGAGCCGGAACATGCACGGATGTGATGACGGCAGCAGCGGCCATCAGCTTCAAGACGGATTTCATTTTAAACCTCCCGAGTGACGCGGGCCGCGAACCTCCTCGTCCGCCTGTGCCCGCTTGAAATAACCGTCGGCAAACCCCCGATCCCCTGAGAAAGATTGTTTTTCTCGACAGTCGAGAAAATATCTGGCAGATGATGAGGACACTGTCAACAGCCCTCCATCGACTGAAATATCATGCCCATGCGCAGCCGCTCCACTTTGCCCGGCGCAACCGATGCAGCGGTGCCCGCAAACGGCGCGCGGCCGGGCACGGAACAGCTGCGCCGCCAGAATCTGCTGGCTGTTCTCTCCGGCCTTCGCCTGCACGGATCGATGTCGCATACGGACCTGTCGAGCCTCACGGGGCTCGCGTCGGCCACCGTCACGGCGCTCACGGCCGACCTTGAAAAGCTGGGCGCGATTGCCCGCGAAGAACAGACGGTGGCGGGGCTTCGCGGGCGACCGCGGGTGCTGTTTTCCCGCGCGGCAGGTTTTGCCCATGTGGTCGCCGTGCAGATATCATCGGATGCCCTGCATTATGCGCTGTCGGATTTTCGCGGCACGCTGATCGACCGGTTCAGCATGCCGCGCGATGCCATGGGCAAGCGGCCGGACGGGTTTCTGGCCGAGATCGGCACAGCGCTTGCGCGTCTCCTGCAGCGCTCCCGCCTGGAACCGTCTGCGATTGCGCTCCTGTCGCTGAGCAGCAAGGGCATTGTCGATGGAGAGGAGGGCCGGCTGATCTGGTCGCCGGTGTTCGGACGCGAACAGGTGGATTTTTCACCGCTTCTTGCGCTCTATCCCGATGCAGCGCTCGATGTCGGTAATGAAACACTGCTGGTGGCGCAGGCGCTGTCGCGCCGCAGGCTTGGCCACGCGGACGCATCGGAGGGTTTTTCCGGCCTTGTCGCCCTGTCGCTTGGTCACAGCATCGGGCTTGGCATTGCGCGCAAGGACGGGCCGGGCGATCAGCTTTCTGTCACCGCGCCGAATTTCGGCCATATGCTGAACACGCCGGATAACCGGCTCTGTCGCTGCGGCGCCTATGGCTGCGTCGAGGCTACGGCCGGGTTTTACGGCATTTTGCGGCTGGCCTTCCAGGTGCCGGAAAACACCATTCCGGCCAAGTTCGTGCCGCTCACGGAGATGGAAAAGATCGCGACGGCCGCGCGCCAGCAAAATCGCATGGCGCAATATGCGTTTCGTCAGGCGGGCCTTGCGCTCGGCCAGGGTCTGTCGCGGGTGCTCAGCATCGCCGGCAACCTGCCGATTGCGGTCACCGGTCCCGGCACACGGTTTTTCGATCTGTTGAAAGGGGGGCTGGACGAAGGGCTTTTACAGTCGCTGCACGTGCGCCTCAACGGTCTGCCGGCCATCGACATCATCCAAGACGAGCAGTCGCTGGTGTTCGAGGGCCATCTGGACCGGGCGCTGACGGCGGTGGACCAGCGGCTGACGGCACCCCGGTGACGGGACCGTGCGCCAGCCGTAATGTTTTGCGTCAGCCGTTCGTCTCGCCCGGCGTGAAGCCGAACATGTAGATCCCCGCCAGCACAAGCGCCACGGCGAAGATGAGAAGAACGAAGGTGATCATGCCGCTGCGGGCCTTGGGTCCGGTGTCTTTTGCCATGGCGCATCAACGGCAAATTCCGTTTTTTGTTCCAAGAGCCAGCTGCTGTTTAACGAGCGATGAGATCGCCCCCGGCGCTTTACGCGTTATCCAGCGGCTCTACGCCCTGCGGATTGCCGGCGCGGTCGAGGCGGATCTTTTCAATGCGGTTTTCAGCAGCGCTCAGCAGCTTTTCGCAGTGTTTTTTCAAGGCTTCGCCGCGCTCGTAGATGGCGATGGATTCGTCCAGCGCCACGTCGCCGCGCTCCAGGCGCGCCACGATGCTTTCGAGTTCGGCCACGGCCTTTTCAAAGCTGTAACCGCCAACGTCGTTGGCTTCAGGGCTCTGCGACATTTTTAGCCTTTCATCAGTCTGCAAATATGGAGGCCGGCCGATTCGGCGAGCCCCTCCAGATCATAACCGCCTTCCAGAAGGCTGACGACCCGGTTGCCGGCGTATTTGCCGGCGATCTCCATGAGGCGGCCGGTCGCCCAGTCGAAATCGTCGCCGACCAAGTTGATCTGCGCCAGCGGATCACGGTGATGGGCATCGAAGCCCGCCGAAATCAGGATGAAATCCGGACGGAATTCATGCAGCGCCGGCAGAACGCGGCTGGAAAAGGCCTCGCGAAAATGCTCGCCGGCCGAATTGGTTTCAAGCGGCGCATTGACGATGTTTTTGTGCGCGCCGGTTTCGCTCAGTTCCCCGGTCCAGGGGTAGAGCGGCATCTGGTGCGTCGAACAGAACAGCACGGACGGATCGTCCCAGAAAATGTCCTGGGTGCCGTTGCCGTGGTGCACGTCCCAATCGACGATGGCGACGCGCTCCACGCCATAGGTTTTCTGCGCATGGCGGGCGGCAATCGCCACGTTGTTGAACAGGCAAAAACCCATGGCCTTGGTTTTTTCCGCATGGTGGCCGGGCGGGCGCGAGGCGACGAAGGCGTTGTCGGCGCGGCCCAGAAACACGTCGTCCACCGCGGCCATCGCGCCGCCGATGCCGGTCAGCGCCGCCTGCAGGCTTTTGGAACTGACATAGGTATCGGCCTCGATCTGGCGGATGCTGTCTTCTTCCTCGGGGATTTCCCGCATGACCGAAATCAGGTGGCTATCCGGATGCGCCAGGATCACGGCATCTTCGTTCGCCTGCGGCGCTTCCACCCGCACCAGCTTCTCGAAATTGGGATGCTCCAGCGCGATCGCCAGCGAACGCAGCCGGTCGGCGCGCTCCGGATGGCCGGCTGGCGTGTTGTGTTCGAGGAAGATCTTGTGTTCGTAAAGGTGGGTCGTCATGGCCAAAGCTCCTGCCGCGCCGGATGTGAGCGGCGGGTCTCATCGAAATGGCGTAAACGCGGGCGTATTTCAAGCGGCATGGCCGGCTTTGCGTCTTGTTCAAGACGCGCGTCTGGTCTTAAATGCCGCGAAATTCGGTGGGGGTTGCGTGGCAGAGACCAGTCGATACAGTCATTATGCGTTTGTGGTTCCGTTTCGCGACGTGGGCATGCGCGGCGAAATGCACAGCGCCGCCTATATCACCTATGCGGAGGAGGCGCTGGCCCGCTTCTGGAGCGCCCGCGCCACGCAGAAGACGGATCCGCTCTTCTACGTATCCAAGGTCGCCTGCACCATCCACAAGGGCCTGCGGTTCGGCGACGACGTGTCCACTGCGGTGCGCGTCAGCAAGATCGGCGGCAAATCGGCCGGCTTTGCCATCCTTCTCAGCCGCGGCGACGATCTGGTGGCCGAAGCTGAAATCGTCTGGACCGCCTGCGATCCGCTGACCGGCGAGACGTTGCCGCTACCGGAACCGCTGCGCGACTGGCTGTATCAGTATCTGGAATAAACGTGGCCACGATCCGGCACAGCCGAGCGGATCGTGGCCACTTGTTTTATGCTCGCTGCGGCAGAAGCGGATAGCCCACCATGACGGCGCGGGCGGCAAGCGTTGCGATGGCGGCTTTCAAAAGGTCGCCGGGGATGAAGGCGAGCGAGCCGAGGATGACCTTGCTGAAGGGCGTGCCGGTCATCAGCGAAACCCAGGGCATGCCGATCGCGTAAACCACGACAATGCCACCGGCGATGCTTGCGGCAAAAAAGCCGGCGGCCTGGAGCAGGGCCGGCTGGCCATCGCGCACCAGGCGCTCGCTGAGGTAGCCGGTGGCGAAGCTGCCGACAATCCAGCCGAGGATATAACCGCCGGTCGGCCCCATCAGCACATTGAGCCCGCCGCGGCCGCCCGACAGAACCGGAAGGCCAACGGCCACCAGCACGACGAGAAGAGCGTAGGCGAGGGCCCCGCGCCTTGCGCCAATGATCGTGCCGGCCAGCATGACCCCCATGGATTGCGCCGTGATCGGCACCGGAATGAAGCCGAGCGTCACCGGCGGGATCAGGCCCAGCACGATGATGATGGCGGTAAACAGTGCCGACAGCACGAGATCCTTGGTGGTCATGTAGCGCTCCTATGCGGATAAACTGCCTTGTCGCCGCTTTTACTGACCGCGAATACCGCGCGCGTCAATTGCCTGGGCGATGGCGTCTGCTTCCTTGAGGGTTGAAATGATCAGCGGCCCAATGATCCGGTGTGGCTTCAGCACCAGCCCGCGCGCCGCATGCGCCTCCTTCAGCATTTCGTAGCGGTTCGCGATTTCCGGCACGAAGCGCAACACCAGCCCGAAGGCAAGCCCGCCATCGGAGGCCTTCATCAGGCCAAGCCGCTCCAGAGGCAGAAGAAGGGCGGTGATCGCTGCGATAAAGTCGGCAATCGTCGTGGTCGCCGTCACGCTTGCCGCCAGAAACAGGATCGCCAGCAGGCGCACGGTCGAGACGAGCGCCTCGTGCGGCGTCAACACGAATATGTTGACGAGGGCGAAGAAGGTGATGGTGAAGAGCACGGGGCGCAGACGCCGGAAGGCCTCGAGCCCTAAGTCGAGCGTGAGCTGCACCTGCTTGTAGAGCGGAAGCCGGAAGCCCTTGATGTACGTGATAGGCATGCCCAGGAAGTTATTCGGCCGCTCGGGTGTGTCGTCCGGCGTGATCACCTCAGCATCGTCGCCACCTGCCTTGAGGAAGCGCAGCATCTCCTTGAAGCGGTTGGAGTAGCCGCTGACGTGCGTGAACGGCGTCGGCTCGACGAGCAGCGCAATCCTGCGGCGCGGGTGCTGCTCGAGCGGTGGGATATCTGT
>JAIXTO010000246.1 GCA_027483885.1 Rhizobiaceae bacterium
ATGAACTGCGCCTGCAGGTCTGTTGGAAAGCCGGGATAGGGTTCGGTGGTGATATCGACGGGCCGCAGCCGATCCGTTCCGTTAACGACGACGCCGCGGTCGCCCGGCCAGACGGTAACCCCCATGGCTTCCAGCGCCTGAAAGACCGACGCCAGATGCTCCATGCGGGCATTGACCAGTTCGATGCGCCCGCCGGTGATGGCGGCCGCTACCGCATAGGTTCCCGCCTCCACGCGGTCCGGAATTCCATGGTGGGCGGCGGCGCGCCAGGTCGTGCCTCCCTGCACGAGCAGCCTATGGGTTCCCGCCCCTTCGATCTGAGCCCCCATGGCCGTCAGGCAGGCGACGAGATCCACCACTTCCGGTTCGCGGGCGGCGTTCAGGATTTCGGTTTCCCCGCGGGCAGCGGTTGCGGCCATCAGTGCGGTTTCGGTTGCCCCGACAGAGGGGCCGGACAGCACGATACGGGCGCCCGACAGGCCGGCCTTTGCATCCGCAACGATATAGCCCCCCTCGATCGATACCGTGGCCCCGAGTGCTGCCAGAACCTTCAGGTGCATGTCGACCGGACGCGCGCCGATGGCACATCCCCCCGGCAGCGAGACGCGCGCTGCACCGAACCGTGCGAGCAGTGGCGCAAGAACGAGGATCGAGGCGCGCATTTTGCGCACGGTGTCGTAATCCACCTCGCGCGCGACGATATCCGCCGCATCGATCCGGGTGCCGCGCATGTCGCGGGTAACTTGCGCGCCGTAGAGCGCAATGATGTTCAGCATGTTCTCGACATCCGACACCTTGGGCAGGTTGGTCAGTTCGAGCGGACAAGGGCTGAGAAGCGAGGCCGCGATCTGCGGCAGTGCGGCATTCTTGGCACCCGCAATGGGCACGGCGCCATCCAGCCTGTTGCCACCGGTGATGCGAAGTTGATCCATGATATGCGTCCGTTCAACGCCGCACAGCGGCCGGATAAGGATGGTGACCTCGGGCAGGACACCGGTTATAATATTCCAGATAATTTTCTGATTGAGAATAGCATATTCCGGCAAGCGCCAAAGAGTCGAGGAAAGCCAGCATGTCCGTCTTGAAAGTGATCCGCGCCAAACTGGACTCGATGACGGATGGCGAGCGCGAAATCGGTCAGTTCATTATCGACGATCCCGAGCGCATGGTCCGGCTTTCCTCGGCAGAGCTTGCCGCTGCCACCGGGCGCAGCCAATCGAGCGTGGTCAAATTTTCGCAGAAGATCGGTTATGACGGCTACCAGCAGCTGAAGCTTGCCGTCACCCGCGCCAAGGCACAGGAATGGCGGGTGCCATCGGGCATGATCCATGGCACGATCGACCAGGGCGACAGCTTTGTCACGATGCAGCAGAAGCTGGTGGCGAGCAAGGTGTCCGCCATGCAGCAGACCATGCAGGTGAACAGCGAGGAAACGGTGCAGAAGGCCGTGGATGCACTGGTTGCGGCAAGGCGTATTCACCTGGCCGGGATCGGTGCCTCCTCGCTTGTGGCGCGCGATTTTTCCTACAAGCTTCTGAAGCTCGGCCTGATGGCGCTGATCGACAGCGACACACATATCCAGATCGCCAATGCCGCTTCCATGATCGGTGAGGATGTGTTGTTTGCCATTTCCCAATCCGGCGCAACGCTTGAAACGGTGCGGCTGGCGGAGGTGGCGCGCAAATGCGGCGCAACCGTCATCACGCTCACCGGCCTTCACCAGAACCGCCTCAGCGAGCTTGCCGATGTGGCGCTCGCCACCGTTGCGGACGAAGAGCGGGTGCGGTCTTCGGCGATCACCTCGCGTGACGCGCAGTTTGCCGTGATGGACCTGATTTTCCTGCTTCTCATCCGTACGCTTCCCGGCGCAAACGACGCCATTCATGCCAGCGAAGCAGCCGTCGTGCGGCTCAAATCCTCCTGACACCGGGCCGCACTTACTTGATGGCACCGGCCGTCATGCCGTTTACGAACTGTCGCGACAGGGCGATGTAGAGAATGATGACCGGCAGTGCCGAGAGCGTCAGGCCGGAAAACAGCACGCCCCAATCCGTGCCGAACTCGCCCATGAAGGTGGTCAGCCCCTGCGGCAGGGTTTTCAGATCATTCGACTGGATGAAGATCAGCGGGAAGAAGAAATCGTTCCAGATCGGCACGACGTTCTGGATGGCGGCAATCACCATGGCCGGGCGCACCAGCGGCAGCATGATCGCCCACATGATGCGCGCTTCGCTGGCCCCGTCCATGCGGGCTGCATCCTCCAGCTCGTTCGGCAGGCTGCGGATGAAGCCGGTAAGGATGAACACAGTGGTGGGAAGCCCGGTCGCGACATAGATGAAGATCAGCGCAAAGCGGGTGTCGAGCAGCCCGAGATCGCGCATCTGGATGAACAACGGAATGACGGCCAGCTTCAGCGGCAGCGTCAGACCGGCGAGGAAAAACAAGAGGATCAGGTTTGCGCCGCGAAATTCGTAGCGCGCCAGCGCATAGGCCGCCATGGTGCCGAGCACGAGGATCAGCGCGATCGACGAGCCGGTGACGATGAAGGAATTCATCAGATAGCGGATGAAATCCGTTTCCGTCCACACCCGCACCAGATTGCCGACCTTGGTAAAATCGGGCAGCGAAAACGGCGACTGAAAAATCTGCGCATTTGTCTTGAAGGCCGAGATGACCATGATGATGATCGGCGCCAGCATGACGATGCTGTTGCCGATGAGGATGATCTGGATCAGCCCGTCACGGCCGAACGCCATGAACGATCCATCGCGCGTTTGCCTGCTCACAGCTGGATCTCCCTCTTGCGCAGCCTGATCGTGATGACGGAGGAGACGACAGCGATGAACAGGAAGATCAGCACGGCAAGCGCGCTACCCGGACCAAAATTCTCAGCCGAAGCCGACATGCTGCCAAAGGCCGTGCGGTAAAAATAAAGGCCGAGCACATCGGTTGCGCCATGCGGGGAACCGTCGATGCCGCCCATCACATAGGGCAGTTCGAACCAGTTGAAGGCCCCGACGAACAGCAGCGTGAAGACGACGGTCGCGGACGGCGCCACCAGCGGCCAGACGATCTTTGACATCTTGACCCATTCGCTTTCGGTTTCCATGCGCACCGCATCGAGGATTTCGGAGGGAATGCGCTGCATGCCCGCGAGAAATACCAGCGTCGGGAAGCCCACCATGTGCCAGGCATTGGCAACGATAATCGCCATCAACGCGGTCGAATCCTGCCCGAGCCAGGGCTGGGCCAGAAAACCGAGGCCCATTCCGCGCAGCGACACGTTCACCGCGCCAAACAGCGGATGCAGGAAGAGTTTCCACAACAGGCCAACGATGACGGTGGAGAGAACAACCGGCAGGAAGACGGCAACGCGATGGAAGCGCGCGCCCCATAGTTCCCGCCAGAGGCAATAGGCGAGCAGAAAGCCGACACCGTTCTGCAGCACCATCAGCGCAAAAAACACAAAAATGTTGTGGCTGAACGCATTGATGGTGCGCTCGGAAAACGGAAACTCGAAGAGAACGCGGTGAAAGTTTTCAAACCAGATGAACTCGCCGCGCGCCAGCCCTTTCCACTCGTAGAAGGCATAGGCGAAAGCCGACAGGATGGGATAGACGAGGAACAGCGACATGAAGGCAATCGGCGGCACGACAAGCGCTGCGATCCACAGGTTGCGCCCTGTCAGTTTGCTGGACAGCATCGGTTTTCCTTCAAGCATTTGACCATCGGCAGGCAGGCGGGGCCGGACGTAATCTCGCCCGGCCCCTCCCCGTCACTTCTTCTTGAAAGGCGCGTACCAGGCGGAAAGACCATCCGTCATCGACTTGCCGACCTCGGCGGGCGTTGCCTGACCGTTGAGGAGTTTTTGCACGCCGGCCTGGATCAGGTTGGACCCGGTCGGCTCGCCATAACGGAAATTCACCAGCGTCATGTAGGCAATCGAATGTTTGTTGAGGTCCGCGACCTTGGCGAGCAGCGGGCTGTCGAAGGTGACGCCCGGTACGGCCGAGATGTTGTTGAGGTTGTTGGCGAAGACCTGGCCGAATTCCTTGCTCGCGGCATAGTTCAGGAACTTCACCGCCGCTTCGGGTTGCGCCGTCTTGGCATTTGCGGCAAAGCCCGAGTCGTAGAAAAGGCCGACAAGCTTTTCGTCTTCGGCTTTCAGGCCGGGCGCTGCAAAAACGCCGAGCTTCAGGTCCTTGTTCTGCTTGGCAAAGTTGGCGATTTCGAACGAGCCGCCGGCAAACATGGCCGCCATGCCTGACGTAAAGAGCTGCTGGGCAGAGGCGTAGTCAAGCCCGATGAAACCATCGGGGAAATAGGCCGAGATTTCCTTCAGCTTGCCAAGTGCCGTCACGAAACGCGGATCGTTGAAATCGGTCTTTCCGGCCATCAGGTCTTCGTAAAAACCCTTGCCCATGATGGAGGAGGTCAGCGCCGAGACGATCGTTTCGTTCTGCCAGGCGGTTGATGTGCCGTTGGCAAACGGCATCAGGCCGGCGGCCTTCAGCTTTTCGCAGGCGGCAATAAACTCGGCCCAGTCCTTGGGCTCGGTGATGCCGTTCTTGTCAAAGATCTCCTTGTTGTAGACGACGAGCATGGTCTGGCTGGCGGCAGGCACGGCGTAGAGAACCTTGTCCGAACGCATGGTTTCAGACGCAAGCGCTGCCGGCGAGAAACCGGCCACGGCCGGCACCTTCGTCTTGTCGAGCGGCATCAGGTAACCGGCGCCCGCCAGGCTCTCGATGCCGCCATAGGTGCGCGTCATCATCAGGTCCGGCCCCTTGCCGCCGGCAAGGGCTGTCGACAGCACCGTGTTATAGCTTGTCGCCTCGAAAGCCTCGAACTTGATCGAAATGCCAGGATTGGTCTTGGCGAAATCCTTGAAGAACTTCTCGTATTCCGCCTTGTCTTCCTGACGCCAGGTCCAGAAGGTCAGATCCGCGGCAAAGGACGCGGATTGGCCGAGCAGAGTGGCAAGGGTAAGGGTCGCTCCCAGTAGAATGTTTTTCATCGGTTCCTCTTTTCTTTTTTGACGACGGGTCTTCGTGGAGATCAGATGGCAAGCCGCTTTGCGGTGCTGCGGCTGAAATAATGCGCCTTTCCGGGCAGCACCTGAATACGCACGGGCGTATCCGGTGGAAGATTCGTGTCCGGCCCGCAGCGAATGGAAGCAGGCGCGCCGCCCGGCATGCGGACATAAACGAAGGCGCTATCGCCGAGATATTCGGTGTAGACGACGGTTGCGGCAAAACCCTCACCGTCGCTGCCCGGTGTCAGCGTCATGCCATCGGGGCGAACGCCAAGAAGAATGTCTTTCTCCGGGCTCTGTGGCAGAGCACCTGGCGTCACATGGCCGATGCCCGGTGCCATCAACCGGTCGCCCTCGCGCTCCACCTCCAGCATGGCCATGCGGGGAGACCCGATGAAATTGGCAACGAACGTATTGGCCGGCGTTTCGTAAAGCTCGCGCGGCGTGCCGAACTGCTCGATGCGCCCGGCATTGATCACGACGATGCGGTCGGCCAGCGTCATCGCCTCCACCTGATCATGGGTGACATAGATGGTCGTGCCGCCGATCTCGCGGTGCAGGCGGGCGATTTCCAGCCGCACGTCGGAGCGCAGCGCGGCATCGAGGTTGGAGAGCGGTTCATCTAGCAGAAGAAGCTGCGGCTTGCGCACCAGCGCCCGACCGATCGCCACCCGCTGGCGCTGGCCGCCGGACAGTTCGCGCGGCTTGCGCTCCAGAAGTGGCTCCAGCCGCAGCATGCGCGCCGCTTCCGCGATCCGCGCCTCGACCTCGGCCTTCTCGAGCCCCATCAGCCGGGCACCGAAGGCCATGTTTTCATAGACATTCATGTGCGGATAAAGCGCGTAGGACTGGAACACC
>JAIXTO010000137.1 GCA_027483885.1 Rhizobiaceae bacterium
GTGTCGCAAGGGGATGTCGTGACCGAAGGCCACGCCTTCGAATGCCGGATCAATGCCGAAGACCCGGACACGTTTCTGGCGTCTGCCGGCACGATCACCGGTTTGCAACTTCCCTCCGGCCCCGGCATCCGCGTCGATACCCATGTGCATGCCGGCTACAAGGTGCCCCCCTATTACGACTCACTGATCGGCAAGCTGATCGTTCACGCGCCGACCCGAATGCAAGCAATTGTCCTGATGCGGACAGCGCTGGCGCACACGCAGATCGAAGGCATTTCCACCAATCTGCCACTCTTGCGATCGCTCTTCGAGGACGAGAGTTTTGCAGCCGGCGGTACGGACATCCACTATCTCGAAAAATGGCTGAAGCGGCGGAGCCTTTGATGACTGATCTCAATCTGAGTGATCCCGCCGTCATCGCCGCAATTTCCGGAGCCCTGACGAAGGCCGGTGTCGATGGCATCGAGATCGAGCACGAACGGCAGAAGCTGCGCATCGTGGTCGAGCACAACGGCGTTGCGTCGGTACTGGCTCCCGCTGCAGGACGTGCGCAAACCAGTCTTGCCAAGGCGCCACTGGCCGGCATCTTTCAGGCGGTTGACGGCACGTTGCCCCGTCATGTCGCGGCCGGCGAAAATCTCGGGTTTGTCCGGGTCGGCCCGATCCTGCTGCCGGTCAAGGCCGCCAAAACGGGCGTCCTGATCCGCGCTCTGGCCGAACACAATGCGCTTGTCGGCTATGGCGATCCCCTCTTCGAAATCGAGCTGAATTCATGAATTCCGCATTGCAGTCCATGACCAGGTCGTCGCTCGGCTCTCCTCTCGTGCGGGAGCGGGTCCATATCTCGCCGATCGGCAGCCGCGCCTTCCTCATCGAAGCGCCGGGTGGTTTCGATCTGGCGACACAGCGCCGGATCTGGGCGCTGACGCAAGATGTCGGCCATTGGGACGACGTCATCGAGACCGTGCCGGGCATGACCAATCTGCTGGCAATCTTCAGGGTTGTCCCGGAGGATCCGCAGGCCGTGGTGGCACGGCTTTCCAATGCCTGGGATCTTGCACAAAGCGTGGATCTCCAGGGCAAGACGATCGAGATTGCGGTGACCTATGGCGGTGAACACGCGATCGATCTCGGCGCGCTCTGCAATCTCTCCGGCCTCCGCGATCGGGAAATCATTCGCATCCACCACGAGGGCACCTATACCGTGTTTGCACTCGGCAGTGCCCCGGGTTTCGGTTACCTGCATGGGCTCGATCCGCGCATTCACATGCCGCGCAAGACGGTGCCGTCGCTGAAGATGGAAAAGGGATGCGTCACCATCGGCGGCATGCAGACCGGCGTTGCCGTGCTGACCGGACCGAATGGCTGGAACTCGATCGGCTTTGCCGACCTGCCGATGTTTGATCCGACTGCCGCAACGCCTGCCATCATGGCGCCCGGCGATATCGTGCGTTTTATCCCTGAAAGGATCGAGCTGTGATCGAGGTGATCGACACCGGACCGCTGAACACCATCCAGGATCTCGGCCGCACGGGGTTTCGCGACATCGGCGTGACCGTCAGCGGTGCTATGGATCCACTGGCCTTGAAGGTCGCCAATCTTCTGGTCGGGAATGAAGAGGGTGCTGCGGGCATCGAACTGCAGACCTTCCCGTTCCGGGTTCGTTTTGGAAAAGAGGTCGCCGTTGCCGTCACCGGCGGCGGCAATGCCACGCTGGATGGCGTTGCCATGCCACCCTGGTGGGTCCAGACGGCGCAGGCCGGTCAAATCCTTGAAGTCACGCCGGTTGCCGGATCGGCCCGTGGCTACGTTGCCTTTGGCGGCGGTGTGGACGTTGAACCCGTGATGGGCTCGCGCAGCACATCACTGCGGGGTGCATTCGGCGGCATGGAAGGTCGGGCGCTGAGAAAGGGCGATCTGCTTCCTTTAGGGGATGCGCCGGTCTCTGAACTGGCGATGACCGGCTTCGGTGTCGTTGCTCCGATGCTCGAAATGACCTCGCTGTTTCCCGTGGTCGAAGATGGCACGGTGCTGATCCGGGCGCTGCCCGCCGGCGAGCACGACCTGTTCGGCGCCGATGCCGAGCGGTTCTGGCGCCAGACGTGGAAGATTTCTCCCCAGAGCGACCGCACCGGATACCGGCTTGCCGGTGATCCCATCCGCCCCGTGGCGCCGGTCGAGATGCGCTCGCACGGCATTGTTGCCGGCGTTGTGCAGGTGCCGCCGGCCGGTGAGCCGATCATCCAGATGAGTGACGCCAATACCGCTGGCGGCTATCCGAAGATCGCCGGCATTGTGGAGGCGGATCTGTGGCGGCTTGGCCAGGCACGCGCCGGAATCCGCGTGCGCTTCGTGCGCTCCAGCCATGCCGAGGCCCGGGCCCTCGACAAGGCCATGACCGATTATCTCGAGGATATCAGGGCGACATCGCAGATGGTCGCGCGTGCCCTGAAGACCATTGCCGGCCATTGAAATCCGGGGAGAGCGTGATGAAGATCGACTTGAATTCCGACATGGGCGAGGGCTTTGGTCCCTATCGCTTGTGTGATGACGAAGCGATGATGAAGGTGGTTTCCTCGGCCAATATCGCCTGCGGTTTCCATGCCGGCGATCCGGACACGATGGGGCGCATGGTGCGGCTCGCCAAAACCAATGGCGTCGGCATCGGTGCGCATCCGGGCCTGCCGGACAGGCAGGGTTTCGGCCGCAGGGAAATGCCCTTCTCCAATGACGAACTGCGCCAGCAGATGCTCTATCAACTGGGTGCGCTCACAGCCATTGCGAAGGCAGAACAGGTGCCGGTCGCGCATGTCAGCTTTCATGCGGCCATGGGCAACATGGTCAACCGTGATCCCATGCTTGCCGACCTGATGATGGATGCGATCCGCACCATCGACCCCTGCCTCATCGTGTTTGCCATGCCCGGCAGCATCATTGCCGATGCGGCTGCCCGGGCCGGCTTGAAATTGCTGCTGCTTTTTCTGGCTGACCGCGCCTATGACGGGGAGGGCAGGCTCGTTGCCCGCGGCCTGCCGGGTGCCGTTATCAAGCAGGAAGAGGCCCTGCGCGCCCGCGTCCGGCAGTTCCTCAAGGACGGAACGGTGACCACCATCGAAGGCGCGACGCTTGCCGTGCCGGCCCGGTCCATTCTCGTCCACAGCGATACACCCGGATCGCTCGAGCTTGCGCGGATCGTTCGCAGCGAGATCGAGGCGACAGGGGCGGTTCTCGCCCCGGCCTTTCAGATCGTCGGTTAAGCCCTCCTATCCATCCTTTTATTCAACGCGACCGAAAGCCCAGTCAGATGCCAACAATCGCCGATCGTCTCAAGAACGTCTCCATCTCCGCTTCCGCCGCAATGACGCAGCGCGCGCGTGATCTCGCCGCGCAGGGCGTCAACGTCATCAGCCTGTCGGCCGGCGAGCCGGATTTTGCCACGCCGTCGAATGCCATAGAGGCCGCCCATGCCGCAGCGCTTGCCGGCGACACCAAATATCCGTCGATGGACGGCACGCCGGCCCTGAAGGCTGCGATCTCGCGCAAGTTCAAGCGCGACAACAATCTCGATTATGATGCAAGCCAGATCATCGTCTCCGGCGGCGGCAAGCAGGTGATCTTCAACGCCATGCTGGCGACCGTCAATCCGGGCGACGAAGTGGTGATCCCGACGCCCTCGTGGATCAGCTATGCAGACATCGTCAAGTTTGCAGGCGGCATTCCCGTGCCTGTTGCCTGCCCGCAGCAGGCGGGTTTCAAGCTGCGCGCCGAAGATCTGGAGGCCGCGATTACCCCGCGCACCAAATGGCTGTTCCTCAACTTTCCCAATAACCCGACCGGTGCTGCCTGCTCGCGCGAGGAGATGAAGGCGATTGCCGACGTCATGCTGCGCCATCCGCACGTCTGGATCATGACCGACGACATCTACGAACACCTGATCTACGATGATTTCGAGTTCTGCACGATCGCCGAGGTGGAGCCGCGCCTTTATGACCGCGTGCTGACCATGAACGGCGCCTCGAAAGCCTATGCGATGACCGGTTGGCGGCTCGGCTTCTGCGGCGGTCCGAAGGATCTCATTTCGGCGATCAGCAATGTCAACGGCCAGAACGGCGGTGGCACGGCAACTGTCGTGCAGGCGGCAGCCGTCGCCGTGCTTGACGGTCCCCAGGATCTTTTGAAGGAGCGCGCCGCCATCTACAAGCAGCGCCGCGATTTCGTGCTGTCGCAACTTGCCGGGATCGATGGCCTGCGTTGCCACAAACCGGAAGGCGCGTTTTATATTTTCCCGAACATGTCCGGCCTCATCGGCAAGACCTCGAAGGCCGGCCACAAGATCGAGACCGATACGGACTTTGTCATGGCGCTGGTCAACGAACATCATGTCGCGACCGTGCAGGGAGCGGCCTACGGCATGAGCCCGTTCTTCCGGATTTCCTACGCCACAAGCATGGAAAAGCTGACCGAGGCCTGTGCCCGCATCAGCCAGTTCTGCGTCGAACTGCGCTAAACGGTGCTATTGGCCGCGCGGCACCTTCAGGCGCGCGGTCAGTTCCAGTAGGATGTCGCGCACCGCAACGGCCGGTTCTGACAGCGACACACCGTCGGCCACACACAAGGATAGCGTCTCGTCGATCCGCGGCGAGACCATGCGGCAGATCAGCGGCTCGCCGGACTCGGTCAGGATACGGTCGGCAATCGCTCTGGGCATGATCGTCGCGCCAAGTCCGGCACTCACGGCCCGCGTCAAGGTCCGAACGATTTCGACCTCTCCAACCACCTTGAGATTAACCCGGCTGCGGGTGAAGGCCGTATCAACCGCGCGCCTGACGAAATTATAGGCCGGTGGCATCAGCAGCGGCAGACCATCGAGTGCGGAGACGTTGATCGGCTTGTCGCCGGCCTCGATGGCAAAATCGGGATGCGCAACGAGAAAGAATTCCTCACTGAGGATCGGCTCGAACTTGACGCCCTTGATCGGACCGGTTCCATGGATCAGCGCCATTTCCAGCCGGCCGGTCATGATCATCTGGCTATAGGTCTGCCCGACGCTTTCCGTGAGGTGGAGCAGGATGCCCGGATGGCGCTTGCGGGTTTCGGCAAGCAGGTCGACCGACAACGTCGCTGCGCTGCTGAACGGCACCAGACCCACCGAGACACGGCCTGCCAGTGAATTTCCAGCGGCCGAAGCATCCGCCTGAGCCTGTTCCATCTGCCGCAGGATGATCTGCGCGTGGCGGTAAACGGCATGTCCGGCATCCGTCATGCTGACGCCCTGCTGGCTGCGCAGCAGAAGTTTTTGGCCAAAATGTTCCTCGAGAGCGACGATCTGCTGGCTGAGAGCCGGCTGCGCGACATGCAGGATATCTGCAGCACGCGTAATGCTGCCGGTGTCGACAATAACGATAAAGGATCTAAGCCGTCTGATATCCATCGCGCTGCAGTCTGCCCTTCCATATAGCTCACTGGCCGGGAATCGCCGTGGGTCTTCGTCTAAGTTAAAATCAACATATTTCAAATGCTTACGAACGCCATGGGATTTTTCTGCAAAAATAACGGTCATCTTTGCGGTGCGATTGCACAACTCTTCGCCGCCATAAGGCTTGCTTATCGCTCCAAAGATAATCGGTCTTATTCAGGCTGCGCAAGTTCCAGTAGGGTGCTGAAAACAGACGGGGAATAAGAATGTCATTTTCCGATTACAGGACCGCATTGGTCACCGGAGCGTCGTCCGGAATTGGTGCTGCTGTCGTTGAACGCTTGCGCCGGGAGAATATCGAGGTCCACGCTCTCGCCCGCAGCGCTGAGCCGCTGCAGAGGCTGGCGGAAAAGACCGGCTGCATCCCGCACGCGATTGATGTGACCGACCGCGCGGCACTGGCAGAACTTACCGGCCGCATCGAATTCGACATCCTCGTTAACAATGCCGGTGTCGACCGCCCGAAGAAATTTCTTGAGGCCGAGGAGGGCGATATCGACCTCATCGTCGACGTCAACCTGCGTGCCGTTCTGCATCTCTGCCGCATGGTCGTGCCGGGCATGGTGGCGCGCGACAACGGTCACGTCATCAACATTTCGTCGATCGCCGGCGCTTACAATTTCGGCGGCAATTCCTCCTATCACGCCACCAAGGCGGCGGTCAGCATGCTCTCCAACCAGCTGCGCATCGATGCCTTCGGCAAGCGGGTTCGCGTGACGGAGATCTGCCCGGGTCGCGTCGCCACCGATATCTTCACCCATGTCCATGGCAACGACCCGTCGATCCGCGAACGCTTCATCGATGGTTTCGAGTTGCCGGAAGCCTCCGATATTGCCGACGCCATTGCCTATGCCATTGGCGCACCGATCGCGGTCAACATCGGCCATATGGAAATCACCCCGACGCTCCAGGTGATGGGCGGCCTGCAGACGGCGCGGCCGGAAACGCCACGCGACACATCCGCGGTTTCAAAGCCGTGAGCGGGTTCGATCTCTCGGCAATCCTGACCAATCCCGAGTATATCTCGATGCTTCTCCACGGCATCGAGATGACCTTCGTGATTGCGATCGGTTCCTGGCTGCTGGCAATGGCGCTGGCGGTCCTGCTTCTGGCCCTTAGATTTTCGCCCGGTCGTTTCGGCAACGCATTTGTCGCGGGCTACGTGTCCTACCACCGTAATGTGCCGACGCTTGTGCAGCTTATGCTCTGGTATTTCGGCATTTTCACGCTGATGCCGGATTGGCTGACCTCTTGGCTGGCCGGCCACAATGCCGAGGCGATCTTTGCCGTCATCGGGCTTGGTCTGTGCCAGGCGGCCTATTTCAGCGAGGACCTGCGGTCCGGCCTGCGCGCCGTCAGTCCCGGGCAGATGGAAGCGGCAAGGGCGCTCGGCCATGGTTATCTGTCGGCCATGCGCTTTGTGATGATGCCGCAGGGGGTGCGCAATGCGCTGCCGCCGCTGATCAATCATAGCGTCTCCTTGTTCAAGAACAGCAGCCTGGGCATCGTCATCGGTGCCTCGGAACTGACGCATGCGGTGAAGGAAGTCGAGAATCTCAGCTTCCGCACCTTCGAGATCTATCTGATCGGCACCGTCCTCTACCTGTTCTTCTCGCTCATCATCATGGGCCTCGGCGCCTTCCTGTCGATGCGCGCAGATCCTGTCCGGAGGGCACGGGCATGATCCACGACATGATTGCGATCTTCCAGGACTACTGGCTGCTGCTGTTGATCGGCCAGTATCCCAATGGTCCGCTGGGCGGTCTTGCCAATACGCTGATCCTGTCGGCGCTCAGTATCGCGCTCGCCTTTCCCGTCAGCATCCTGATGGCGCTGGCACGCATTTCCAAATGGCGCCTGCTGCGCTGGCCGGTGACCGTGCTCGTCTATGTGACGCGCGGCGTACCGCTGCTGATGCTGATCCTGTGGAGCTATTTCCTGGTGCCGCTCGTCACCGGTGCCGATGTGCCGAGCTTCGTCACCATGCTGACGACGCTGGTCATCTATCAGGGTGCGTTCCTCAGTGAAGTGGTGCGGGCCGGCATCGTGTCCTTGGGGCATGGTCAGATGGATGCGGCAAAGGCGCTCGGCCACAGCTATCTGGGGGCGATGCGCTACATCATCCTGCCGCAGGCGCTCTACAACATGATCCCGAGCATCCTCTCCACCTTCGTGTCGACCATCAAGGACACGACGTTGGGTTACGTGATCAACGTTCCGGATCTGACGTTTGCGGCCAGCCAGGTCAACAACCAGCTGCTGACCCAGCCCTTCCAGGTTTTTCTCATTCTGGCGATCATCTATTACGCGATCTGCTGGAGCATCACTTTCCTCGCCAATCGCCTGGAGCGCCGGATCACCCGCAAGCGCGCAGGTCTCGGGGGAGGCCGCGCTGCTGAAGCCCTGGCCATGCCCGCCAAAATCGCATCGGAGCAGCTATGACAGGCACAGCATCGCCGCAGGACCCAACTGCGATTCGGATTTCCAATGTTTCCAAGACATACGGCACCTATCAGGTTCTCAAGGAGATAGATGCCGAGGTCGCTCGTGGTGAGGTGGTGGTCGTTTGTGGCCCCTCGGGGTCCGGAAAATCGACGCTGATCCGCACCATCAACCGGCTGGAAGAGATCAACAGCGGCTCGATCCTGTTTGATGGGCAGAATATTCATGCGCCGATGAAAACCAGCGCGCTTAACCAGCTGCGCAGCCGGATCGGTTTCGTCTTCCAGAGCTTTAACCTGTTTCCACATCTGTCGGTGGTCGAAAACGTCTCCATGTCGCCGATCCGCGTCAAAGGGGTGCCAGCCCATAAGGCGCATGACAAGGCGCTGCTCCTGCTCGACCGTGTCGGCCTTGCCGACAAGGCTTTTTCCTATCCGGGTCAGCTGTCCGGCGGCCAGCAGCAGCGCGTGGCAATCGCCCGCGCCTTGGCGATGGAGCCGCCGGTGATGCTGTTTGACGAGCCGACCAGCGCGCTTGACCCGGAAATGGTTGGCGAAGTGCTGGCGGTGATGAAGAGCCTTGCCGCTGAAGGCATGACGATGCTGTGCGTGACCCATGAAATGGGTTTTGCCCGCGATGTTGCCGACCGCATCTGGTTTATCGACGCCGGCCGTATCCTCGAAATGGCGACGCCGGAAGAGTTTTTCAGCAATCCCAAACATCCGCGAGCGCAACGCTTCCTCGCAGACCTCAGACACTAGAAGTTCAATAATAATCAAAGGAGAACAGCATGAACATGAAATGCATCACTCTCGGCCTTGCCCTTGCGGCAGCAGCTTCGGTTGCTCCGGCCCATGCCGACCAGCTTGCCGACATCCTGTCGAACAAGACGCTGCGTTGCGCCACTTTCGCTGACGTTCCGCCGTTTGCCGCGCCGGACCCGAAGACCCGCGAAATGGCCGGTTTCGACGTCGACCTCTGCAATGCCATCGCCAAGCAGCTCGGCGTAAAAGCCGAGGTCAAGCCCGTCTCCGTGGAGGCGCGCGTTCCCGAAGTCAAGCTCGGCCGCGTCGACATTACCGTTGCCAACCTTGCCTATACGCTCAGCCGCGCCGAGCAGATCCAGTTCAGCGATCCCTATTATCTCGCCAAGGAAATGCTGATCGTTCCGGATGAGGATCCCGGCAAGTCGAAGGCCGATTTCGCTGGACAGCGTATTGCATCCACCAAGGGCTCGACATCGGAAATGTCGATCAAGCTCAACAAATCCGAACCGCTGACCTTCCAGGATACAGCGTCCGCCTATCTCGCCGTGCA
>JAIXTO010000007.1 GCA_027483885.1 Rhizobiaceae bacterium
AACGGCGCATTAACCCGGATCAGGCCGCCGGTCTCCCCCTGGCTCTCGCGCAATTCTTCGGCGGCCCGGTCAAACTCCTCGACGACAGGGCCGATCCGCGCCGCATAACTTGCGCCGGCAGACGTCAGAGAGACCTGACGTGTGGTGCGCAACAGCAATTGCACGCCAAGACTTTCCTCAAGTGCGCCCACCGCCCGCGTCACCGTCGGCGGTGTGAGCGACAGCTGGCGGGCGGCCGCCACGAAGCTGCGCTGGCGCGCCACTTCGAGAAAGATACGGATATCGGTCAGATCCTGCATGGGCTATTATTACCATTATTGAAATAATATAGTCAATATTATTGCTATTCAGCATTTCCTCGATCTGCCGCACTTTGTGCTCACGGCGCCAGACAGTGGCGCGCAACCGCCAAAGGATCACTTCCATGCTGAACCAGATCAAGGGCCTCCACCACGTTACCTCGATGGCCGCCGACGCCCAGCAAAACAACAGTTTCTTCACCGGCACGCTCGGCCTGCGGCGCGTCAAGAAAACCGTCAACTTCGATGCACCGGAAGTCTACCACCTCTATTACGGTGACGATGCCGGCACGCCAGGTTCGGTGATGACCTACTTTCCCTTCCCCGACATCGACAGGGGGCGGGGCGGCGTCGGCGAAGTGGGCGAAACCTATTTTGCCGTTCCCAAGGGGTCGATGGCCTATTGGAAGGAACGCCTGGCCGAAAGAGACGTGCCGCTGATCGGTGAGGAAGAACGCTTCGGCCAAAGCTACCTGCGTTTTGCCGGTCCCGACCGAGATGGCTTCTCGCTCGTGGAAACCGACGCCGACCCACGGCTTGGCTGGTCGAAGGCCGGCATCGGCACGGCCGAAGCGGTCAAGGGGTTCCAGGGTGCAAGCCTCCGGCTGAAGGATGCCGGTGCCACAGCCGAGCTTTTGACCTTCATGGGGTATCAGCAGGTCGACACGCAGAAGGAATGGACCCGCTTTAGCATGCCCGGCGGCAATGGTGCCGATATCATCGATCTCCAGACGCTTCCGCAGGCAGGTTCCGCAGCACTTGGCGCCGGCTCGGTGCATCACATCGCCTTTGCCGTCGATGACCGGGCAGCACAGCTTGAGGTGCGCAGAGCGCTGATGGACACCGGTTATCAGGTCACGCCGGTCATCGACCGCGATTATTTCTACGCGATCTACTTCCGTACGCCGGGCGGCGTGCTGTTTGAAATCGCCACCAACGAACCCGGTTTCGACCGGGACGAAGATACGGCCCATCTCGGGCAAGCCCTGAAACTGCCTGCCCGCTACGAACCGTTCCGCGAGCAGATCAGGGATCTTCTGCCACCGATCAACGATTAAAGGGCGCTCCGGCGCCCCCATCCCCCCGAACCATGGAGGCTGACAATGACCCTCATTCACGAAAGCATGAACCGCGGCCATACCGATACGGGCTGGCTGAACAGCTATCACACCTTCTCCTTCGGCGGCTTTCAGGATCCAACCCGCATGGGCTATGGCGCCTTGCGCGTCATCAATGAGGATTGGATCGCCCCCGGCTCCGGCTTTTCCGAGCATGGCCATGCGGACATGGACATCCTGACGCTGGTTCTCTCAGGCAAGCTGAAGCACAAGGATACGCTGGGCAATCTCGTCACCATTGCGCCGGGCGAGGCACAGCTGATGTATGCCGGAAGCGGTGTGCGCCACTCGGAAATGAACGCATCCGGCGAAAAGTCGGCGCATTTCCTGCAGATCTGGCTCATCCCCAATCTCGTGGGTGGCACGCCGATGTATCAGCAGGCATCGCTGCCCACAGGCCGGGATGACGGCGGCTGGTCGTTGCTGGCAAGCGGCACTGCCGGTGATGCCCCGCTACAGCTGCAGTCCGATACGCAGCTTTTCATCGCAAATGCCCACGATGGCGACCGCACACCGCTTCCCGCCCGCTCGGGTCGCCTTGCCTTCCTGCATATCATCGAAGGCGTTGCGATGCTGGAAGGGGAACGGCTGGCCACGGGTGATGCCGTGGAAATCGGCGCCGACCAGTTCGAGGATCTCGTCTGGACAACCGACGGACGCGCGCTGCTGTTTGACATGGCGCGCTGACACATTCTTGATCCTGCCGCCCGAAAGGCCTTGTTTTCAGGCGGCAGGTGACACAACGAGCCGGTCAGGCAACAGTTGCCGTCTGCAGATAATCCTCAAGCGCTGCGACCTCATCGGGCGTGAGGAACAGGCCCTGTTTCGTGCGCCGCCAAAGGATATCCTCCGCCGAAACCGCCCATTCCTTGTCGAGCAACCAGCGCACTTCGGCCTCATAGAGCGTGCCGCCGAAATGGCGGCCGAGATCTTCCACCGTCTTGGCAGAGGAAAGCATGGTGCTGGCATCGGTGCCATAACAGCGGATCAGGCGCTCGGCATGCCCGCGCTTCAGGAACGGTGCCTTCGACATCAGCTCGTCCACAGCATTGGCAGCGCCGGTTACCGGAAAATCACCGCCCGGCAGATGACTGTCGGCCGTCCACGGTTTGCCCTTGGCCCCGATTGTCTCGGCGATCTTTTCAAGCGCGTGCTCGGCAAGGCGCCGGTAGGTGGTGAGCTTGCC
>JAIXTO010000188.1 GCA_027483885.1 Rhizobiaceae bacterium
ACAGATATTCGTCGGCCCCGATGGCGCCGAGGAAGGCAAATTGCAGGCTGGCTTCGCCGGCCTTCGTGAAGGCAAACGAGGCATCGCGGGAAAAGCCCGGTTTTTCACGGCCACCCATCCAGGCTGCAATATGCTGCACGACGATATCAAGACCGTCATCGCTGCCGGTTGCTGCGTTGATGAGGCGCGTTGCCTGCGGTGTGGACCAGTGCAGCTGACCATTGCCCTTCACCGCCAGCAGGTGACGACCGGCAGCATCCAGCGCCACGCGCGCGCTCTGGGCGGAGCGGGCGTTCGACAGATGCACGCGGATGCGGGCGCGCAACTCGTCAATATTGATCGGCTTGGTCAGATAATCGACGCCGCCGCAATCGAGCGCATTGACCACGTGTTCGGTTTCGGTCAGCCCCGTCATGAAGATCACCGGCACCTGCGAGACGGCGGGATTGGCCTTAAGCCGGCGGCAGGTGGCAAAACCGTCCATGGCCGGCATCACGGCATCGAGCAGGATGAGGTCCGGTGTGATGCGCTCGACAATGTTGAGCGCCGACTGGCCGGATGTGGCGATCAGCACGGAAAAGCCGGATTGCTCCAGCGCTTCGGTCAAAAAGCCCAGCGCCTCGGGGCTGTCATCCACCAGAAGCACGATGTCGCGGGGCTGCTCGCTCTTCATGTCAGGCATCGTCGGCGACCCTTTCCTCGCGGAACCGGTTGAGGAAGCTGAGATATCCCGCCAGATCGAAGGACTGGATATAGGCCCCGGCCGCCGTGGTAAAGGGCTGGTTTTCCGGCAGTTTGTCGAGATCGGCCAGTTTTGCCTCGATGCCGCGGACATAACCGATTTCGCCGAGCTGTATCAGATCCTGCAGATGCGTTTCACCGGGGCTTTTCAGCACGGGAACCGGCGGCGGCGGTTCGGGTTCAACGTCGCCCTCGTAGATCCAGGTGAGGCCAAGATGCAGCGCCAGCTTGTCGGAGAGCTGGCGTATATCGACGGGTTTTGCAATCGTATCGCTGTGGCCGTCGCCGTCGCGGATGGCGCTCGCGCCATCGCCGATATTGGCAGACAGCATCAGGATCGGCGCGCTCTGGCCCCCTTCGCGCAACCGCTCCACCAGCTGCCAGCCGTTCATGCCCGGCATCAGGATATCGACAAGGAAAAGATCCGGCTTAACGCCTTCGATCAGCGTCAGGCATTCGGTGGCGCCATTGGCCGTCAGCACGACGAAATCGAGCGGGGAGAGCACTTCGCGCATCAGGTCGCGGTGGTCCTCGTTATCGTCAACCACAACCAGCGTGCGGCGCGGGCCGGTATAGGAGACGATCTTCTTTTCCGGTGCAGGCATCGTGCTTGGCCGGTCGATGGCCGAGAGCATCAGGCGGACGCGAAAGGTTGAGCCTTCGTCTTTTTTGCTTTTGACGGAAATCTCGCCACCCAGCGTGTTGGTGAGAAGCTGGGTGATGGTGAGGCCAAGACCGAGCCCCGGCATCGGCCGGATGTTTTCCGCTTCGCCCCGCTGAAACGGCTCATAGATGCGCGGCAGGTCCTTTTCAGCAATGCCGCGCCCGGTATCGGACACGGTAAAAGTGGCGACCTGACTGCGATAGGCGACATCGAAGGTGACGGTGCCCTCGTCGGTAAACTTGATGGCGTTGGAGAGCAGGTTGACGAGGATCTGGCGCAGGCGCTTTTCGTCGCTTCGCACATAATGCGGCAGGCTTCGGGCGCGGACATGGGTGAAGGTGAGGCCCTTCGCCTGCGCCTGCGGGCGAAACATCTCGACGATCTGGTCGAGAAAATCCTGTATGTTGATCTCGTTCGAATAGACCTGCAACCGGCCGGCCTCGATCTTGGAAATATCCAGCAGCCCGTCGATGAGACCGGAAAGGTGGTCGGCCGAGCGCTTGATCACCTTGATGGCGGACTGGCGCGGGGCAGGGATACTTTCGTCGCGCTCAAGGATCTGCGCATAACCCATGACGGCGTTCAGCGGCGTGCGCAGCTCGTGGCTGAGGCCGACGACATAACGGCTTTTGGCGCGGTTGGCAGCTTCCGCCGTTTCCTTGGCCTTCTGCAGGGCGGCATCGGTTTTTTTGTGGGCGGCGATTTCCTTCAGCAGCAGCGTGTTCTGGCGCGAGGATTCTTCCTCTGCCACCACTCGGCTGTCGTGGGCCAGCACATAAAACCACGAAACGATGCCGGCGATGATGGCAAAAACGAAAAAGACGATGAGGATGGTGCCATAGACCACTTCGGCATTGGCCGGCGTCGCCTCGCTCACCTGATAGGAGATCATCGCCATGATGCCGCCGATCAGCGAAATCGAGAGAATGGCGGTCATCGCGTAGCGGCCAAGCCGCGTCATCAGCCTCTCGACGATGTGATCGGAGAGGAAGGAGCGCGCGACGCTGCCGATCTGCGCCTTCATCTGGGCTTTCGGCTTGCACATATCGTGGCAGCGGCTGTCGAGCGAGCAGCAGAGCGAACAGATCGGCGCCGCATAGGCGGGACACCAGGCCATGTCCTCCGGCTCGAACGGGTGTTCGCAGATCGAGCAGGTGATGGCGGTCAGGTTCTTCCAGGCATGGCGCGGCTTGCGGGCGAGATAGAAGCGCCCCTTCGTGCCCCAGGCAATCAGCGGTGAAAGCAGGAAGGCCGACAAGGTAAGGAAGGTGGAGAGCGAAGCGGCGAGCGGCCCGAAGGCGCCGAAATGCGCGGAAAGCGCAATCGCCGTTGAGCCCAGCATGGCGCCGAGCCCCACCGGGTTCAGGTCATAAAGATGCGCCCGCTTGAACTCGATGCCGGGCGGCGACAGGCCGAGCGGTTTGTTGACGAAGAGATCAGCGGAAATCGTGCAGAGCCAGGCCATGGCGATGATGGAAAAGATGCCAAGCGTCGCCTCCAGCAGCCGGTAGATGCCAAGCTCCATCAACAAAAGCGCGATCGCGACGTTGAAGATCAACCAGACGACGCGGCCGGGATGGCTGTGGGTGAGGCGCGAAAAGAAGTTCGACCAGGCAAGTGACCCCGCATAGGCGTTCATCACGTTGATCTTCAGCTGCGACACCACCACGAAGGCGGCCATCAGCAGCAGCGCGGCCGTCTCGTTGGGGATCATGTAACCGAAGGCGGTCAGATACATATGGGCGGGATCGCCGGCTTCGCGCACCGGCACGCCGGTGGAAAGCGTCAGCACCGCCAGGAACGAGCCCGCCAGAAGTTTTGGCACGCCGACCACAACCCAGCCGGGGCCGGCGAGAAAGATTGCCAGCCGGTGGCGCCATTTCTGCTGGCCCTCCGCCGGCAGGAAGCGCAAAAAATCCACCTGCTCGCCGATCTGCGGCATGAGCGCCAGGATCACCGCGGAGGCGGCACCGAACTCCAGAAGGTTGAACGGGGCGGCCCCGCCCACCTGCGCGTTGGAATGATTGATGCCGGCAAAGGCCCGCCACAGATCGAACTTCTCCCAGTCCATGAAGGCGATGAAGATGAAGGGCAGGATGTTGAGCACGATCCAGAACGGCTGGGTGATCAGCTGAAAACGCGAAATCAGCTGCACGCCGTAGATGACGAGCGGGATCACCACGGCGGCACTGATGATGTAGCCGATAGCTGGCGGTATGCCGAGCGCAAGCTCCAGCGCGCCGGTCATGATCGAGGCCTCGATCGCAAACAGCATGAAGGTGAAGCTGGCATAGATCAGCGAGGTGATGGTGGAGCCGATATAACCAAAACTTGCGCCGCGCGTCAGAAGGTCGATATCGACGCCGTGGCGGATGGCATAACGGCTGATCGGCAGGCCGACCACCAGCATGACGGCGGCGGCCACCAGAATGGCGAAGAAGGCATTCGTCGTGCCGTAGGACAGCGTGATCGCGCCGCCGATGGCTTCCAGCGCCAGAAAGGAAATCGCGCCGATGGCGGTCTGGGCAATGCGGGTGGAGGAGAAGCGACGGGCGCTCTTGGCCGTGAACCGCAGCGCGTAATCTTCCAGCGTCTGATCGGCGACCCAGCGGTTATATTCGCGCCGGACGGGAATGATGCGTTGCCGCGCGGTCATGCGTGCTCTGGCGTCCTTTTGGGCATGGCGAGTGTTTAGGCACTTTTATGCGTTCAGCCTGCTTTTGCAAGCGCAAACGCCGCTGCCACAAGTCCGCCACAGGTCCTTGTAACGGATGGGACACGCGCCTTTTTGCCCCGGCGTGCAGAATGCCCTGAAGGGTGAATTTCCAAGACTGCCCGGCAGGTCCCGTCAACCGTGTTCGATGGCCATCCCATGACAACAGCGCTCGATTCCGCCGCATCGCATGCCGAACAGACGTTTGGAACCAATGGCCTCCAGCCGATGGATCGCCCCAGCCGCATCACCCGCTTTTTCATGGCCATCGTCGCCTGGGCCGAGCGGCTGAATTTTAAATATGCAAGGCTCGGCAATCCGCCGGTCTATGACACCGCGACCTTTCCATGGGCCGCCGAGATCGAGAAGGCGGCCCCCGCCATCCGCGCCGAGCTGGATCGCATCCTGCTGCGACAGGCCGAGCTGCCGTCCTTTCAGGATATTTCCGCCGACGTGAAGACGATTTCCACCGACAACCGCTGGAAGACGTTCTTTCTCCTCGGCTTCGGCGTGAAATCGGAACAGAACATAGCTGCCTGCCCGAAAACCTGGGAGGCCATGCAGAAGATCCCCGGCCTCACCACGGTGATGTTTTCGATCTTCGAACCGGGAAAACATCTTCCGGCCCATCGCGGCCCCTATAACGGCGTGCTTCGCCTGCATCTCGGCTTGATCGTACCGGAACCGCGCGAAAAACTTGCGATCCGCGTGCGCGACGAGATCTGCCACTGGGAAGAGGGCAAGGTGCTGATTTTTGACGACGCCTATGAACACGAGGCCTGGAATCACACGGATAAAACCCGCGTGGTGCTGTTCGTCGATTTCGCCAAACCGCTGAAATTCCCCGCTCGCCTCGTCAACTGGCTGCTGATGCATATGGCCGTCTTCACGCCGTTCATCCGCGAGGGGCTGGATAACCACAAGGAGTGGGAGAAGAAGTTTTACGCCGAAGCGGAGAAGCTCAGGAACCGGGCTAACTGACGAGCCGCATCACCTCGTTTGCGCAAAATGCGACGGGGACAGGCGCTTGTGAAAGCGCCGCCACAAAGGCACTTCGGATCCGCACGGTGGCCAGCACCATGACCACCGTTGTCGCCGATCCGGTGTCATCGGTCCCGAGTGCGGGGTCCAGTTTCGGATGTTATCGCAGAAGCGGCCAGAGGGTCGCAACGAGCAGCAGACCCATGGCGATATTGAACCATTTTAATCGTGACGGCTGTGTGAGGAACTGGCGAAGCGCCACGCCGAAGCCTGCCCAGACCGCGACGCTCGGCAGGTTGACAAGGGCGATCACGACCGTGATCAGCAAGATCGACGCAAAGGGACTGTCGGCCTTGGCATAGGCCGCCATGGCGGTCACCGCCGCAATCCAGGCCTTCGGGTTCACCCATTGGAATGCCGCCGATTCCAGTAGGGTCAGCGGTCGGGCAGCGTCTGTATCGCCGTTCGAGATTGTCCGGGACATGCCGATCCGCCAGGCGAGATAGAGGAGATAGGCGCCGCCGGCAATCTTCAGCGCCAGACCGATCGGCGGCCAGGCCGTGATCAGGGCACCGAGCCCAAAACCGACGGCCAGAAGCACGGTGGAAAAACCCACGGTGATGCCGAGAATCTGCGGCACCGTGCGCCAGAAGCCGAAATTGGTGCCCGAGGCAAGCAGCATGAAATTGCTTGGCCCGGGCGACACCGAGCCGACGAAGGCAAAAAGGGCGACGGCGAGAACAGTCTCGTATGGCATGACGTGGCACTCCCCTGCGGGGAGGCGGTCTCCCGGCGGCGTTCAAGATTGGGTCGGAACAGGAAACCAGGGTGGCGGTGCCTGAAGCCTGCCGCCCCATTGGTCGCTCAGCGCGTCCCAAGCGGGCAGCCGGTGTCAGCCGTGTGGCCTGTCATGCGGCTTCTCATGCGACCGGATGAGACGGGCTGCATCGGGTTGTTCCTTTTCCCGGTGGCTTGTCGTGATCACCGCAGTCGGCACAGGCGAGACGCCCTGTCGATTGCCGGCACTCAGGATCGTTGAGGAATGAACTGAGATGACCGGGTAAGGTAAAGCCCGCGGCCCGTGCAACGGTGTTTGCCGATCGTCGTCACATCATGGCCATACGCATTCCTGTTGCGATGTCGTGATCATGGCGGAGGCTGCCGCCGGCTGCTATTGTCAATATTGACAGTCTTGATAGGAATATTGCCATGAAAGTGCAGGTGCTGGCCCTTGATGGCGTCTTCGACACCGGTCTCTCGTCCATCCTCGATGTCCTCACCACCGCCAATGAACTCGCCATGATGCTCGCGCTCGACGTGCCGCCTTTCGAGGTCTCGGTCGTCGGCATGCGACGCGAGGTGAAAACGGCGCAAGGGTTTGGCGTTCCGGTCTCGGCCATGCCGGCTCCGGCGGGAGGCGACTGGCTTGTGGTTCCGGCGATTGGCTACAAGATGCCGGACCTGCTTGTGCCGGCGCTGGCGCGGCCGGATGTCCAGGATGCGGCCGCCGCACTCAGGGAAGCAAGGGCCGGCGGCATCAATCTTGCGGCCGCCTGCATCGGAACCTTCGTGCTTGCCGAATCCGGTCTTCTCGACCGGGAAAGGGCGACAACCACCTGGTGGCTTGCGCCGCTCTTTCGCCAGCGTTATCCGTCGGTTCGGCTGGAGGATGGGCGGATGGTGGTGAAGTCCGGTGCGCTGGTCACGGCCGGCGCGGCCCTTGGCCATGTGGACATGGCGCTCTGGCTGGTGCGCCAGGCGAGCCCGGAACTGGCAAACCTCGTGGCACGCTATCTCATCGTCGACAGCCGGCCGGCGCAATCGGCCTATGTCATCACGGATCATCTCGCGCATGCCGATCCTGTGGTCGAGAAGTTCGAGCGCTGGGCGCGGGGCCGGCTGTCTCAAGGTTTTTCGCTCGACGATGCGGCCGATGCCGTCGGCGCCGGCAAGCGAACGCTGGCGCGCCGTCTGCAGCAGGTGCTTGGCAAGACACCGCTTTCCTATTTTCAGGATCTGCGCGTCGAGCGTGCCGTGCATCTGCTGAAGACCAGCGACAAAAGCCCTGATGAGATCGCCGGCATGGTCGGGTATGCCGATGGCGCGACGTTGCGGACCCTGTTGCGCCGCAGGCTCGGCCGCGGCGTGCGGGACGTGCGGGCGCACGGCTGATTAAGTCCCGCGGGAGCATCGAAACGCCGGGAACGGCTACAGAGCGTGTACGCGACTGACGCCGCGGCCAGACCGACGCACCAAGCGCTGCTGTCCGGCATCTGCAACGATCTTCCCGTTTCGCCCCCTGCCTTACGTCATATGACGTATGTGGTTTTGCACTGCAGCGAACCATAGTTCCTGAAGCAACGACAAACGGCCGGTTCCAAGGCCCGTTGCCACCGAACAAGAAGAGGGGTTCGAACCATGAATTTCAAAGCCAGGCTTTCCGGCGCGATGCTCGCTGCCATCATGTCCACCACGTCCTTCCACGGCGCCTTTGCCGCAGACGACACCATCAAGATCGGCGTTCTCCATTCGCTGTCGGGCACGATGGCGATTTCGGAAACGACGCTGAGAGACACGATGCTGATGCTCATTGCCGAACAGAACGCTAAGGGCGGCCTGCTGGGCAAGCAGTTGGAGGCGGTCGTGGTCGATCCGGCCTCGGACT
>JAIXTO010000226.1 GCA_027483885.1 Rhizobiaceae bacterium
CGCATGAAATGGCGGGTCGAATTGACCTGATAGTCGAAGGGAAGTTTTGGACCCTTGGCAAGCGTCGAATAGAGAATGCCGGCATTCGGGCGGGCGAGCAGAAGGCCCGTCGGATTGCCGTTGGCATCGCGGGTGATCTCGCCGCCGGGCGGATTGGGCGTGTCGCGCGTATACCCGACAGCGCGCAATGCCGCGCCGTTCAACAGCGCCCGGTCGTAAAGATGCAGCAGGAAAACCGGCGTATCCGGCGCAATCGCATTGATCTCGTCGATGGTCGGCAGGCGCTTTTCGGCGAACTGGTGTTCGGTGAAGCCGCCGACGACACGCACCCATTGCGGTGGCGGCGTGATTGCGACCTGGCGCTTCAGCATGTCCATGGCATCGGCCAGCGAGCGCACGCCGTCCCAGCGCAACTCCATATTGAAGTTGAGGCCACCGCGCACGACATGCGTATGGTTGTCGATAAGGCCCGGCAGCACACGTTTACCCTTGAGGTCCACAATCTTCGTCTCGGGGCCGGCAAGCGCCATGATCTCCCGGTCACCGCCGACGGCCAAAAAACGACCATCCTCGATGGCAACGGCAGAGGCTGTCGGATTGGTGCGGTCGAGCGTGGTGATCAGTCCGTGGTGCAGGATGAGATCTGCGGTCATGGGATTATCTCCAGATAAAGGGCCATTGGCGGCCGATGCCGGGCGCAGGAATTGCGGAAAGGCAAGACTTGAGGCGGCACTGAGAAAACGTCTCCGGGTCGGCATCAGGCGTTTCCGGCCTTGGACCTGGCTTCCTCCGGGCTGGCCTTTGCCGTGGTGTCGAGGGCCGGCGCTTCGGGTCGGCGGCCCCTGGGCAGATGGCCGAACATGTGGGGCTTCACCTCATGCAGCCAGGAGAGGGCGGCCGGCTCCTTCTTCCAGACGGTGCGCACCAGCGGCAGAACCTGTTCCCCGACGAGAATGCCGAGGAGGCCGATCAGCGCCACGATGGGCGGGGCGGGAGAACGGACATTGAGCAGGCTGTAGACGATCCCAACCAGGATTCCTGCCGCGAGCGACATCAGGTAGATTTTCATGGGGCGCTTCCGGAAGGCGGGTCGCCAGCGGTTCCGTTTGTCGCAGAGATCTCTGCAACGGCATCCAGGATGACCTTGGCGACGGCATGGGGGTGGGAAAGAGGCGACATGTGGCTTGCCTCGAGTTCGCTCGTGCGGGCATCGAGGGCCTTTGCGAGATCGCGCTGCAACTCGACGCTGACGGCCCTGTCCGCCGTGGAGATGACGCACCAATTGGGCAGGTCCGCCCAGGCAGCGCGCGTCACCTTGTCGGTGAATGTCGTGGGACCGAGCGGCGGCTGCGAGGCAAACAGCGTATCAGCCTCCACCTCCGGCAGGTCCTGGGCCACGCAGGTCGCCCATCCCTTGCGGCTCATCCAGTAGCTGCCGCGCCTGTCGGGCGAAATTTCGGCAAGGCCGGGCGGGGCAGGGTATTCGCCCACCTGATCGCCGGTCGATTGCCCCGCTTTCGGCGCAAAGGCTGCGACATAAACCAGCGCTGCCACCTTCGGGTCATTGCCGGCTTGCGTAATGACGGTGCCGCCCCAGCTATGGCCGACGAGCACAACAGGCCCATCGACGACCTCAAGGACATGCGCGACCGCCTTCACGTCATCGGCAAGCGATGTCGTCGGATTCTGCACGGCATGAACGGATAGGCCCTCCTGCATCAGGAGCGGGATCACCCGCCGCCAGGTGGAGCCATCTCCCCAGGCGCCATGCACGAGAACCACGGAGGGGCGGATTGCGGATTTCTGAGACATGCGAACCTCTTTGGGATCACAAAGGCTGGGATGGGTCGCAACGCCCCTCGTCATCGGAAGGAGGGGCGCTGCCGGTTTGGTCTCAGTGGCTTTCGGACGCGCCGAACATCGATTTGGCGTAGATGATGCCAAGGCCGTAGGCGCCGCCGAATTTTTTGGCCACGCCGGTCGTCATCTCGTAGGTTTCCGTGCGGGCCCAGTCGCGCTGCAGTTCGAGCAGATATTGCAGCGAGGTCATCGGCTGCGCGCCGGCCTGCACCATGCGGTCCATGGCGCGGTCATGGGCTTCCGTGGAAACGTCGCCGCAGGCATCGGCGATGACGAAGACTTCAAAGCCCTGGTCGATGGCCGACAAAGCCGGACCGACGATGCAGACGCCCGTCCAGAGGCCGGCGAGCACGATGCGGCTCTTGCCGATGCGGTTGACTTCGCCGATCACAGCGGCGTCTTCCCAGGTGTTCATCGAGGTCCGGTCAAACAGCGACTGGCCGGGAAAGGCCTCCGTGATTTCGGAAAACATCGGCCCGGAAAAGCTCTTTTCGGCAACGGTCGTCAGGATCGTGGAAACGCCAAAACCCTTGGCGCCGTTGGAGATGAGGGCTGCATTGTTGCGCAGGTTGACGGCGTCGATGCTCTTGGTGGCAAACGACATCTGCGACTGGAAATCGATCATGATCAACGTGTGGTCGCTCGGCGTCAAAAGTTTTGCGCCGGGGGTCGGGGTCGCGGTGACGGACATGGCTGGCCTCTCGAAATGGACGGGGTCCGGAAAAGAATACCCGTCCGTTATGGTCCGCCAGCCCGCCCGGTTCTTGCACGTTGCGGGACGATTTGGACGTTTCGACTTTTTGATAAAGCGCAAGACCTTGTGCGGCCGAGACGGTGCATCTTCCGCCTCAACCGCATGATCAGGCCCGCTTGCCGCGGCCGATGATGCGGATGGCGAACGCCATCACGGCCATTACGGCGCCAAGCGCACTGACGCCGGTCCAGCCGGCATGGGGCCAGGCGAGGGTGGCAAGGGCTGCACCGGCCCCCCCCCCCGAGGAACATCAGGGTCATGAACACCGTGTTCAACCGGCTGCGGGCGTCCGAAACCAGCTTGTCCTGCCCAAAGTCCGCGTCTTCATCTCACCTTCCGCCGGCCACTAAACGCGGCAGGGCTGGCAACCGTCGAAGGTGAGCACGCGGCTGAACCCGCAAAAGCCGGGCCAATTTGTCCATTCCGATTATTTTTGTCCGATCCGGCCAGGTGCCGACGGCCCCTCGGCGCTCATGCCCGCGCATGCATTGCCAATATTCGAGCAGGCGAATAAGTGTGGCGCGGAGCCTCCCGAGGCGCAAAAGGAGCATGACATGGCGGCAGGACCACACCACGAGGCCGAGAAGCTGCTGCGCCTGGACCAGTTTCCTCATGTAAAGGTTGAGCCGTTCCAGGCAGGCGCCATCTGCGCATGGCATATCCGCCATGCCCGTGACGATAGCCCCGGCGCTGTTCTGGAACTGGAGGCACGGAATGCCTATTTCGCCATGATCTATCTGCGTCCGGTGACGCACTGCGATCTTCTGCGCAACGGTGAGGCACTGTCTCCGAAACAGTATGACGAGGGCAGTATCTGTCTGGTGGATCTCTCCGAAGGAGCGGCAATCCGTTTTTCCACGGAACTGGATGGAATAGGGCTGGTTGTGCCGTTTTCGCTCGTGGATGAAATCGCCTCCCGCTTTCCGCAGTTGCGGATCTTGCCGAGGCCACGCCGCAACAGCCCGGACATGGTGCTCTATAAGCTCGGGCTTTCCCTTCTGCCTTTCCTGTCCGGACATGATGACACGGCCTCGCCCGCACTTCAGCACATCCTGGCTGCTCTTTGCATCCAGCTTCTGGCCGAGCGACACAACCTTCATTGACCGTCTTTCAGTAGAGCCCGTCCTCGGCTAACGGCGTGCTGTGCAGGCTGCCCTCTGTCAAATGATGGTCCAGATCGTCCAATTCAGGATACTTTTCTCCTATAGCTCATGCGCGACCTGATTTAGTCTCAGGTCTTCAGGGCATTTTCGAGATGCCATGCGCCGGGGATTGCCGCCGATGAACCAAGATCCACTTGCCAAGGTGGTGCTGTCAGAGCGTTTTACCCTCTCCGTTCAGGAGCGGACGCTGTATTGCGAGGGTGAACCGGTCAAAGTCGGTGCGCGGGCGCTGGAAATCCTGCTGGTGCTTTCGGAAAAGCCCGGCCATCTCGTCTCCAAGCAGGAATTGCTGGCACGGGTGTGGCCGAACCAGCATGTGGATGAAACGGCGTTGCGTGTTCATCTGTCAGCTCTCCGGCGGCTGCTGGTGTCCGATGGCGAGGACCGCAAGCTGATCGTCAATGAGAGCGGGCGCGGTTACCGGCTCGTCCCTCCGGCCCTCGACCGTGCCGATGGGCTTGCCACACCGCAACGGTTGAAGAGCACGCTGCCTCTTGCCGTTGCAAGCCTGATCGGCCGTCAGGCCATGGTGACGCGTTGCACGGATATTCTGGCGGCGCGACGCCTGCTGACGCTGACCGGGCCGGGCGGCATCGGCAAAACGACGCTGGCGGTCGCCGCGGCATCCGCATTTGCCACGGCCCACGACATGCCGGTGCTGTTTCTCGACCTTGCGGACATGGTCGATGCAGGCGCACTCCGCGCCGAGCTTGCCCGCCAACTCGGTCTTTTCGATCTGGAACGGGGCAACCTGCGCGATATTGCGGACGTGATCGGGGCCTCGAACCTGCTCATCGTCCTGGATACCTGCGAACACCTCATCGACACCGCCGCCACCTTTGCCGAAAACCTGCTCGGCATGCTGCCGAACCTCGTGATCCTCGCCACGAGTCGCGAGCCCTTGAGGGCTGCCGGAGAATGGGTGCTGCACGTGCCGGCGCTTGGGCTGCCGCAGGGCGAGGCCGAGGGTGGTCCCCGGTCCCTGCTGCATCCGCCGGCCGTTCGCCTGTTCATCGAGCGGGCGCAGGCCGTCTGCCCGGACTTTGCGCCCTCGAGTGCCGAACTTTTGCAGATCAACCATATCTGCCTGCAGTTGGACGGGATGCCGCTTGCGATCGAAATGGCGGCCACGCGCCTTGCAACGCACACGCTCTCGGAACTTGCCCGCCTCTTGTCGCAGGGTCTTCCAGTGCTGGTCAGTGGCCGGCGAACCGCACCGGCCCGGCACCGCACGCTGGTGACCAATTTCGACTGGAGTTTCAATCTTCTTGGCGACGAGGAGAGGGACGTTTTTGATCGGTTGTGCGTCTTCAACGGGGCGTTTTCCATGAAGGATGCCATAGACGTCGTCGGTACCATCAGGATGGGAACCGACAGGATCGTCTGCACGATCACAGCCCTTGTCGAAAAATCGCTGGTCATGGCCCAGCAGGTCGGGACGAAGACCCGCTACACTCTCTTGAAAACCCTGCGGCACTATGGACTTCGCCGCGCGATGGGCAGCGCTGCCTGGCGCGAGGCGAGCCGCAATCATGCCCGCCGCGTCCTGTCTCTCACGCAAGGCGGAGCAAAGCGCCTCGCTGACGATCGGGCGGACACCTTGCCGGCGCTGATCGAGGACGTCCGGTCGGCGCTCGCCTGGGCGGGTGGACGACAGGGCGACCCTGAACTGGCCACGGCTCTGTTCGGCAGCGCCTCGCGGCTGTTCTTCGATCTGTCGCTTCCCATTACCTGCCTCGACCTTAGGGCCACGAAAACATCCCTGTCGGCGACGAACTCGGCGCGAATGCTGGTACAACAGGGACGCTGCGGGGATGCGCGCCGCGTGATCACCCAGGCCGGAGCGACTGTCATGCGCATGAAGGATGCCGCGCCGGCTTGCGAGCCGCGCATGATCCTTGCCGATCTCGGCTGACACCCCATCGGCGTGCATCGCAGAGCGACAGTTCCAGTCATGCGAGAACCGGACCTTTCCGCCACCGCAGATATGTGCAAGACTATGTTCGGTTGCATCCTGCAAAAGGGAGCGGGCAGCGTTCACAGGCGACGTGCCCCGAGGCGATGAACCGGCCGGAACCACGGTTTGCAGATGGGAGAGCGGGCATGGTCAGTCAGGTCGCCAATCAGGCATCGTCGCGCGATGCTCTCGGCTGCACATCCAAGACTTTGGCCCGCGATCAGGAACTCTGCCGCAACGGGATCCACCTCTATCGCAAGCAGGTTGTCTCCGATCAGGTCTCCGAGGTCGTGCTGCCGGCCAATGATCGCGGTTTTCTGATCGGTGTTTCCATGGCCGCAAGCCACCGGCGCAATATCTACCACGGACGCGGCCGGACGGATTACAGCTTTTCCCCCGGTTCGCTTTACCTGCGTAATTTCGGTGAGGATTACCGCGCCGAAATTGACGGATCCTTCGATTTCATGCTGTTTGAAGTCAGCCATATGCAGCTTCGCCGGGCAGCCGAGGAATCCCGCTCGCGCATGTTCGACGGACTGCTCGAAAAGGCTGCGCATGACGATCCGGTGCTGTCCAATCTGGTGCGTGCGCTCGCCCCATCGCTCGACAGGCCGGAGGAGGCGCACGGCCTTTTCCTGGATCAGGTGTCCATGGCCATCGCCACGCATCTGGTCCACCGTTATGGCGGGGGACGTGGCGCAGCAGCGGGACAACCGCTCCTGTCGCACCGGCTGGAACGGCGCGCCAAGGAGTTTCTCGACGCGCATCTGGACAGGGACATTTCCGTCGGCGACGTCGCCGAGAGCTGCGCCATGTCGCGCAGCTATTTCATCCGCGCCTTTCGCGAAACGACCGGCATGACGCCCTATCGCTGGCTTCTGGAACGGCGCGTGGAGCGGGCGCGCAAGATGGTGGAAGAAACCGACGTGCCGTTGGCCGAAATCGCCAGCGCCTGTGGTTTTTCTGACCAGTCCCATCTCAGCCGGCACTTCATGCAGATCATCGGACAGCCACCGGGCCGCCTTCGCCGGACACTCCGAGGCTGACAGCATCGGGGGGCTGACGAGAGGGTGCCACCTTTCGAAAGCTTAGCTTTACAAAACTTTACGGGGATTAACTGGCCCCTTTGCGCAACGTTTCCTAGCATTCAGCAATCCTGCCACCGAATGTCGAGGGATTGCACGTGTCTGAACTTGCAAGCACCACCAGCCAGCACAATCAGGAGCCGGGCTTCCGGACGAGCCAGTTGGCCGCCGAACTTCTCACGCTGCTCTGCGAGGCTGGTGAGAGCATAGACGAGGATGTCGGGCATACGCGCGACTGCCTGCACCGCGCCAGACGGCTGCTGGCGGGCGATCATGATATCACGCCTCAAGCCCGTGCCGTGCAAGGGTCGGGCCTTGCGCCCTGGCAGATGCGCCGCATCGTGCGCCATGTCGAGGAACACCTGCATGCCATGATCCGGACCGAGGATCTGGCCGCGGTTGCGCGCCTCAGTGTCAGCCATTTCAGCCGCGCCTTCCGAGACAGTTTCCAGGACACCCCTTATGCCTATGTGCTGCAGCGTCGTGTCGTGCGGGCGCAGGAGATGATGGTGTCCTCAAATGATTCGCTGGCCCAGATCGCTCTCGCCTGCGGCATGGCGGATCAGGCGCATTTTTCCCGGCTGTTTCACCGCATCACCGGGGAAACGCCGAGCCGCTGGCGACGTCGACATTCGGCAACGCTGGTGGACAGGCAGCTAAGCTGAAGCGAACGCGCCGGCGAACGTCAAAGGCAAGACACCGGCACATGCGGCAAACAGGCGAGAGGCGAGAGGCGAGAGGCGAAGATCCCGCCAGATAAACCACAGCGCCCAGCCTTACTGTTTGACGCTGCTGACCGCCGTTGCGCGACCATCCTGAAGTTTTACCCAACGGGCGGGATCGTCGGTCGCC
The DNA here is from genome assembly GCA_027483885.1 of Rhizobiaceae bacterium. Classification (GTDB taxonomy): domain Bacteria; phylum Pseudomonadota; class Alphaproteobacteria; order Rhizobiales; family Rhizobiaceae; genus Neorhizobium. The sequence continues at coordinate 7,672 of JAIXTO010000226.1, forward strand.
TGACGCTTGAGGAATGTATATTCCGTCTCCGACCAGAGCATGACCTTGTTGCGCATGTTGTCGAGCACGAAGTCACCACGGTCGGTGCGCACCGTCAGCACCGCATGACCCTCGCCATTTGGCTGCAACACAACGGTCAGCAGCAGGTTGGACGGATCAAAACCCTGGTTGATCAGCATCTTGCGCTTCAGCAGCGCAAAGTCCTCGCAATCGCCAACGGAGGTGGGATAGGCCCAGCGCTCCTCGACGCCGTAGATTTCCTCGTCCGTCATCGGCTTGATCTCGGTGTTGACGGTATAGTTGACCTCGAGAATCGTGCGCCAGCCGTCTTCGGTCAGCGTCAGCGGGCCTGTATCCCGGGTACGGCTGACACATTCGCTCTGGTAGATGTGGCAGAATTCGTAGTGGCCGATGGGGGGATTGGCCTTGCCGGTGATGCGCATGCTGCCGGCAAAAGCAAAAGCGGCCTGCGTGGACAGGAAGGTCAGGCAGAGGGCAGCAAGGCCGGCCCCGATGATCTTGGTGTACAACATGCGCGTTTCTCCTTGGTCGGGAGAAACATCGCACCACCGGCTTGATCGCTCGCGAAATTCGGCAGTCAAATCAGATGCTTGTTTTAGTCAAACTCGGCGCGAATTTGGCTAAAATTTGAATCAAAACCGCACCTCGGCTGCCACCCCGTCGCAAGGCTTTGAGTGACGCGGCAAGATGCATTTGGATCAAACTTTATCGATCATCCGACAAGTGACTGAGTTCTCGGGAAAATGCCTTGCCCGCGCCCGTCTGCCAAAAGGCGTCCTGGCGGCCGTGGCAGCCCTTGCGATACGTTCGCCGGCAGAGGCCGCAAGCCGGAACGCGCCGTTTTTCACCTTTAAAAGCGCCGCGAAGGGACATAAAAAAATTGTGCCGGAACAGGATTTTTTTTAGGCTACCGCCGCAGAACCGACGACACGTGCGGCTTTCACGCAGCCGACCGCACGAAAAAACCCGCCGGGCAGGCGGGTTGAGGCGGTCGTTTTCCGGTTGCGGATTTTTAAAGAAACGTCCGCAGGCTTTCGCGTGTCTGGACGCTGGCGAATTCGACTGCCACGCCTTCCGCGAAGTGACGCACCACGCGGCCGCGCAAATGGTTGAGCAGAACGGGCGTGCCGATCGGCGGGCGCATGTCGATATCGACGGCGGCACCCGACAGTGACAGGTCGACAAGGCGGCAGGCATGGCGGCTGCCGTCTTCCAGGGTCAGTTCGGCATGGGTGATGCGCGGCGTCAGGCGGTCATGACGGCGGTCTTCGGGCAGGCCGAGTTCGTGGCGGTTGGCAAGCCAGGTCAGTTGCGCTGCAAGTTTTTCGCGCTTGCGGTCCGTCGCCACCACCGACATGACGAAACCGTCATTGGTGAGTTCCAGGACCTTGCCCTCGATGCGGCCGAGATGATCGATATAGGCGATGATCCGTTCGCCCGGAAGCGGCGCACCGACACAGGTGAGCACGACATCGCCCGGCGACATCTCTGTGATCATGCACGGATATTCGTCATGGCTTGCGAGCATCAGGCGGCCGGGCATGTTGACCAAGACACGCTGAAAACTGCGCACCGGCATCGGGCGGTTCTGGGCTGGAGCGTTCCGGAACGTGAACATCACCGTCCTTCACATGTTCGTCTGTCGCAAGTCCATCATCGATACAGCCCGGGCGGTTAATATATGGTTCCAGGGATGAGGCTATCACCCTAGCGTCAAGGCTGGGGAAGCGGCACCGGCCGGATCGACCGCAGCCGGTCGAAAATCCGATTTTCGCTGCGCGCCGGTGGCGCAATTGCCGGCAAAGCATCGGCAGGGGCGGTCATATCGATCATCTGCCAATGATCGACGCCGAAGGCGCCAAGCGCAAGCGGCCGAAGCGCCGGGACCTGCCCGAGCGGCAAAAGGCTTGCAAGCAACCGGTCGGCGCGTCCCTGCGGAGAACGCAGCGGCAGCAACAGCGCCTCAAAGGCCGGATAAGACGAAGCGCCGGCGATCGAAAGATCCATGACGACAGGGCGTTCCGTCCGCAGCGCAAGGCTTGCGGCGCGGTTTGCAACGGCGCGGGAATGGGCATCCCAGATCACCTCGAACGGGTTGCCCCGCAACTCCCTGTCGAACAGGTCGCAAATGCGCGTTCCCGCCAGCCGGAACTTGAGACTGCCGCCTTCCTGGTCGAGGATGAAAAGATCGGAAAGACGATGGCGCAAGGCTGCGGGATTGATCTGCGTGCGTGTCGGAACAGCCTCGCCGAGGCGTAAGCTGTCCCAATAGCTGAAGATTTCCTTACTGCGCTCGTTTCGCATTGGCACCATCTGTTTCGTTCCGACCCGATTTGCAGCGCGTTTTTCGCTACAATTTCAAAGGAGCGAAAATCGTGCCAAGAGGCCGGCAAAGCGCCGGCGGAGACGGTGACGGATGCGACAAGAAGGCGGACAGATGAGAAAAGCGGCCCGCAGGGTGCGAGCCGCCGGAGGTGTCGGAAGGGGGCAAGCCCCGCCTGTCAGCCCTTGATGCGCAGCGAAAGGCCGGTCTTGCCGTAGACGGGCACAGTCTCGTGACCCTCAAGCACGATGTCATCGAAGCGGCCCTCGAGAGCACCGGAACGGATCACGGACAGTTCGTCGCCGGCAGAAGGCGTATAACCGGCAGCAAGCTTAACCCGCAGCACTCCCCCTTCGACCACGGCATTCTTGCCGATCGTCAGGCCGCCATCCTTGCCGGACAGGGTGACTTCAACGGTACCTGCCTTGCGCATGACGAAATTGCCGGACACTGCAAGCTTCGGCGCCGCCACCACCGCCCGGCCGCCGGCGACATAGAGATCGCCCGTGCCGAAGGCGCTTGGTGAAGCCGCAACAAGCGCACCACCTTCCACGATCACGCCGCCGGAAAAGCTGTTTTGGCCGGAAAGCGTCAGCATACCGCTTCCCGTCTTCACCAGCTTGCCAGCGCCTGCGATATCGTTCTTCCAGCTGTCGGCGGCATTAAAGCCGCCCTTTGCGGCGTCCATGGCAACTGTGACGTCGCCATCGAAGGCACCGAAGCCGTCGGCTGCGGCAAAGAGGTTAAGGCGCCCCCAGCCTTCCGCATCGCTCATGATCGGATAACCGCTAGCAAGTGCGGTGCTTTTGAGGACGACACGGCGCTGCGCGGCATCGAGATAGGGTAGGCGGGTTTCCAGCAGCACTTCGGCGCCCTTCGGCACGACCGGCGCGCTGTCTGATGCGCCAATCCTCGGCAGGCCGTAGGTAAAGCGGGGTGCAACGAAGGCTGCGTTTTCGGCGCGGTCGGCAAACCGGTCCGTGCCGGCCGGGGCGGAATGGGCAAGGGCCATCAGGCCGGCAAAATCTGCAGCACCGGTTTCGCTGGCCAGAAAAGTCTGGGTCTGCTGATAGGCTTCCGTCTTCAACACGGCGTAGTCGGACCGGTTGAGATTATAGGCGACAACGGCTGTGGCCTGCATGCGCCCGCCGATCACATCGAAGGGCTGGTGCATGCCGGCGCGGATGCGGTTTTCGCCCATGCGCACGGCGCGCGTCACCATCTCCTGATAGCGCTCAGGCACCAGATAGGCCATGACAAGCGCATCGCGCCAGGCTTCGGCCGTATGGCCGCTCGGAAAGCCGCCATCGCCGGCGGGTTTGGTGCTCTTGGCCGGCTCCAGCTGCGGCACGACGCGCACCTCCTCGCTCCAGCGGTAGGGGCGGGCATATTTGTAATAACGCTTGGCGGGTTCGGTGGAGCCATCCTTGCTACCGGCCTCCACGAGATCGACCGCCTTGCCCATATTGGCATTGCCGTCCTTGCTACCGACGCCGCGATTGTTGCCCTTGTCGTCATATTTGACGCTTGTCGCATCCGCGGGCATGGCGGTGATGGTCGTCGTCTGCTGAACGCCTTTGCGCCAGGCATCCGCGAGCGGCCCGAGCCCGTCGGTGATGCTGACGCTCTTGCCGCGACGGTCATCGAGATAGGCTTCGAGATCGGTTTCGGGCGTATGGGCAGCGGTCGTCCGGATCACGTAACCGATGTTGGCGGCATGAACGTCCGGCTGCTTCATCGTGCCGTCGGTTGCGCTGTGCGGCAGGCCGTCCCAGTCGGATTTTGCAATGGCCGGGCAACCATCTTTCGCCGGCGCATCCTGATCGGCATCGACGAAGGGTGTGCGGGGTGTCCAGAGATCAAGGAAGCCGGACAATAGCCGCACGCCGGCATTGGTCTCCAGCGTCGAAAGGCAGGCATCGCCGCGCTGGTTGCTGGCACCGTTATCGACATAGGCCGCAACGCCTTCTGCCGGATTGGCGCTGTCGGCATGGCCAAGTCCTGCCGGGGCCGGTGGCAGCACGATCGGATCGGCAAACGCCGGGGCAAGGGCTGTGGATAGGAGAAGGGAAAGGGTAAAGCCGGCAAGGGACGGAACGCGGCAGCTCATGGTGGGGGCCTTTCTGAGGAGGAGGGCAGACAGGATGCACGCATACGTGGTTCACCGGTCGCCTGGCGGACGGGTCGGGCATTGAGGTGTCGGGAATGTCCCGGCGGTCGGACACGGGGCATTCCCGGAAGCCCGCCTTTAAATCATGCCTGCGACAGTTTTCTTACAATCGGAGCATGGCTTAGATTTTGCACGGGCTGTGCATGGCCTGTTCAGGAGGCAGCGTTGAAGCGGAGGACCTTGTTACCTTTCCCTAATGGCGCGGCGTGCTTATATGTCTCTCATCAAAACCGGGAAGGACGCGCAGATGGACGATTCGCCGAACACACCAGGGTCAGGCGATCAGCCACCGCATAACGCAGGCCGTCCGCCGGCTTCTGTCCCGATTACTGGGCAGGATGTGGGGCAAGGCATGGAGCGGCCGCGCGCGCCGGCCCAACCGATCTTCAATCTTCCGAAACCGCTCGTTGTGACCCTTGCGGTGCTGGTCGTGCTCTATCTGATCGATGCCTATCTGCTCAGCGACCAGTGGCGCGAGCTGATGCTGTTTGAAATGGCCTTCACGCCGCTGCGTTATGTCTATCCGCTGACCGATCAGGGGCTGGAATGGCTGTGGACGCCGGTCACCTACTCCTTGATGCATGGCAGCCTGGAACACCTGATCTTCAACTGCCTGTGGCTGACCGCCTTTGGAGCGCCCGTGGTGCGCCGCATCGGGCTCTGGCGTTATCTTGCCTTCTGGATCTGTTCGGCAGCCGCCGCCGCCTTTTTCCACGCGGGCCTCAACTGGGGACAGGAGACGCTGCTGATCGGTGCGTCGGGTGTCGTCTCAGCCCTGATGGGCGCTGCGTGCCGTTTCGCCTTTCCCAAACATGGCGGCGGCATGCGCCGCGATTCGGCCAATTTCCTGCCGCGCCAGGGCATTGTGTCGGCGCTCAGAAACCGCACGGTTCTGGTTTTTACCGTGGTCTGGTTTCTGGGCAACGTTCTGGTCGCCGTTGGCATGCCGCTGGTCGGCTCGGATGCCGGCACCATAGCCTGGGATGCGCATATCGGCGGTTTCCTGTTCGGCTACCTGCTGTTTGGCCTGTTCGATCCTTTGGTCGGTGAAAAAGAGATTGCTTAACAAATGCCGTCTGCGGGCAGTTGACTGTTGCAAAGCCTTTGAAGCGGGCGCACCATTCCTGTCCGGGTGCGCCAAAAGCAGTGGGGAGTTTAGCCGACGGCGCATCCAGACATAGTCAATAGGAGGAATTGATGCCTGTCTCCGTCAAGAACATTCTGGATGCCAAGGGCCGTGACGTGATGTCCGTCAGCCGGGAAAAAACAGTGGCCGAAGTGGCGGCCATTCTGGCTGAAAACAAAATCGGCGCGGTCGTGGTGACCAGCCTTGAAGGCCGCATTGCCGGCATATTTACCGAGCGCGACCTGGTGCGCGTGGTGGCAGCTGATGGGGCGGATGGCCTGCAAAAGCCTATTTCTTCAGGCATGACCGCCAATGTCATTCGCTGTCGCGAAGACACCAGTCTCAACGAATTGATGGAAACCATGAGCACCGGCCGCTTCCGCCACATTCCCGTGGAGGAGGGCGGCAAGCTGGTCGGCATCATCTCGATCGGGGACGTGGTAAAAGCCCGCATCCGCGAGGTGGAAGCCGAAACCGAGCATATGATGGCCTATATCGCCGGCTGATTCTGTTGCGGCTGGCGGCCGGAAACGGCCGTCAGCTGGCAAACACATCCTGCATGCGCTTCAACTCGCCGATGCGCGCCTTGGTTTCCTTGTAGCCGCGGTCGATTGCTTCGCCGGCGCGGTGGAATTCAGACAGGCCGATGTCGCTGAGGCGCGGATGCAGCGCCAGATCCGGCGGATCGCCGGCAAGGCGTGCCCGCGAAATCCGCTCCTGAATGATGTTGAAGGCCTGCACCATGACGCTCGTCATGCCGATCCGGGCCTCTCGCACCTTCGTGTGCTGTCCTTCGACCACCGGCAGCACGCTGGCATTATGCTTGACCACCGCCGAGCGGCCAAAAATATCGTAATTCAGATTGACGGCCACGACGAGCGGCTGCTCATAGGCACGGCAGACGGAGGTCGGCACCGGGTTGACCAGGGCGCCATCGACCAGCGTGCGGTTGTTGCATTTGACCGGCTCGAAAATGCCGGGCAGGGCATAGGAGGCCCGCATGCCTGTGATCAGCGAGCCGCTGGTGATCCACACTTCATGGCCGGTGTTGAGTTCGGTACAGACCGCGACGAAGGGCCGGTCAAGGTTCTCGATGGCGATGTCCTCGAGATCTTCCTGCATACGTTTGGTCAGCCGCAGGCCACCGAACAGCCCGCCGCCGCCAATGGTGAGATCGAGAAGGCCGGCAATGCGGCGCACGGTGAGCGAACGGGCGAAGGTTTCGAGCGCATCGAGCTTTCCAGCCAGATAACAGCCGCCGACAAGCGCCCCGATGGACGTGCCGGCAACCATGCCGATTTCGATGTTTTCTTCTTCCAGTGCGCGCAGCACACCGATATGGGCCCAGCCGCGCGCAGCTCCGCCCCCCAGCGCCAGCGCAAGCTTTGCCTTGCGCACCGGCTTTTCAGGGGCAGGCAAAGCCGAGGGCGTTTTCGCGCTCCCCTCTGCATTTGCTGCCGGCACATCGCCGCGATTCCAACTCCAGTTCAGCATGCCTGCATCCGTCCTTTAGCTGAACATCACCCGGACATCCATCTAACGTCCGTTCTGGTTTAGAATTCGTTGATTGTGTGACCGCGCGCCGATGCCGGGATCAAATGCCGTTTACGCGGGCGTGCCGCCGTAGACAGCATTCGGATCAAAATGCCGCTGTTCATCGATGACTTCAAGATACGGCTTGCCATCGACCAGAGACACGGCACGATAAAAACACGAGCGGCGACCCGTGTGGCAGCTGGCATCGTGGCCGGCGACCGCGACCTTCAGCCAGACGGCATCCTGATCACAATCGGTGAGAAGCTCGACGACCTTCTGCAGGTTGCCGGAAGTTTCGCCCTTCTTCCAGATTTTTGCCCGCGAGCGGCTGTAATAATGGGCAATACCGGTCTCGATGGTCAGCGCAAGCGCATCACGGTTCATATGGGCGACCATCAGCAGGTGGCCGTCGCGGATGTCGGTCACGATCGCCGTGACAAGGCCCGCCTCATCGAAACGGGGCGTGAACGGTCCAGTGTCCTCCAGCGCCGCCTTGTCGAGCGGCGCCTCGTCAAATTCGATCGTCATCAAAAAACTGCCTTCGGACTTTATCCGGTCATTGCCGGATCATGGTGAGGAAACGCGCCTGCTCGGCGGCATTGTTCTGGTAGTCGCCGGTAAATGTGGTGGTGAGCGTCGAGGAACCCTGCTTCTGGATGCCGCGCATGGACATGCAGAGATGTTCCGCATCAATCATGACAGCGACGCCCCGCGGCTGCAGAACGGACTGGATGGCATGGGCGATCTGCGCGGTCATGGCCTCCTGCGTCTGCAGGCGACGGCCGAACACCTCCACCAGCCGGGCGATCTTGGACAGACCCAGCACGCGGCCCTTCGGCAGATAGGCGACATGCGCCTTGCCGATGATCGGCACCATGTGGTGCTCGCAATGGGAATAAAACGAGATATCGCGCACCAGCACGATATCGTCATAACCTGCCACTTCTTCAAACGTCCGGCCCAGCACCTCTTGCGGGTCCTCGCCATAACCGCTGAACAGCTCGAGATAGGATTTTGCAACGCGCTTTGGCGTATCGATAAGGCCTTCGCGGCTCGGATCGTCGCCGGCCCAGCGCAGCAGAAGGCGCACGGCATCCTCGGCTTCCTGCTGGGTCGGGCGATCCTCGCTGTTGCCGGCGGGGAAATTTTTCACGATGGCGTCCATCTTCTCGTCTCCTGATGCGGTTCAAGGCCGCACCTGACCAAAGCCCGTCGGCTGGCTGTCCGGTTTTACATTCGCCGGTGCCGTCAGGCGTTACGGGCTTTCTGCCCCTGCGGATCGGTTTTTACAAGACAAAGCCTACCGCTTTCGCAACCCTTTCAGCCAAAACTTTCCGTCTTGATGCGCCGGGCTTGGATCATCATATATAGTGGCGAAGACTGCACGACCAGCGCCGGCGCAAAGACAATCCGTTCGCGATCCACATGCAGATGGGGCAGCACGGCAAGACCCGGGCGCCCCGATGATAAAAAAGCCCGCAAGAGAACAATGATGGACGATATCTACAACAGCCGCATCCTCGAACTTGCCGGCAATATCGAGCGCACCGGCCCGATGGAGGATGCCGATGCGACATCGGAAAAACATTCAAAACTGTGCGGCTCAAAGGTGCGCGTTTTCCTGAAGGTGAAGGACGGCGTCATCGACGACTTTTCCCAGCAGGTGCGCGCCTGCGCGCTCGGCCAGGCCTCATCTTCCGTCATGGCCCGCCATGTGGTCGGTGCAAGCGCCGACGACGTGCGTGCCGCCCGCGAGGCAATGCTGGCGATGCTGAAGGAAGGTGGCGAGGGGCCGGATGGCCGATTCGAGGAAATGCGCATTTTGAAGCCGGTGAAGGACTACAAGGCCCGCCACGCCTCCACCATGCTGACCTTCGATGCCGTTATCGACTGTCTCGATCAGATCGAGGCGAAAACGCACGCCATGGCAGGTTAACGTCATGTGTCGCCACTGCGAGGCGCTGGACGACGAAGATGAAGAGCGGCCGAGACGCAAGACCCGACAGCGGGGCCGCAACTGGCAGGGGCCGTTTAAAAAGACGCCTGGACGTGTGCTCGGCATGGGTTTCATCCGGCTCTACCAACTGACGCTCTCCGGCTTCATCGGAAATTCCTGCCGCCATATCCCCACCTGTTCGGAATTCGGTTATGAGGCCGTGGCCCGCCATGGCCTGTGGTTCGGCTTCTGGATGACCGGATATCGCTTCGTGCGCTGCGGCCCCTTTGGCTCGTCAGGGCTCGATCCGGTGCCGGAAACGCTGCTGCCCCGGCAACGCTGGACACCGTGGCGCTATCGCAATGCCGTTTCGAAAGTCTCCTGACCATGCCGATCCCGATGGAATATCACCACGCCACAGACGAATTCGAAGCCTTCATGAAGGATCTTCTGGAGATCTCGCTGCTAAAAACCCGGCATCAGGGCTACACCATGCTGCAAGCCGTGCTGCAGGTGTTTCGCCGCCGGCTGACACTGGAGGAGGCAATCACCTTCGCCAATCTTTTGCCCGCAGTGCTGCGCGCAATTTTCGTCAGCGACTGGGATACACGCGAACCGCTCAAGCCTTTTCTGGATCGGGAGGCGATGATGGACGAGGTCCGGGCACTACGCCACAACCACAATTTTTCGACGCCAAGCGCCATCGAAGACGTCACCAGCGCCATCCGACGCCATGTCGATGCGCAGCGGCTCGATACGTTTCTGGGCACCTTGCCGCCGGGCGCCCGCGCTTTCTGGGGACTGCCCGACTGACGGTTGATCTTTACGCGGCGGCGTTTTTCACCTATCACGCGCGGGTTAAAAGCGACCGCACCGCGCGGTCCGATATCACCACCCGCATTCGTTGGCGGGACTGGATAACAGGAGAAAAACATGTCCGTTTCCCTTAGCTTCCCCGATGGCTCGATCCGCAACTATGACGCCGGCACGACCGGTCTGGCGGTCGCCGAATCCATTTCGAAATCGCTCGCCAAGAAGGCCGTTGCCATCGCCATCGATGGAACCTTGCGCGATCTCTCCGACGCCGTCACCGACGGCCGGATCGAGATCGTCACCCGCACCGATCCGCGCGCGCTGGAACTCATCCGCCACGACGCCGCCCATGTGATGGCAGAAGCCGTGCAGGAACTGTGGCCCGGCACGCAGGTGACCATCGGCCCCGTCATCGAAAACGGCTTTTATTACGACTTCAAGCGTGTCCATCCGGACAGCCGCGAGGACTGGCCGTTCACGCCCGAAGATCTGCCGAAGATCGAAAAGCGGATGAAGGAAATCATCCAGCGCAACAAGCCCTTCACCAGGGAAGTGTGGCCGCGCAACAAGGCGCGCGACGTGTTTGCCGACAAGGGCGAGGCCTACAAGGTCGAGTTGGTCGATGCGATCCCGGAAGATCAGGACCTGAAGATCTATTACCAGGGCGACTGGTTCGATCTTTGCCGCGGCCCGCACATGGCCTCCACCGGTCAGGTCGGCACCGCCTTCAAGCTGATGAAGGTGGCTGGCGCCTATTGGCGCGGCGACAGCACGCGCCCGATGCTGACGCGCATCTATGGCACCGCCTGGGCAACACAGGAAGAGCTTGACCAGTACCTGCATGTTCTGGCCGAGGCCGAAAAGCGCGACCACCGCAAGCTCGGCCGCGAAATGGACCTGTTCCATTTCCAGGAAGAGGGTCCGGGCGTCGTGTTCTGGCACGGCAAGGGCTGGCGCATGTTCCAGACGCTGACCGCCTATATGCGTCGGCGGCTTGAAAACACCTATGAGGAGGTCAACGCGCCGCAGGTGCTTGATGCCTCACTCTGGGAAACGTCTGGCCACTGGGGCTGGTATCAGGAAAACATGTTTGCGGTGAAATCGGCCTATGCCTTCACCCATACGGATGACAAGGAAGCCGACAACCGCGTCTTTGCCTTGAAGCCGATGAACTGCCCCGGTCACGTGCAGATCTTCAAGCATGGGTTGAAATCCTATCGCGAATTGCCTGTTCGCCTTGCCGAATTCGGCCTTGTGCATCGTTATGAAGCCTCCGGCGCGCTGCATGGACTGATGCGCGTGCGTGGCTTCACGCAGGACGACGCACATGTGTTCTGCACCGAAGAGCAGATGGCGGCGGAATGCCTGCGCATCAACGACCTGATCCTCTCTGTTTACGAGGATTTCGGCTTCCAGGAAGTGGTGGTGAAGCTTTCCACCCGGCCGGAAAAGCGCGTCGGCACCGATGACCTCTGGGATCGCGCCGAAAGCGTGATGCTGGACGTCTTGAAGGAAATCGAGGCCCAGTCGGGCGGCCGCATCAAGACCGGCATTCTGCTGGGCGAGGGTGCTTTCTACGGGCCGAAGTTCGAATACACGCTCAAAGATGCCATCGGCCGTGAATGGCAGTGCGGCACGACCCAGGTCGACTTCAACCTGCCGGAACGCTTTGGCGCCTTCTATATCGACCAGAATTCCGAAAAGAAGCAGCCGGTGATGATCCACCGCGCCATCTGCGGCTCGATGGAGCGTTTCCTCGGCATTCTCATCGAGAACTTCGCCGGCCATATGCCGCTGTGGTTTGCGCCGCAGCAGGTGGTGGTGGCAACGATTACATCGGATGCGGATGATTACGGCCGCGAAGTGGCGGAAGCCCTGCGCGAGGCCGGCCTCATCGTCGAGACCGACTTCCGCAATGAGAAGATCAACTACAAGGTCCGCGAGCATTCCGTCACCAAGGTGCCTGTCATCGTGGTCTGCGGTCGCCAGGAAGCGGAAAACCGCACGGTCAACATCCGCCGCCTGGGCAGCCAGGCGCAGACCTCGATGACGCTCGATGAAGCGGTCACGTCGCTGAGCGAGGAGGCAACCCCGCCGGACCTCAAGCGCCGTGCCGCACGCCGGCTGGCGGCCAAAGCATCCTGATAGGGCATCCTGAGCCATCTGACAGCCCTTGCGCCATTGGGGCAAGGGCTGTCAGCATCCTGTCATGAAAATGCAATAGTCTTGTCATCCTGATTTGAGCCTGCGCCGGAGAGGCATGTTGCGTTTCAAGGAACTGTCATACGCGAACGATCGCGATCCGCGCCTGAAGCGCTGGTTCATCCGTTCCATCGAAGGCCTGTCGGGCCGCAACCGCTATGTGCGGCTCTACGATGTCTGGCGCAGCGACATTGGGGCCGGCACCGAGCGTGTGTTCGGCCGCATGCTCGATCTGATCAACGTCCGGCTTGAGGTGGATGGGGCATGGCCTCCCAAAGACCTGCCGGAGGCGCCGCTGGTCATTGTTGCCAACCATCCCTTCGGCATTGGCGACGGCATTGCGATCTTGTCACTTGCCGAACAGCTGAACCGCCCGTTTCGCGTGATGATCAACAACGAACTGTTGAAAGTGCCGGAACTTCAGCCCTACGCGCTGCCCGTCTCCTTCGAGGAAACCCGCGAGGCGCTCGCCATGAACATGGAGACCCGCCGGGAGGCGATGCGGCTTTTGAAGGACGGCGTCACCATCATCATCTTTCCGGCCGGCGGCGTTGCCACGGCGAAAAAAGGCTTTGGCCGCGCCGAAGATTTGCCGTGGAAGATGTTTCCGGCGCGCCTCATCCAGGCCGCACGCGCCAATGTCATCCCGGTCTATTTCCACGGGCAGAACGGCCGGCTGTTTCACCTGGCAAGCCGCGTCTCGCTGACACTGCGGCTGTCGCTCCTCATCCGTGAATTCAAGCGCCTGTCGGGCACCGCGATCCGCGCAAAAATCGGCCCGCTGATGAGCTGGGAGGAAATGGCCGCGTTTCCTGATCGCAAGGATCTGCTCGCCGAGCTTTACCAGGCAGTGTTCGTCATGCGCGAAATCCCGAAATCACGCTTTCGCAAAGCTGGGTAGGGCAAAGGCCTCAATCAGCATCGACACTGGTGGCCTGTTGCTCGCGCAGCAACACTTCCACATCGGCATTTCGCCCGGACGTCACGGTAAAGTCGCGCTGGTAGATCTTGTCCTTGTTTCGGGCAATGGCGGTGTAATCGCCTTCAGCCAGCACCATCGTGGAAAAGGCGCGCACGCTTTCGCTCACCACATCGCCGCCGGATGTCAGCACCGACCAGGCCGTATCGGCAATCGCCTCGCCACCGGGCTGGGACACCAGTTTCAGCGTGATCTGGGCGGCGCGGTGCTGAAGGGTAGCTTCCGTCAGCTTGCCGGCCTCGACCTGAATATCGGCACGCGCCACCGCGTTGATATCGCCGTATTCGGAAACGATATGATAGGTGCCGGCATTGAGGCGCACGATCGTGTCTGCCGTGACATTGGCCATCACGAGGCCGCGTTCGCCATCCTCGCGCACATCGGCGGAATAGACGGAAAAGCGCAGCTTGTTGGCGGGAATGCGCTGCTGGCTGCCGGCAACGGCGTTCAGCACAAAACCACCGGCATCCAGCACCAGCGTCTGCTTTTCCACCGGGCCATCGGCCGGCACGTCCAGCTTCTTGGTGACACCAGCCCGCCCGAAGGCGACATTGACGAAATAAGCCCCGGGCGGCAGCATGAAATTGGCAGCCCCGCCTTCGGAACTTGCCACCACCGGCAGTTTGCCATCCGGGCCGGCAATCGGGCTGAACACACGCCATGTCAGGCCCGCCTTCATCGTCTCGCCGTCCGGCGTCAGCTTCGCCTGCAGCGTCACGTCCTTGGCCACCGGCGCGGCGCGGCCGGCGCTTGGCGAAAAGGCATTAAGCTTCGGCATCTTGGCGGTGCTGTCGATCTGCTTGAAGGTCTTAAAGGCATCTTCCGCCAGGGCGCGGGCTGGCACGACAAGGCCAGCGCCCGGCGTCACAAGGAGCGCTGCAAGGAAGGCGACCGCGAAGGGAGATGATTTCATGCCGTGGCGACCGTTGACTCTTTGAGACTGAGCCGCCACTTCAAGACCAACCGCGCGGCAAATTCAAGACCTACCGTGTCCTGGCGCTTCTTTTACAAATTGAAGCTGTGCCCAGAGACACAATTTGCCCGGAAAATGTCACGCGCGGGAGATGTCCCGTCAAACACAGCAGCCGGACCATTCTGCCCTTGTTCACGCCCGGCAAAACACGGATCTTCTGTTTCCCATGAGCAACGAAAAGACATTGTTCGATTATCTTGCCACCCGCCGCTCGATCCCGGCGCCACAGATGACCGATCCGGGGCCGGATCGCACTGCCATCACCTCCATCCTGACGCTTGCCTCACGCGTTCCCGACCATGGCAAGCTGGCGCCCTGGCGGTTCATCGTCTATCGCGGCGAGGAAAGGTTGCGGCTCGGCGAAAAGCTCCTGGAGATCGCTCTCCAAAAGACGCCGGAACTGTCGGCGGAATTGCAGGAGGTGGAGCGCACACGGCTGGCGCGCGCGCCGGTCGTCATCGCCGTCGTCAGCACGGCAGCCGAACACTTTAAAATTCCCGTCTGGGAGCAGGAGCTTTCGGCCGGTGCCGTCTGCCTCAACCTGTTCATGGCCGCCAATGCGCACGGCTTTGCCGCCAACTGGCTGTCGGAATGGATCGCCTATCACGAGGCGGCGAAGGCCGTGCTCGGCATCCAGCCGCAGGAGAAGGTGGCAGGCTTCCTTTATATCGGCTCCACCACATTTCCGCAGACGGATCGCCCGCGCCCGGATCTTGCAGAGATCGTCACCTGGGTCGGCGAGGGAACGAACTGATGTTCTACAGCACCGACGAGAACCGCCACGGACTGTCGCACGATCCGTTCAAGGCGATCGTTGCCCCGCGGCCGATCGGCTGGATCGGCACGAAGGGCAGGGATGGATCTTTCAACCTCTCTCCCTATTCCTTCTTCAACATCGTCTCGGACCGCCCGAAGATCGTCATGTTTTCGTCCAGCGGGCGAAAGCATAGCGCGCGAAATGCCGAGGAAACCGGGGTCTTTACCGCAAGCCTCGTCAGCCGTTTCATCGTGGAGCCGATGAATGCCTCATCGGCGCCGGTCCCCTATGGCGTCGACGAATTTAAACTGTCAGGGCTCACGCCTAAGATGGGCGATCTGGTCGAGGCGCCTTTTGTCGCCGAGGCGCATGCAGCGCTTGAATGCCGGGTCACGCAGGTGATCCAGCCCATCGGGCTCGATGGCGCGACGGGTGAATCGGTGATGGTCTTCGGGCAGGTGGTCGGCATTCATATCAGCGAAGCCATCATCCGTGACGGCCGCATCGACATGGGCCTTGCCCGACCGATCGCGCGCATGGGCTATATGGATTATGCCGATGGCGGCACCGACGTCTTTCAGATCGAGCGTCCGAAAAGCTAGAGCACGCCCAGCAAAAGTGCGTCAGCGGTTTTGCGTCCGGACTGCGTGAAAGCCAATCGATAGAGCATTGAAGGTGATCCCGTTTTCACCGGAAATGCTCTAGGAGCGTGCTGCAAACACCTGATCGATAATGTCTGCCTGCATGGGCAGGGTGGCGATCCTCGCCGCAAAGCCCTCATCGCGGGCAAACAGACATTCGGCGGAAAACGAAGCGGCATCGTCGGTATCAGAGGCGGTGTCGATGGCCGCGACGCCGGCGGCCTTGGCCGACAGCAGGAAGAGGCTGCGGGCGGTGCGCAGCATCTCGGGTTCCTCGCCCAGTGCGGTGCGCTCGGCAAGGCCCGCGGCACGGCAAAAGGCCGGGCCATCCCAGATCAGCGCCTCCAGCCGCGCGCTCATCCGGCGAAAATCCCGCGCAAAGACGGCGCCCTCGGCCGTGTCGGCCGGATAGGCCGCAATCCGCAAGGGCGCGCCGGGCAGGTTTTCCTCCGCTTCGATCACCGTCAGCAGAACATCCAGATGCTGCAGCATGGCGGCCTGCGTCACCTGCGGGAGGATGACGGCCCGCGCATGCCAGCGGATGGCGGCGCGGATCGTATCCTCGATCAGCGCATCCTCGAGTGGCGGCAGCAGAACGCCGAGATTTTGTCCGCCCGCAAACACGCCCTTCTGCGGGGGATCTCGTTCCTGCAGTTGCACCCCATCCACCAACGGCCTTCGCAGGCTTAAAGCCAGCGCGGTGTCGAGGGCATCCACCGCCAGTCTTTGCCAGCAGTGGGGAAGGATAGCATGGCTCGGCAGCGCGATTGCTTGGGTCAGCGGAACCCCCTGTCAAATGTTAGGGACATGGTGAACGAAACATAAACCATTTCTCTCTAGCCTCATTGCCATGGAGATGTCTGCAGTAGACTACTCCTAATATTCGAGGCGCGTCATCGGTGATCGTACAGACTTTTATTCGATGGGCTGAAAGTGCCAGCGTCAGCGAACGGGAAAAGGCGGCAAGCGCACTCGCCAGCACCTTCCTCCGGCTTAAACCTGAAGACGGACGCCACCGGCAGGCCCTTACGGCCCTGATCCATCTCCTGGATGATCCAGCCGCCAGCGTCCGCAGTGCTCTTGCACAAGCACTTAGCACCTCGCCGCATTCGCCGCGCGGTATCGTGCTGGCGCTTGGCGAAGACCAGCCGGATGTCGCCTGCCATATCCTGACGCTCTCGCCGGTGCTCACTGATCATGATCTGGTGGATCTGGCCGGACGCGGAAGCCGCCTGGTGCGGGGCCTCATCGCCGCCCGCCCGGGCCTTGGCGCCGGCGCAGCCGCCGCCATCGCCGAGATCGGCGAGATCGGCGAGATCCTGCTGCTGCTCGACAACGGCACCGCTCGCCTCACACGCTACAGCCTGATGCGCATCGCAGCCCGGCATGCGGGTGATGGTCGCGTGCGCGGCAGCCTGCTCTCCCGTCCCGACCTGCCTGCCGAGGCGCGCGAGCTATTGGTGCGCCATGTGGGCGAGGCGCTGAGCGCCTTCAATCTTGTATCGCGGCTCATCGATCCGGTTCGCCTCACGCATGTGACACGGCAGGCAGGCGCTGCGGCAACGCTGCACCTCAGCGACCATGCAGCAGGCGAGGAGATGGCACGGCTTGCGGCCCACCTTGCCGCATCGGCGCGGCTGACGCCGACTTTTCTGATGCAGGCGCTCGTCAGCGGCCGGATCGATTTCTTTGCCGCAGCAATCACGCAACTGTGTGGCCTTTCGGAGCATCGGGTGCGGGCGATGATGGCAACGGGGCGCCGCCACGCCATACGGGCGCTTTACGAATCAGCCGGCCTCGGCCGCGACATCTCGCCGCTTTTCGTCGAGGCAACGCTGATCTGGCGCCAGTGTGCGAGCCAACCCGAAGGCCAGCCGGAGGAGGGAATTTTTGAGGCGCTGGCGGCCAGCGTCAAGCGCCCGGCAGACCCGGCTGCACCCGTCAATAGGCTCCTCGACCTTGTCGAGGAGATCGGCCATGACGACCGTCGCCTCAGGACGCGCGCACTGGCGCGGTCCCTTGCCGCCTGAACAGGTCCTCCATCAGCGCAGCTTGCGCGCCACCCAGGAATAACCGTCCTCGACCAGCCGCACCGGGCTTTGCACCAGATTGCGCACGGCATCGCCGCTTGGCAGGATATCGCGCACCCGGCCCAGTGCCTGCCGGGCAAGACTTTCCTCCTGCGCTCTCTGTTCTTGCGGTGTGGTCGGCTCGACCGGCGGGGTCGCTGCCGGCTTTTGCGTCGGCACGGCCGTCTGCGCCTTCACGACCGTTGGGTCCTGGCAGACGGCAATCACCACCGGATAGGAAATATTGGCAAAAGCGGCCAGTTCCTTGTCCGAGACGGCATTGCAAAGCTCCAGTGTCGGCCAGCGCTGTTCCAGCGTTGCGACGTATCGGCAATCGGTCGCGCTGTCATCGCATCCGAGAATCGTCATCATGACCATGGCTGTGCGCATCGGAGATCCTTGGCAGGGGCGGGACCTCCCTTTATGAGGAGGATCGTGACGCCGTTAAGGCAGATGAAACGAGATAGACATGCAGCAAGACATCATCATCCAGCGGGAACCGCCGCGCCAGCCGGGCGTGATCCGGCTTCTTGAACTCTCCAACGCCTATGCGGCCTCGCTCTATCCGGCTGAAAGCAACCATATGCTGCCGCTCGAGGAGTTGGAACTGCCCAATGTGTCGTTTTTCGTGGCACGGCGCGGCGAGATCGTGCTCGGTTGCGCAAGCCTTGTGCGCGATGGCGATGGCACCGCCGAAATCAAGCGCATGTTCGTGGACGATGCGGCGCGCGGCCTGAAGCTCGGCAAGAAACTGCTGGAGACACTGGAAGTGGAGGCGTCGGCCCTGAAGATTTCGGCCATCCGCCTGGAAACCGGTATCTACCAGCCGGAAGCCATCGGGCTCTATCGCAAGGCGGGTTACGTCGAGATCGAGCCCTTCGGCAGCTATAGCCCGGACCCGCTCAGCCTCTTCATGGAAAAGACGGTTTCAGCCGGCTGAAAAAAGCACCCGCGCACCGCTTTGCCTTAAGCGGAGCGCCGGTCCTTGGCGGCAATCTCGGCCACGTGTTCGGCAGTGTCATGGGGATCGGACAGTTCGATCTCACGCATCCATTCGCGCCAGATCGCAACCAGAAGCGCCATCAGCACCGGGCCGATGAAGAGCCCGAGAAAACCCATCGTCTTGACGCCGCCAACCAGACCGAAAAAGGTCGGCAGGAAAGGCAGCTTGATCGGTCCGCCGACAAGGCGCGGCCGGATCGTCTTGTCGACGATGAACAGCTCGACCGATCCCCAGACCAGAAGCGCAATGCCGGCGACATAAGAACCGCTGGCGGCCAGATAGATCGACACGAGTGTAAAGGACAGCGGCGCGCCGCCCGGCACAAGCGCCATGATGCCCGTCAGAACGCCAAGTGTGACAGGAGAGGGCACGCCGGCGATCCAGTAGGCAAGGCCGAGCACGATACCCTCACCGAGGGCGATCAGCGTCATGCCGGTCACCGTCGAACTGATGGTGGCGGGCACAACGCGGGAAATCCGTTCCCAGCGGGATGGCAGGATGCGCTCTCCCAGCATGTCGATCTGGCGTGAGAAGGACGCGCCGTCGCGGTAGACGAAAAACAGCGCGATCAGCATGAACAGCAGCGACAGGATGAGGTGGAAGGCGCCATCTCCGGCTGCAATCACCGCGCGATAAATATTGCCGATATTGGCGCCACTGACGATCTGCACAAGTTCGCCGATGGCGCCGGGCTCGCCGATATGGCGCTCCCATTGCTGGCCAAGCCAGGTGCCGGCCATCGGCAGGTCGATGATCCATTTCGGCGGTGGCGAGCCAAGACGATTCGCCTGAAGCGCCCAGCCGATCCAGTCCCGCATTTCGCCGATCGTGTAGGAAATCGCGATACCGATGGGAATGACGAGGAAGGCGACGACGAGAATGATGGCGATCGTCGCGCCCACCGTGTTGTTTCCGCCGGTCCGGCGCAACAGATCGCGGTACAGCGGCCAGCTGGCAAATCCCACCACCAGGGCGGCAAGCACCGGCACGACGAAACCGTGAAAGAAATAGATACCGGCAAAGACGATCAGCACCAACAGCCAGCGAGCGGCCGAAATGGGCGGGACCAGCGCGATGCGCGTCGGCGACACCGGTCCAAGCCAGCGTGGTTCCTTGGTGATTTTGTCTCTTTCGGTCACGATAGGTCAGTCATCCTTGTTCGCGCGTTCGCACCATATGGTCCGGCTGGCCACAGGGCGCAAGTGAGCATTTATCAGCATTTGCGAAGATTGTGGTTTTCCGGGCGTCTCGAATGGGATAATACTATGACCATCGTCAATTAAGTTTTTGTCCACCCGAATGCCCTTACCGTACCGTCGCTTGCCTTTGTGCAAGCGCATGTCTGGCAGAACCATTGAAGTCTACGGGTCTGCCGACCATTTCAATACATTGGAACATTCCCGACACTGTTTGCAAGCACTCTGTTTTCTGCCACGGCAGCAGCTGGCAGCGCGTCACGTTGTTTCGAACCCACCGACAGCCGCATTGGATCGTCTCGGGCTGCGCCAAGCAGCAGCAGCGCGCGGCATCATGACAGCACTGCATGATCTGCATGTGACGCCGCAGCAACGGTCACAGGCAGATTTGCGATCCAATCCACCGGGAAGGCTGGAAAGGCCGCGTGGCTGCTCTAGGTATTTCAAGGAACGTTTGCCTGTGTATTGGCAAGGGTGCACTAAGAGCATTGTCTTGCGGATGTTCTCGCCCGAAAGTCGACACAGCGTTCGCCACCACGGCCAGGCAAAGGCTCTCCCAAGGATCAACGCCTTGCTGGCATTCCCGAGTTCAATACGATTGTCGATATGGATAGAGTGATCGAGGCTTCGCGCGCCACCCCGACACCTGCTGTGGTCACTCCCAAGGAACCTGTTCATGCCCGATGCCCCTAAGGTCGATCTGACAAATTGCGACCGCGAGCCGATCCATATTCCCGGCAGTATTCAGCCTTACGGCTGCCTTCTGGCGACCGATATGTCCGGCGGTGCCGTGCTGCGCCATTCCGGCAACCTCGCCGCCATGCTCGGCATCGAAGGCGACATCAACGGGCGCCGGCTGGATGAGGTGGTGGGTGACGAGGTGGCGCATACGCTGCGCAATGCGCTCGCAACCACAGACGATCCGGCCCGGCCTGCGCTGCGCATGGCGGTGCCGCTTCCCGCCGGGACTTTCGATGTCTCCGTTCACCGGTTGAACGACGTGGCGATCATGGAGTTCGAGCCTGCCAGCGCCCATTCCGACCAGCCGCTGGAAACAGCCCGCATGCTGATCAGCCGCATCCGCGCCATCAGCGGCATTGACGAACTTGTCGAAAAATCGGCACGGCTGGTGTTTGCCATGCTCGGTTACGACCGCGTCATGATCTACCGGTTCGAGCATGACGGTGCCGGCAAGGTGGTGAGCGAATACAAGCGCCGCGATCTCGAAAGCTTCAAAGGCCAGTATTTCCCGGCAAGCGATATCCCGAAGCAGGCGCGC
>JAIXTO010000036.1 GCA_027483885.1 Rhizobiaceae bacterium
CATCTCCGAAATGTCCTGGACGAAGAAGAACGTTCATCCCGGCAAGATCCTTTCGACCACGCAGGACGTCGACGTTGTCGTTCTCGAAGTCGATCCGTCCAAGCGCCGTCTCTCGCTTGGCCTGAAGCAGCCGCTCGAAAACCCGTGGCAGGCGTTTGCCTTCAGCCACCCGGCCGGCACTGAAGTCGAAGGCGAAGTGAAGAACAAGACCGAATTCGGTCTCTTCATCGGTCTCGACGGTGATGTCGACGGCATGGTTCACCTGTCGGATCTCGACTGGAACCGTCCGGGCGAACAGGTCATCGAAGAGTTCAACAAGGGCGACGTCGTCAAGGCTGTCGTTCTGGATGTGGACGTCGACAAGGAGCGCATCTCGCTCGGCATCAAGCAGCTCGGCCGCGATGCGGTTGGTGAAGCTGCAACGTCCGGTGAACTGCGCAAGAACGCTGTCGTTTCGTGCGAAGTCATCGCCGTTAACGACGGTGGCGTCGAAGTGAAGCTGGTTGCTCACGAAGACATCACGTCCTTCATCCGCCGTGGCGACCTCGCACGCGATCGTGACGATCAGCGTCCGGAGCGTTTCTCGGTTGGCCAGGTGTTCGACGCCCGCGTCGTCAACTTCTCCAAGAAGGACCGCAAGGTCATGCTGTCGATCAAGGCTCTCGAGATCGCAGAAGAGAAGGAAGCCGTGGCTCAGTTCGGTTCGTCCGACTCGGGCGCCTCGCTCGGCGACATCCTGGGCGCAGCCCTGAAGAACCGCACCAACGACTAATCGTTATCGGTTAGACGCTGACTGAATAAAGAAACCCGCCGGATGCAACGTCCGGCGGGTTTTTTCGTGCATGATTTTTGACGTGTTTTTGGGCGAGGGGCGGGCGGGGGCGCCGGCGTTTTACCAGCCGGCCATGCGCTGGTAATAGGCCTGCGCATCGTCGCAGGTAGCGGGTGCCGTCGCCAGATGAGCGATGTCCTGTTCTGCGGCGCGCTCATCGAAAAGCACCGGCCCCTGCATCACGTCGCCATCGCCTGCCATGCTCGTTTCTGATTCGGCCGGCCTCTGATCATCCTGGCCGTCCTCGCCGGTGCCGGGATCGCGTCCGGAGCGTCGCCCGCGCTCGCGGTGTTCGTCATCAGGCTCCACGGCGGGAACAAGCGGTTTCGGCTTTTCTTCGATGCCGCCCGGTGCGGGATAAGGCACGTAGGCGGGCAGCACACCCTCACGGACCAGCAATCCCTGCGCTGCGAGCGCCTGCAGGGCGGCGGCCTGCTGTGCCGGGTTCATCGTGGCAGCGGACGCCTGTGCGCTGGGGTTTTGTGCCGCCGCGGCCGGAAGCGGTGTCGAAGCGGCTCCGGTGCCAAGGCCCGCGCCAGAGCCGCTGCCCAATCTTTCGGTCTCACCGGCTGCCATCCCATCGAAGGCGCGCGCGGCAAGGGGATCGGCCGCATCCGCCATGGCCTGAGGTGCGGCATTGGCCAGCAGCCAGGAGGCGCCGCCTTCATCGGCGTAAAGCCCGGAGATCCAGGTGACGGGGACCGTTTCCGGTTCTGGAAGGGGCATCAGCACGGCTCCCGGCATGGATGCAGAGGCCGGCAGTACTGGTTGTTGGCTGGCGCTTGCCGCCCGTGTCGCTGCAGACGCAATCGGCGGCTCGCCACCGGCCTGCACCAGCCGCGCAAGGGCCGGGCCATCATAGGTCACGTCATCCAATGCCGCGTCCGCAGCATTTTGCTCGTCCGGCCGGGGTTCTGCCTGAGCTTTTGTTTCGGGCGCCGTGGCATCCGCCTGCGGCAGGCCTGTTTCTTCGGGATCGGTGAGGGAGAGGGGGGGCGCCTGCCGGAGCAGATCCGCGCCAGCAGCAAGAGTGTTGGCCGGGGCGGGAGCCGCGGGAATGCCCGGCTGCACGCTTGTCCGACTGTTCAGAAGCGTCAGAGGGGCGCCCGGGCGAGCGCTCGTTCCCGCCTCGCCTTCGCGTTCAGTCTCGTCGGAATTCTGCCGGAGCACGGGTTGCTTTGCATCATCGCGGGTTTCGGCTGGAGAAGCACCCATCGCACCGTCGAAGGGCGGCGCGGCCTGCCGGGCAGACGCGCCGGCAATTGCGCTGCTCGGGACCGGCCGGCCACTGGCTGGCGGTTGTGCCTCGGCCCCGGCATTCTGCCGATAGGAGGTCACCACCTGGCGTGTCACCGGGTCTCGCTCCAGATAAGCGGCGGCCTCCAGCTTCAGCGCCAGCCGGGTTGCATCGGGACCGACGGGGTTTTTCAGGATTTCGGTCAGAAGCCGCAGCGTGAACCCCTGCATCAGCTGGTTCAGCGCGCGCTGCAGCGAGAGGCGTTCCGTCGGTGAAAGCTTGGCAATCACCTCTGCGATCCGATCGGCATAATCGGTGAGCGGTTCGCCCTGGTTACGGCTGACGGAGAGCAGCGCGCCGATGGTTTCGACCACCGAAAGCCCCTGCGCCAGTTGCAGCTGGCCAGACAAAGACAACAAATCGAGCCGGCTGCCGCTGCTGACCGACGGTTCCCGCAGCATGCGCGGATCCACGCTTGTTGAGGATAAAAGCACCTCGCCCCTCTGCGCGGACAAAACGATGCCGGGCTGGCCATAGGCGCTGAAGGACGTGTCTGATGATGCGGCGACAGGCGTCAACATGGGTCTGCTCCACGCTTGTGTCGGTTGAAGGGCAGACCGGCTGGCGGGGCGTCTATTGCGACCGAACGGGCCGCAACCGCGGCGCCTCATGGCGTCATCTAAAGCCGATTAAGGAATAATTGGACTATAAGTTTCTTAAGATTTTATGAATAGACGGACGCGTGAGGCTGGCGTCTTACCCCTCAGCCACGCCAAACGTATCCAGGCCTCAGCTGTGGGCAAAAATGTCGGTTTCCTCCCAGCCGAGAAGATCGAGTTTTGCGCGGGTCGGGAGGAAGTCGAAGCAGGCCTGTGCTAGCTCCAGCCGCTTGTCGCGCACCAGCCGGGCCATCAGCTTTTCACGCAGGGCATGCAGATAGAGTACGTCGGAGGCGGCATAGTCGAGCTGCGCTTGGCTGAGCGTTTCGGCTGCCCAGTCGGTCTGCTGCTGTGCCTTCGACACGTCGACGTCAAGCATTTCCTTCAGGTTGTCCTTCAATCCGTGCCGGTCGGTATAGGTGCGCGTCAGGCGAGAGGCGATCTTGGTGCAGAACACCGAGGCGGTCGTTACGCCAAAGGTCTGGTAGAGTACGGCAATGTCGAAGCGGCCGTAATGGAAGATTTTTTCGCGGCTGGCATCGGCGAGCATTGCGACAAGGTTCGGTGCCTGCGTCTGGCCGAGGGCGATGCGGATTACGTCGGCGGTGCCGTCGCCCGGCGATAGCTGCACGACGCAAAGGCGGTCGCGGCGTGGAACAAGTCCCAGCGTTTCTGTGTCGATGGCGATGGCGTCGGTGTAACGCGCTGCATCCTCTGCGGAAATATCGCCTTCGTGCGTCCTGATCTTGCTCATGGCTGCCTCTTTGCTTTTCCGTCTTCCCGCTATAAACCAAGCCATGGTTTCTGAATATGCTCTTTATCTGCCCCTTCGGACATCAAGTGGGAAGGTAGCTGTGCGTCAGGCGCATTGCTGCGTTGCAGCGGTGGCCTTGTTCGAATCGAAGGACCGGCCTATATGTCAAGCATCGAAGCGGCGCACTCCTCCTCCCAGTGCTGCTTCGTTGAGATCGGCAATCTCCTCCTCCTCCCAATTGCCGATCAAGTTTAAAAGCCTGCCGCACCTCCTCCCGCGGCAGGCTTTTTCCGTTTGAGGCTTTCCCCCACATCATCCTGATGGCGTCTATCCTGGCGATTGAGGTGCGACATCGGCAAAGCCGCGGCAGATCGTGTCGCGGCGGCATCTGGCGTTACACACGCTGACGGATCGCGCTTAAAGCGCGGCGATCGCCTGCATCACGCTGTCATCGATGGAAATGCCCGTCTCGAGCGCTGCACGCCGCAGCGAGCGGCCGCGGCGACCGGGCAGGCGCACGCCGTCTTCGCTGGCCATGAGCGTGGCAAGGGCTGCCATGCGCGCGCCAAAGCCGGCACCTGCCGTTGCCTGCGGGTCGATGGCGATGATGAAATGGCCAAGTTCCGGCGGCGGTCCCTTGTCGTCGAACAGCGAAGACGCCTCGTGCGAAAAATGCGCCCCGGTGATGCCGGCGGAGAGAACTTCCACCATCATGGCAAGGGCGGCACCCTTGGCACCACCGGCCGGCGCCATCGTGCCTTGCATGGCAATGTCGGGATCTGTCGTCGGGCGGCCCTCAGGGTCAAGGGCCCAATCGTCGGGAATGGCGACGCCCTTTTGCTGGGCCTCCATCACCTTGCCGCGCGCCACCTTGGAAAGTGCCAGATCAATGACAAGAGGATCGATGCCGTCCGCCGGCTCTCCAACGGGCACGGCAAAGGCGATGGGATTGGTGCCGAAGAGTGGCTTCCGGCCGCCCCAGGGCGCCATGGCGGCCGGGGCATTGGCAAACATCATGGCCACCAGCCCCTCATCGGCAAAACGCTCCACGGTCAGCGCCATCACGCCGGCATGATGCGAGCGGAAGATGGCAGCAGAGGCTATGCCTTGGCGCCGGGCAAGCGGCGCAAGCTCTGCCACCGCCAGATCAAGCGCCGGATAGGCAAAGCCGTGGCGGGCATCGATGGATAGAACGCCGGGGCGCGGGTGCGCGGCGGTTGCCTGCGCGCTGCCATCCACTTTGCCGGCTCTCACCTGCTTCACATAGGCTGGCACGCGGCGAAGGCCATGGCCGGACTGGCCGGCGGCTTCAGCCGCGAGAAGTGCCCGGGCAACCGAGCGTGAGGACGCAGGCAGAACGCCGCTTGTCTCGAAAACCGCGGTGATCTGCCGTTCAAGGTCGGCAAGGGTATGGTGCATGCTGCTTATGTCCTGAGGCGGGCGGGCCGCGCCTTCTTGCGAGCAGCGCAAACCCCTGAAGGCCTGAACTAGCAGTTTTTATAGCCGAGCGGAACCGTGACTTTGTTGCCGATGCCAGCCGGCGGCGCTGGAACGGGCGAGGCACGGCGGACGAGATCGACCATGTAGCTGTCGAAATCGGAAAAGCCGGACGACTTTGCCAGCGATACGGCGGAAAGATTGCCGCCATCATCGATGCGGAAGGTCACATAGGCGGTGCTGCCACGGCCCGAGGCCGGGCAACGGCCCCTCTGGCGGCCCAGATGCGCCGCAAGCTTGGTCTGCCAGCGCGCTGGCGACATCGAGCTGCCGCCAAGGCTGGTGGACGTCGCCGCCGCTGCCGTGCGATCAGATTGCTGCACTTCGGCCTTGGCCTGCTGGGCAGCCTTTGCTGCCGGCGGCTGCGGTTTCGGCTTTTCAGCCCGAACAACCTTCTTTTCCACCGGCTTCGGCTTTTCCTGTACGGCCTCCTCCTTCGGCTCCTCAACCTCTGGCGGGCGTACCACGGGAAGCGGTACTTCCACATTCTGCAAGAGGGCAAGCTGCTGCTCGACCATTTCGTCCACCGGTTCCTCGATGGGTTCCGGCGGTTTTTCCGGAATGGTCTGTGTCATTTCCTTGACCGGCTCTTCCGGCACCGGTTCCTCGATGACGGGCTCCGGCGGCGGCGGTTCCTTCGTTTCGGCAACCTCCTGCGGCGGCTCTGGCGGCGGTTCCGGTGTTGGCTCGACAACCGGTTCGGGCGGCGGCTCCTTCACCGGCTCGGTTGATTCGCTTTTCACCTCCTGCGAATCCTGCTGTTCCTCGGAAACCATCGTCTCCTCGGTTTCCGCAGCCTCCGGTTCCGGGGCAAGCTCGATCATGATCGCGGCAGGCTGCGAGGCTTCGGCCGAAGCGACCTCATCCTCGCGCAGCATCACGGCGGCAGCCGCAAGATGCGCGGCAAGAACCACCGTACAGGCGCTGGACCAGAGAGCTGCCTCGCCAAGCTTGCTCCATCGGCTGCGGGGAAGCATCTGGCTCATGGCGCAACCCCGCTTTCGGCCGGTGCTGGCGCCGGTGCCGCTTGCGGCGCTGCAGGCAGCGTCTCAAGTCCGACCAGCGCGATCTTCAGGTAGCCGGCGTCGCGCAAGAGGTTCATCACCTCCATGAACTGCCCGTAATCGACCGACTTGTCGGCCCGCAGGAAAATCCGTGCATCCGTGTTGCCGCCGGTCACTTGCGACAGCATGGCCGGCAGCTGTTCGCGGCTGACCGCATCATTGCCGAGGCTGAGGGTCAAATCCTGCTTGACGGTGAGATAAAGCGGCTCGTCTGTGCGCGGCGCAGGTTTTGCGGTCGATGCGGGCAGGTCCACCTTCACGTCAACGGTTGCAAGCGGGGCGGCTACCATGAAGATGATCAGCAGAACCAGCATCACGTCGATGAACGGCGTGACGTTGATTTCATGATTTTCCGGCAGATCATCGCCGCTATTTTCGCGAATGCCTCCGGCCATGGCTCATTCTCCTGCAACAAGCGAGACGGAGGATTTGCGCGCGCCCGGCGGCACCTTGCGGAAATCGAGGTCGCGGCTCACCAGCCGTTCCACCCCGGCTGCCGCATCGGCCAGAAGCTGGCGATAACCGGTGATCGAGCGGGCAAAGATATTGTAGATCACCACCGCCGGAATGGCGGCAACAAGGCCGATGGCTGTTGCCAGCAGCGCCTCGGCAATGCCGGGTGCCACGACCGCAAGGTTGGTGGTCTGCGATTGCGAAATGCCGATGAACGAATTCATGATGCCCCAGACGGTGCCGAACAGGCCAACGAACGGGCCGACGGAGCCGATGGTGGCAAGTGCGCCGGTGCCGCGCATCATGCGGCGCCCGGCGCCCGCCTCGATGCGGCCGAGCGTCGAGGAGACGCGCTCCTTCACACCGCTGTTTTCCGCGTGGTCCAGCGCGCCTTCCGAGAGCGTCAGTTCGGTTGCGGCCTCGCGCAGCATCAGGGCGGCAGGTCCGCCGCGCCGTTCGGTGGCAGACAAGGCATCCGACAAGGTCCTTGCCCGGCCGATTGCCTTGATGACGCCCTTGGCGCGCCGCCGGGCCGCGATCAGTTCCAGCGATTTGGCAAGCCAGACGGTCCAGGTGATCAGCGAGGCAATCGCAAGGCCGATCATCACGCCCTTCACCACCCAGTCAGCCGCGAGGAACATGCCCATGGGCGACAGATTATGGGGAATGTCGCCGCGTGCCTGCGGATCGACAAGCGAGGTCAGCATGCCACCCGGCGCCTCGCCCGGTGCAGCGTCTGGGGCCTGCGGCGCCGTATCGGGCGCTGCAGCACCGGCAGCCGGCGCCTGGGGTGCCTGGGGCGCTTGTGCCGACTGTTCGGCAGCCGGGGCGGCTGGTGCCGTCGTTGCAGGTTGAGGAGCCTGGGCCTGGGCGGGGACTGTTGGTTGCGTGGTCTGCGCGCCTGCGCCCTCTCCGCCCGGAGCAGCAGGCGTCGCCGGCTGGGCCAGGCGCGGCTGCGTGGCAGACGGTTCCACGGCCGGCGCTTCCACGGCGGGTGTCTGCTGCGCCGGTGCCGGCGTCTGGCTCATGACGGGGGTGGCCAAAAGCGAGACCGCGATCGCCGCAGCGGCAAGGCCGCCGGTTGCACCGGTCTTTACGCGGCTGGAAAAAGCGGGCGACGGGAGGGACGGGATCGGCATCAGGCAAACTCCGGATGATCTTACGCAGGCAAGGGCACCCGGCCGGTCTGGTCGTTGCTGCAGAAGGCGGGCGCCGAAAGCGGTGCCGCACACAGTCGTCCTGCGCGGCCACGCCAGTTGCCTACCCGATAATAAACTTGAGTATGTTTGGCAACTATATTGTGCCGTGAAAGCCGATTGATGTGGTCAACTTTTGCCGAAGTCCGTTTCCAGGGGAGAAATTCGCCGGCATGGCGCAAAAAAAACGCCGGGCTTGAGGGCCCGGCGTTGATCATGTCTGACGGCTGGAGGCGATCAGAGCGTGCGCGTGATGTGTTCCACGCGGAAGCACTCGATCGTGTCGCCGGCGCGGATGTCTTCGTAGTTTTCGAAGGCCATGCCGCATTCCTGACCCATCGGCACATCCGAGACTTCGTCCTTGAAGCGCTTGAGCGTCTTGAGCTTGCCTTCGTGGATGACGACGTTGTCGCGCAGCAGGCGAACGCCCGCACCACGCTCGACCTTGCCTTCGACGACGCGGCAACCTGCGACCTTGCCGGTCTTGGTGATGTTGAACACCTCCAGGATTTCGGCATTGCCGAGGAAGGTCTCGCGACGTTCCGGAGAGAGCAGGCCCGACATCGCTGCCTTCACGTCATCCACCAGATCGTAGATGATGCTGTAGTAGCGGATCTCGATGCCACCGCGCTCGGCGGCCG
>JAIXTO010000030.1 GCA_027483885.1 Rhizobiaceae bacterium
CGCGTGGTCACCCGCATGGCAGGCGCACTGGTGGTGTTTGCCGGTCTCTACCTCGTCATTGCTTGCGCGCTGACAGGCCTTTCCATTCTGGGCTCGCTTGCCATCCGCCCCATTCCCGGCGAAATCGAACTGGTGGAGGTGTTTTGCGGGCTGGCCGTGTTTGCCTTCCTGCCGTTTTGCCAGCTGAAACGCGGCCATGTGGGTGTCGATCTGCTGATCGCAGCCTTTGGCCCGAAGGCGATGAACTGGACCCAGCTGATCGGTGACATCATTATCGCAGCCCTGATGACCCTCATCACCTGGCGCCATTATGTCGGCTTCGTTGACAAGTTCGAGAATGGCGAAACGACACCGCTGCTGCTGCTTCCCATCTGGTGGGGTTTTGCCATCGCGCTGGCCCTGCTCGTCGTTAATGTCATCGTCTGCCTGTTCATGGTGCTGCTCGACCTGCGCGAAATCCGCCGCGGCAACACCATCGTCGCTGCCATGGGAGCCCACTAATGACCAGCATTGAAATCGGGCTCTGGTCCTTTCCGGTCCTCATCCTCCTCATCTTTCTGCGCGTACCGATCGCAGCCGCCATGCTTGGGACAGGCATTGTCGGCACCTATCTGGTGCTCGGCAAATGGGTTCCTATCCTGTCGCAGCTGAAGTCGGTCGCCTGGACGACGAATGTCAATTATTCGCTGTCGATCATTCCGCTCTTCCTGCTGATGGGCCAGTTTGCCGCGCGCGGCGGCATGAGCCAGGCGCTGTTTAATGCGGCCGCCGCCTTCGTCGGCCACCGCAAGGGCGGCGTTGCCATGGCAGCCGTCGGTGCCTGCGCCGGCTTCGGCTCCATCTGCGGGTCGTCTCTGGCAACCGCTGCCACGATGGCGCAGGTGGCCCTGCCGGAACTGCGCCGCCACGGTTATTCGGGCGGGCTTTCCACCGCAACGCTTGCCGCCGGCGGCACGCTCGGCATCCTCATTCCGCCTTCCGTGGTGCTGGTGATCTATGCCATCCTTGCCGAACAGAACATCGCCAAGCTGTTTCTCGCCGCCTTCGTGCCCGGCATCATCGCAGCGCTGTCTTATCTCACGGTTATTGCCATCTATGTGCGCCTGAAGCCTGATAGCGCCGGACAGGCACCGCGCATTCCCTGGGCCGAACGGTTGCCGGCGCTGATTGCGGTGTGGCCAGTGGTCGCCATCTTCTTCCTCGTGGTCGGCGGCATCTATCTCGGCTGGTTCACGCCAACGCAGGCCGCAGCCGTCGGTGCTGCGGCGGCTGGTCTCGTTGCCTGGAAAAATGGCGGTCTGGACCGCGCATCGCTTCTGGCCTGCTTCAAGGAAACCGCGGTTTCCACCGGCATGATCTTCTTCATCGTGCTCGGCGCCACCGTGTTCAACTCGTTCCTCGCCTTCTCGCGCCTGCCGCAGATGGGCGCCGAATGGGTGACCGCGCAAGGGTTTGCGCCGATGACGGTGCTGATCATCATCCTCGTCCTCTACATCATCTTCGGCTGCATCATGGATTCGCTGTCGATGATCGTGCTCACCATCCCGATCTTCTTCCCGATCGTGACGGCGATGGATTTCGGGCTCTCGCCGGAGCACTTTGCCATCTGGTTCGGCATTCTGGTGCTGATGGTGGCCGAGATCGGCATGATCACACCGCCTGTCGGGCTCAATCTCTTCATCATATCGGCCATGTCGCGCGAAGTGCCGGTGCGCGATACCTACCGGGGCATCGTGCCCTTCGTCACCGCCGACCTGTTGCGTATCATCCTCCTCACGGCCTTCCCGATCATATCGATCTTTCTGGTGTGACGGGGATTTTTGCCTCAAAAAAAACGGCCAGTCCATGCGGCAAGCATGGGCTGGCTGTTTTCGTTTCCGTTACCTCTTACCGCCGCAGCATGTTGCGCAGCCCGCCGCCGATCAGCATGGTGACATCGTAGAGCGATGCGATGGGTACGCCTGCGCCGACGGCGAGGTAACGGGGTTGCCAGGCGGGATCGAACTTCGACTTGAACGACAGGACGCCCTGAAAATTGTAGAACCGTTCGCCGTGGCAGAAGATCTTGCGGCCGATGTGGTTCCACAAGGGGGCGGCGTGGTGGTCGCTGAGGCCGGCCAGAGGCGCCATGCCGAGGTTCATCGTGCGATAGCCATCCGCCTTCAGGCCTTCCATGGTGCGCACGAACAAAAGATCCATCAGGCCGCGATGGGTGCCGGGCACATGGCGCATCAGGTCGATGAAGGCTTCCCGGCCATTATCGGCCGTCAGGATATTGGCAAATGCCACGATGCGGCCTTCGATGCGCACGACGGCCACCGGGCTTGCCGCCACATAGGCCGGCTGGAACGTGCCGAGCGAAAATCCCTTTTCGCCGGCATTGTGGGCGGCGAGCCATTGCCGCGAGACCGAGAAAAGCTCGTCCAGCACGGCCGGCACATCGCAGGGCTGCAGCAGGGAAAATTCCAGGCCGTCGCGCTCGGCCCGGTTGATCGAGCGGCGCAATTTTAGCCAGGCGCCGCCCTTCAGGTCGAAGCGCGTCAGGTCCACCGCCGCCTGTTCGCCAAGCTTGTAGGGTTTCAGCCGCGCATCGACGGCTGCCGGCAAAAATTCCGGCGAGACCTGATAAAACACCGGGCGGCAGCCATCGGCGCGGGCCGCATCCATGAATTTCATCACCAGCCCCGGCCATTTTTCACGCGGACCAACCGGGTCGAACAGTGCCACCCAGGAGCGGTTGTGGCGGGCATACATGATGAAAGCCTCGCGGTCTTCGCAAAACAGCACATGTTTGTCGCCCAGCCGTACGAGGCCTGCGCTGGCATTGGGATGGCGCGCGACAATCTCGGCAGCGCGGGCAAGATCCTCGGACGTCGGGCGGCACCGGACCTGCGGAGCCGGGCGCAGGATGCGCCGCCCCGCCCATGCGCCGGCCACCAGCGTCAGCGACAGCGTCGAACCGGTCCCCTCCGGCATGGGAATGCCGAGCCACAGAGGCAGGGCGAGCAACCCCTCCTCCAGAAAAACATCCGCCAGCGCACAGGCTGTAAAGACGAGAAGACAGGCAAAGCCGAAGGTGGGGCGGCCCGGCCGCACGCTGAGCAGCAGGGCGGCAAAGGCCAGCAGCCGGGCGGTCATGCTGCGGGGTCCCCCGTCCACTTCCCCCTGCGCACCAACGTGCCGTGCCACCGGCATGGGCATCTGCCGGTCGGTCAGGTCGTCGCCAACTCGCATCATCGTGTCAGGATCTGTCGAAAGCATATCCATGTCTGGCCCGTCAAAGCTTAAAAGTCCGGCAGTGGCACATAAAAGTCCTGCATGGTCTCAAGCTTATGGCACGTAGACGTAAACCAAGACGTAAGCGCCAAGGTTTCGAATGCGTGAAAACCGGTCCCGGGCGTGGTCCAGATACGGCGTCACTGATTGTCGGTCATTCCCCCAAGTGTTGCCAGACGACAATGCTGCAGCTGGACAATCGCGTGCAGAATGTTGTCAGGCGCACTAGGCATAAGACATCGGTCCGGGCAGTCAATATCTGAGGCGTCCGGATGCAAAACATCTTATACTGCAATGCACGCGCAAAACGCTTTCAACGCCCGTGCGCCGATCCCGAATTGTCATGCCCGGGATCGACGGCCCTCGGTCAGCCCTCGAAAAACAGCCGCCAGCGGGTTGGACGGAAGGAGAGGTCAGCCCCGAGCGTCACCGGCGCATCGAGCGGCACCTCGATTTCGACGTGATGCGGCTTGCCGCCCTTGGCCTCGCCGTTGGAAATGTCGATTTCGGCGATGCGGGTGCCGGCAAGGCGTCGACAGGCGGTGACCTTACCCGACAGCGCATCGGCTGCGTCCATCAGCACCACATCCTGCGGGCGGAAGAACAGGCGGGCCTTGCCGTCCACTGGCCCCTCTCCCGCCGCGCCGATACCGATCGGGCGGCCGTTGAAACGGACGCCACCACCCGCAAGTGTCACCGGCAGTTCCGACGAGGAGCCGATGAAGGAAAAAACGAAGGGCGAGCCCGGCCGGTCATAGACATCGTCGGCGGTGCCCACCTGCTCGATCTTGCCCTGGCTCATGACGACGACACGGTCGGCAAGTTCCAGCGCCTCTTCCTGGTCGTGCGTCACGAAAACGGTGGTGTGGCCGGTGCGATCGTGAAACTCGCGCAGCCAGCGGCGCAGTTCCTTGCGCACCTTGGCATCCAGCGCGCCAAACGGCTCGTCGAGGAGCAGGATGCGCGGTTCGATGGCCATGGCGCGGGCAAGCGCCACGCGCTGGCGCTGGCCGCCCGACAGCTGGTTCGGATACCGTTTGTCGAGCCCGGTCAGCTGCACCATGTCGAGCAGATCGGCCACGCGTTTGCGGATCTCGGCCTTGGGCGGACGGGTGGCGCTGGGGCGCACTTTCAGGCCAAAGGCGATGTTTTCGGCGACCGTCATATGGCGAAACAGCGCATAACTCTGGAACACGAAGCCGACATTGCGCTCCTGCACGGTGCGGTGCGAGGCATCTTCATCGCCGAACAGGATTTTTCCCTCTGTCGGCTGATCGAGACCGGCGATGAGGCGCAAAAGCGTCGTTTTGCCGGAACCGGAGGGGCCAAGCAGCGCGATCAGCTCGCCCGAGCGGATATCGAGCGAGACATCGTTCAGGGCCGGAAAGCGGGCGAATTCCTTGCGGATGTGGTTGATGGTGACGTCCATGGGAGTTGCGCCTTTCAATGCCGGCGGCCGCCAGCGCCACCGGCGCCGAACCGCAGTTCCAGAAGTGTTTTGAGAGCAAGCGTGACGAGGGCAAGTGCTGCCAGAAGCGAGGCCACGGCAAAGGCTGCAACGAAATTATACTCGTTGTAGAGGATTTCCACATGCAGCGGCATGGTGTTGGTGAGCCCCCGCACATGGCCTGAAACCACCGAGACGGCACCGAATTCGCCCATGGCGCGCGCGTTGCAGAGAAGCACGCCGTACAGCAGGCCCCATTTGATATTGGGCAGCGTCACGAACCAGAAAGTCTGCCAGCCGGACGCCCCAAGCGACAGGGCCGCCTCTTCATCGCCCGTGCCCTGGTCCTGCATCAGCGGGATCAGTTCGCGCGCAACGAAGGGGAAGGTCACGAAGACGGTGGCGAGCACGATGCCCGGCACGGCAAACAGGATCTCGATGCCATAGCTTTTCAACCACGGCCCGAGCACGCTCTGGCTGCCGAACAGCAGCACGTAGACGAGGCCGGAAATGACCGGCGAGATGGAAAACGGCAGGTCGATCAGCGTGGTGAGGAAGGCCTTGCCCTTGAATTCGAACTTGGCAATCGCCCAGGCGGCGGCCACGCCGAAAACGAGGTTGAGCGGCACGGCAATAACGGCCACCAGCAGGGTCAGCTTGATGGCCGACACCGCATCCGGCTCCACCAGCGCCTCGACATAAGCTTCAGCCCCCTTGCGGAACGCCTCGACGAAAACGCCGACGAGCGGCAGGAACAGGAAGAAGCCGAGGAACGCGAGGCCGATCAGGATCAGCAGCAGTTTTACCAGCGGGCTTTCATCGGCGGGATTGCGGAAATGTGTGGTGCGGGCGGACTTAGACATGAGACAAGACCCTCTCTGCCCTGCCGGGCGACCGGGGTCGAGCCACGGGTCTCGCCCCGTCCTTCGGCCCCCCCACGAGGGGGGAGAACCGACGTGGCAAGCGCTGCGTTCCTGCATCAGAGGGTGCGGCTGGGTTAAGCCCTCCCCCTTGTGGGGAGGGTTGGGAGGGGTTCTTCTTTAAGGCACCTCTCAAAACATCAGACATAACCATACCTCCTGCGGCTCCAGGCCTGGATGAGGTTGATGACCAGCAGCATGGCAAAGGAGATGGCGAGCATGATGGTGGCAACCGCCGTGGCGCCGGCATAATTGAACTCCTCCAGCCGGATGACGATGAGGAGCGGTGCGATTTCCGAGACGTAAGGGATATTGCCGGCGATGAAGACCACCGAGCCGTATTCACCGACGCCGCGGGCAAAAGCGAGCGCAAAGCCGGTGAGCACAGCCGGGGCAAGCCCCGGCAGCAGCACCTTGAAAATGGTCTGGAAACGGTTGGCACCAAGCGTTGCCGCCGCCTCCTCCACCTCGCGGTCGATCTCTTCCATCACGGGCTGCACGGTGCGCACCACGAAGGGCAGGCCGATGAAGATGAGCGCCACGACGATGCCGATGGGGGTAAATGCAATGCGGATATCAAAGGGCGTGAAGAACGCGCCGATCCAGCCTTTTGGCGCATAAAGCGAGGCAAGCGCGATGCCGGCAACGGCCGTCGGCAGCGCAAACGGCAGGTCCACCATCGCATCGATCAACCGGCGGCCGGGAAAATCGTAGCGCACCAGGATCCAGCAGATCAAAACGCCGAACACGGCATTGACCACGGCAGCAATCAGCGCGGTCCCGAAGGATATATAAAGAGCAGCAAGCGTGCGCTCATCGAAAAGGATGGAAAAGAATTGCCCCCATCCGAGCGACGCCGTGCGCCACACAAGGCCCGTGAGTGGGATGAGAATGATCAGCGACAGGTAGGCGAGCGAAAAGCCGAGCGTCAACCCGAAACCCGGGATGATGCTCGGCTGTTTCCATCGCCACCGCGAAGTGGCTGTTTTTGTCATGCGAAAGGATGCCCTCCGGTTCCCCTATATATAAAGTGAGCTTAGCGGCCCAGCTTGTAGATCTGGTCGAAGATGCCGCCATCGCCGAAATGCTCGGGCTGGGCCTTCTTCCAGCCGCCGAAGATCGGATCGTCGATGGTGACGAGCTTCACGTCAGGCAGTTTCTTCAAAAGCTCAGGCGCCACCACCTCGGGTTTTGCCGGGCGATAGAAGTGCTTGGCAGCCAGGTTCTGGCCTTCATCCGAATAAAGATATTGCAGATAGGCCTCGGCCACCTTGCGGCTGCCCTTGGCATCGACATTGGCGTCGACCACGGCAACCGGCGGCTCGGCAAGGATGGAGATCGGCGGCACGATAATGTCAAAGCTGTCCTCGCCGAATTCCTGGCCGGCGAGATAAGCCTCGTTTTCCCAGGCAAGCAGTACATCGCCAATGCCGCGCTGCGCAAAGGTGACGGTGGAGCCGCGGGCACCGCTGTCGAGAACCGGCGCGCGTTTGTAGAGATCGGCGACATAGGCCTTGATCTTGGCCTGATCGCCCTTGAACTCTTCGTTGGCCCAGGCCCAGGCGGCGAGATAATTCCACCGCGCACCGCCCGAGGTCTTCGGGTTCGGCGTCACGATCTGGATATCGCCCTTGACGAGGTCGCCCCAGTTATGGATGCCCTTCGGGTTGCCCTTGCGCACCAGGAACACGATGGTGGAGGTATAGGGAGAGGAATTGTTGGCAAGACGTCCGCGCCAGTCCGGCTTGATCTTGCCGCCATTGTCGACGATGGCGTTGATGTCGCTTTCGAGTGCCAGCGTCACCACATCGGCTTCCAGACCGTCGATGACCGAGCGGGCCTGCTTGCCGGAGCCGCCATGCGATTGCTGGATGGTGACGGTTTCGCCGGTTTCGGCCTTGTAGTGTTTGGAAAAGGCCGCGTTGAACTCCTTGTAGAACTCGCGGGTCGGATCATAGGAGACATTGAGCAATGTCGTATCGGCAAAAGCCGGGGCCACGAGGCCGACACTGAGCGAAATTCCAAGCGCAATGGCGCCCAACCCATTCTTCAGTCTCTTCATGACGGTCCCTCCATCGGAATGCCACGTTAATGTCTACTGAACAGGTAGAGTTGGTCAATCGGGCTGACGCAGAAGGCAAAACTGTTTCCCTGCGCCGCAAATCGACAACAAAGAATGGGATGCGAGACGGCAATGTGGCGCAAAACGCGGATGGTGGGAAGCATCAGACGCGCAAACTTCATCCATGACGGGCGCGCAAAACGGGTGGATGGCGACAGAAATTCTGCGCCGGATCCTTCCTTCAAGCCGGTTTTTCAGGTGGATGCCGGTTCAGGCGATGGCAAGATCCAAGGCCCGCGCGTCTTCGACACCGCCGACAGCATCGGCGATGGTGGTGGAAAACAGCACGTCGCGGCTGGCATCGGCAACGCGGGCAAACACGTGGCGGATTTCGCAGAGGTGTTCGCCATCGCAATCCTCGCAGCGGCGATAGGCCGTCTGTGACAGGCATGGCAGCGGCGCGATGGGCCCATCGATCAGCCGCAGGATTTCGCCAAAGGTGATGTCCTGCGCCGGCTTCAGCAGCAGATAACCGCCCTGCTTGCCGCGTCGGCTTTCCACGAT
Organism: Rhizobiaceae bacterium; assembly: GCA_027483885.1. Taxonomy (GTDB): domain Bacteria; phylum Pseudomonadota; class Alphaproteobacteria; order Rhizobiales; family Rhizobiaceae; genus Neorhizobium. Next base: position 8,270 of record JAIXTO010000030.1, read on the forward strand.
GCCGTTCCGCTTCAGTTCCAGAAGGATCTGCTCGAGGAATTTCTTCGGAATGGCCTGCTGCGTGGCGATTTCCGAGATCATCAGCGGACGCTCGGTGTCGGCTTGCGCCAGAGCGGTCAACGCCCGCAGGGCATATTTGGCTTTCTGCGAAATCATCAAGGTTCCATCAGCGAGATCGAATTGCGAGTTGACCTCTGGAAACCCCGGCAACAGGATCGTCGGGAATGGCGGTCGACAGGGCGTGGAGAGGCATGCGCACGGCCCGCCACACGCAAGCCGGAGCGGGTGCCCCGGGCGCGTTCAAGCCGCGTCCCCGCACTACCCCAAATCCACCGGAAATACAAACGGATCAGCCCCCTCAATGGGAGCCGCGCGCAGGTTTTTGCCGGCAGGCGCCAAGTTTTCTCGGGAAGCGGCGTTTTCTAGAGATATTTGCTCTTACGCGCGCACGCTTCAAATCCCTGTTTCTGTCTCCCGCAGCCCGGTCATGGCATAACCCTTGGCAACACAGCGGATTTTGCTTCATGACCTTGCATCAGACACTTCAGGACATCGCCTCGCTCGACGCTAAACTTGCAGCGCTTCCTCTTGCCGGCCGGCTGTCGCTGGCAGCAGGCCTTGGGCGCGCCGTGTTTACCACCTCGCTCGGCATCGAGGATCAGGTGATCACCGCCGAGATCGGCACGCACCAACTGCCGATCGAGGTTTCGACGCTGGAGACCGGACGGCTGTTTGCCGAGACCGTGGCGCTGATCGGCGAGACCGAGGAGCGCTACGGCATCACCATCAAGCGCTTTTATCCCAAACCTGCCGATATCGAAGGTTTTGCCGCGCAATACGGCCTCAATGGTTTTTATGACAGCGTGGAAGCCCGCCACGCCTGCTGTCATGTGCGCAAGCTGAAGCCTCTCACCGAGGCTTTGGCTGGCGCCGACATCTGGATCACCGGCCTTCGTCGCGGCCAGTCCGGCAACCGCGCCACCACGCCCTTTGCCGAGTATGACGCCGAGCGGGGTCTCCTCAAGATCAACCCGCTCGCCGACTGGTCGCTCGAGGCGATCAACGCCCATGTCGAAGCCATGGATGTTCCGGTGAACCCGCTACATGCCCGTGGTTATCCCTCCATCGGCTGCGAACCCTGTACGCGCGCCATCAAGCCCGGCGAAAACGAACGCGCCGGCCGATGGTGGTGGGAAAACGACGAAAAACGCGAATGCGGCCTGCATGTGCCCGAACCTCATGTGCCCGAACCGTCCGCCTCCTCCCTCATCCCCACCCAGAACTGAATGATGGCCTGACTTTTTCGGCCTCCCTCTCCTCTCCCCACCGGGAACATGTTTCCCAAACGCGGTGAGAGGCTGAGGGTGGCAAACAGCGGCACGTCAGAAAAAGACACAGGGCGAAAAACCCCAGGAAAGACAAGATGCATATCCACACCTCCGAATACGATCCGCATTCCAAGGACCAGGTCGCCAAGCCACCGCTCGATCCGCACCTGAAGGCGCTGGAAAACGAAGCGATCCACATTTTTCGCGAAGTGGCCGCCGAATTCGACAAGCCGGTGATGCTCTATTCCATCGGCAAGGATTCCTCCGTGCTGCTGCATCTGGCGCGAAAGGCCTTCTTTCCGGGGCGTGTTCCCTTCCCGCTGCTGCATATCGATACCGGCTGGAAGTTTGCCGAGATGATCGCGTTTCGCGACCTGATGGCGGAAAAATACGATCTGGACCTCGTCACCTACACCAACCCGCGCGGCAAGAGCGAAGGCGTCACCCCGTTCAGCCACGGCTCGGCGCTTTACACTGACATCATGAAGACGGAAGCGCTGCGACAGGCGCTGGATGCCGGCGGATATGATGCAGCCTTTGGCGGCGCGCGCCGTGACGAGGAGGCAAGCCGCGCCAAGGAGCGCATCTATTCCTTCCGCACACCGGAACACCGCTGGGACCCGCGCAACCAGCGCCCGGAACTGTGGAACATCTATAACGGCATGATCCGCAAGGGCGAAAGCGTGCGCGCCTTCCCCCTGTCCAACTGGACGGAAGTGGATATCTGGCGCTACATCCAGGCGGAAAACATTCCGCTGGTGCCGCTCTATTACGCAGCGGAACGCCCTTACGTGGAACGTGACGGCATGATGATCCTTGCCGAAGATCCGCGCCTTGAGCTTCTGCCCGGCGAAACCGTGCAGCAGGGCATGATCCGCTTCCGCACACTTGGCTGCTTCCCCTTGACCGGCGCCATCCGCTCGACGGCAACGACGCTGGACGAGGTGATCGCCGAACTTGAAATCGCAACCGTCTCCGAACGTCAGGGCCGCGCCATCGACCGCGACCAGTCCGGCTCGATGGAAAAGAAGAAGCGCGAAGGATATTTCTGATGACCGCTCAGAACACCAAGACGGCCCAGACGGTGGCCAGCAATGTCGTTCCGTTTGCCGAACCGGTAAAGGCCGTGCGCGACAGCCGCCCGCTGCGCCTCATCACCTGCGGCTCTGTGGATGACGGCAAGTCGACGCTGATCGGCCGCCTTCTGTGGGACACGAAGGCGGTGAAGGAAGATCAGGCCGCGACGTTGCGTCGTGACAGCGGCAGCCAGAACGATCTTGGCCTGCCCGATTTCGCCCTGCTGCTGGACGGGCTCCAGGCCGAGCGCGAACAGGGCATCACCATCGATGTCGCCTATCGTTATTTCGCCACCGACCGGCGTTCCTTTATCGTGGCCGATACGCCCGGCCATGAGCAATATACCCGCAACATGGCAACCGGCGCCTCGACGGCCGATCTTGCCATCCTGCTTGTCGATGCCCGTGCCGGCCTTCTCGAACAGACGCGCCGCCATGCCACCATCGCCTCGCTGATGGGCATCAAGCAGTTCGTGCTCGCCGTCAACAAGATCGATCTCGTCTCCTACGACAAGGCGATCTTTGAAAAGATCAGCCATGATTTCAAGGAATTGGCGCTGTCGCTTGGCGTGCGTCAGGTCACCGCCATCCCGATGTCGGCGCTGAAGGGCGAAAACGTCGTTTATGACGGACGCGCCGCCATGCCGTGGTACGAAGGCCCGAGCCTTGTCGAAACGCTGGAGCTTGCCACCACGCGCTCCGCCCAGGCCGGCGGTTTCCGCCTGCCGGTACAGCGTGTCTCGCGCCCCGGCGAAAGTTTTCGCGGTTATCAGGGAACGGTGGCCGGCGGCTCGATCAAGCCCGGCGACAGCGTCACCATCCTGCCATCAGGCATGGTCGCAAACGTCAGCCGCATCGTCACCTTCGACCTCGTGCGTAACGCAGCCGTGGCGGGCGACGCCGTGACGCTTGTGCTCGACCGGCAGGTGGACGTGTCACGCGGCGACATGATCGTTTCCATGGACGGCCAGCCGATGACCGGCCTTAACTTCGATGCGCATCTGGTGGCGCTGCAGCCGGGCGGCATCGAGCCTGCCAAGCGCTACTGGCTGAAAAGCGGCGCGCGGCGCCAGCGCGTGACGATCACGCCCACCTCCCAGCTGGAGCTTTCCTCCGGCAAATGGAAACCGCACCACGAAACCCTTTCGATGAACGCCATCGGCAAGGTGCATCTGACCTTTGACGAAGTGGCCGTGTTCGACCCCTACGAGCAGAACCGCGCCACTGGTGCCTTCATCATCATCGACCCCGACACCAACAATACGGTGGCCGGCGGCATGGTGACGGCCAAGCGCACCGACCTTGGCGGCATTCACCGCGACGGCCAGCGCGTGCTGATGTCGCTTCCGGCAGACCTCGCCGACGAGTTGATGGCCAGCGAGGCCTTCGCCGCCCGCCGCGACGAGGTTGACCTGCGCCGCATCAGCGCCGCCCGCGCCGCCGACCTGTTTGGCGAAATCGAATAGGGTTTTGGGATTGAAAAGATGAGCCGGCCGGGGCGATGCCTCGGCCGGCTTTTTGCTGCGCGCTTGCTGGGGGGATGGGGTGCGAGGTTGACGTGCAGGAGCAGACGAACCCTCTCTGGCCTGCCGGCCATCTCCCCCACAAGGGGGGAGAACCACAGAACGGCAGGGCACTGAGACATCCAATCGCGATCAGTGTGTCACAAGTGCTGCGTTCTTGAGGCGATAAAGTCAGGACGCGGTTGCTGGATTCAGACGTGACGCCGAGCAGGTCTCCCCCTTGTGAGGGAGATGCCCGGCAGGGCAGAGAGGGCACCTTCCCGATCCCCTCTAACCTACCCCTCGCGCTTGCGCGTGGTGCGGCGTTCGATCAGTTCGAAACCGAGCTTGATGGTCTGACGTTCGATGGCGTTACCCTCGGCGCTGCGGATCAGGAGGTCGCCGGCGCGGTAACCCATTTCGAAGAGGGGCGTGCGCACCGTGGTGAGCGGCGGGTTCATCACGGCGGAAAAATCGAGATCGTTATAACCGCAGATGCCAAATTCATCAGGCACGGATTTTCCCAGCCGCTGCGCCTCAAACAGCACGCCAAGCGCCAGATCGTCGTTCTGGCAGAAGGCCGCATCGATGCCGGGACGAACCTTCAAGGCCCGGCGCAGCAGACGGCAGCCCATTTGGGTTGTGGTGGTGGCATTTTCGTGGTGGATGAGATCGGGATCGTAGAGCCCGGCTTCCTGCAGCACACGCGCATAACCTTCCGTGCGACGGCGTCCGCGCTCGTCGGGCGTGCCCCCGAGAAGGGCGATGCTGCGATAACCGCAGGCGAGCAGATGGCGGGTGGCAGCCTCGGCGGCGGCCGCATGATCGACCGCAATCGCTGCCCCCGCCGTCTCGATGCCAACATCGACCACCTGGATGACGGTGCAATTGGCGCGGCGGATCAGGTCACTGATCTCGTCCAGCCCTTCAAGGCCACCGAGCACGATGCCCGCCGTGTTCTGCGACATCAGCAGCCGAACCTGGCGCTTTTCCTCCTCCACGGAATTGTGCGTGTTGGCATACTGGATGCGGAACGTGCTGTCGCGCACCCGTTCCTCCACCCCTTGCATAAAACCGAGGAAGGCGCGGTTGGTGAGCGAGGGCACCAGAACCCCGAAAGTGGAATTGTGGCGGCTGGCCAGCGCCCGCGCCGCCTGATCGGGCACATAACCCATGTCATCGATGATATCGAGAATGCGCTGGCGAAGATTGGGGGAGACCTTTTCCGGCTCCCGCAGCACCCGCGAAACGGTTATGGCACTCACCCCGGCGCGATTGGCCACGTCCATCAGCGTTGTGCGCTCGCTGCGGCCCCGCCTCACACCCCTGTCTCCCTGAACCCTTCAGCCACGGTCACCGGCAGCACTCGACCCGCCATGCGGTGCGCGACGGAAAAACCGATGAATGGACGGAGTTTTTCGAACATGCGTTGCTTTCCAGATCCGTGTCGCAACCCTAGATGATTGCAACCAGTATCTCCGGAAGCCTGAAATAAGCAACGGCGGTCGGGAAGAAAAAACAGGATCGGTAGAAGAACTTGTTGACAACGAAAAACAGATGTTTATGTAATTTTCAAATTACGTAACCGTGATGCACGTGTATCGCTGAAGGATCTTGATACAGCCTGCACCACGGAAACATAAGCATCGATAGAAAACCGGCAGTCAAAAGACCAGACGGTACACCGACCATAGAATGACTGCCCACATCAGCATCGAGATGTTGAGCGACAGCACATAGGGCGAGTGGTAAAGTTTCATCATCATCATTCTTCCTCCTCCGTGACGGCACGCCTCCACACGCCACCGTCACAGGAATGAAATATAACCGCAAAGGTTCCACGACGCAATCAGTGGTCAGCAGCAAATCAGCCGTTATGGCACAGCCTCCACAGGACATTGCCTCACTGTGAAACGGCCTGACTCATACGTGCCATTGCGCGACACAAATGCGCCAGCGCGTGACAAAAAAGTGAAAGCAGCGGTTTATTTTCACGGCGTGTGCAGCGCCCTCTCGCGGATACCCCCGCAAATCTGCTAGTGCGCCTCTTCAGGCACATCGGCCTTGGCCGCGCGCCACGGCTTGTGCTCCGCCATGCCGATTTGCGTTTGAAGATGGCTGCAAGATTGCCGTTTCACGAGAGATGAGAAGGGTTTACGAGAGATGAACTACCGCTTGATTGCGCTCGCAGCACTTGCCGGCGTGCTGTCCGGTTGCGCCACGACGGCGACGCCGCCCTCGCCGATCGAGGCGCGATGGAAAGGCCAGTCGGCCGGTGTGTTCTTTGCGCGGTTTGCGCCGCCCTATAGCGATGTCACCTCCGGTTCGCAGACCACCTACAACTGGCGCGGCGGCTTCCAGCGCATCAAGACGAAGGACGGCCGCTCGATGAGCGTCAACTGCAGCGCGCAGATCGTCACCGATCAGAACTACCACATCCAGGCGATCAACGTCGTCGCAGACCGCCCCGGCGCCAATGGCCCGAGCTACTGCACCGAGCTTCTGACCGCCGAATGATACTTTTGACACCCGGTGGCGCCACCAGCGCCACCGGGTGTTCCTGCTGCAGCACTTGCCATGCGGCGCATGTCACGAAAAAGCCCTCAACTCCGGGATGCTGGATTAAAGGCGGCCTTTGAGAAAATCGTTGTTGCAGGCCGTCGGAGACGCCTATGGGCCGCACATCCGCATACATTCAGCCACCCGGCGCCACACCTGATGCGACCACGCGGGATCGCACCGCCCGGCCCTCCTCTTCTTTCTTGCGAAAGCTTCGGGCGCTCGCAAGAGCCCTCGCGACTGCCGCCTGCCTGGTCATGCCCGCGCACGCATTTGCGGCAGAGATCACCGGCATCGAGATCGCCCCCGGCTTCGGCCTGATCACGGTCTCCGGCCAGATCATTGCCGGTGACGCGCAGCGGTTTTCGGCCATCGCCCGAAAATATCCCGGCGCCACGGTGCGGCTCACAAGCCCCGGCGGCGAACTGGAACCGGCGCTTGCCATCGGCACGCAGATTGCCGCCAAGCGGTATGCCACCAGCGTCGCGCCCTCATCGCTTTGCGCCTCCGCCTGCGCGCTCATCTGGCTTGCCGGCACGCCCCGCATCATGTCGGCAGACTCGCTCATCGTCTTTCACGCCTCCTATCGTCTGGAGACGGACGGGCGCAGGGTGCTGAGCGAACGAGGCATCGGCCGCGTCCGCCAATATCTTGCCCGCCTGCGCCTGCCCGCAGCCGCCCTCTCGTTTGCCGCGCAGGACACCACCGGCCGCACGCCCGAGGAAAGCCTGGCCAGGCTCACCCCGGAAAAGGCGAGATCACTGGGCCTTGCCGTTGACATCCACCGCGCACCGATGGCCGGCGCACCGTTTCCCGAAAGGCCGAGAATGCGCTGAGGAAGGCCTGATATCTGTGGTCTTCAGCATGCGGATAGGCCAGCTCTCAGGATGGGCATTTCCGAAGTCGCGAAAATAAAAATTGACAATGAAGACACCAGCCCTTAGGTATGGGTCATCGATATTTTGCTTGCTGAGCTTTGGTTACCGCGCGATTAGCACCGCGCCCTGAACGAACCTTTCCTTTCAAAACAATCGTTATCGCCATCCACGAGGCTTCCGCTTCGGGGTTCCTCACGTATTGCTTAGAAAGGGTTCATCATGACCACGGGCACAGTTAAATGGTTTAATTCCACCAAGGGCTTCGGCTTCATTCAGCCTGACAACGGCGGCGCTGACGCCTTCGTTCACATCTCGGCTGTCGAACGCGCTGGAATGCGCGAAATCGTCGAAGGCCAGAAGGTTTCCTACGACCTCGAGCGCGACTCGAAGTCGGGCAAGATGTCGGCCTGCAATCTTCAGGCTGCTTAATTCGGTATCTGCTTTCCCTTGACCACGGATGTACTGGCACTGTCGAAAGCAAGTGTACCAAGCGAGGTCAGGCAAAAATTGCCTGGCCTTTTTTATTGCCGCGGCCGCGCTGGCCCGGCCGTTCTCCTGGATGCTCACGGCCCGCGTGCATGCGCCGGCCCTTCCCGGGAAGGGAACATCATGACAGAGACTTACAGCAAATCCCGCCAGCAGGCCGAAAAGGCCTTCGGCGCCACGCAGACGCAGTTCTTTGCCAATGCGCATGCGGTGGAAGAACTGGACTCCATTACAAAAGCCCGCGACGACAAGACGGCGCGGCTCAGGGAAGCGCGCCTTCAGCGGGATCTTCAGGACAGCCTGAAGCCTGCCGCCACCCCTTCCAAACGGGTCAAAAAACCCTAACTTTCATCGGCACGACATCTTCAAACGGGACAGAGATTTGAAAAACATTCGAAACAACGAGATTTCCGAGCGTCGCGGAACTGCCGCCGAGGCAAAGGCAGCACAGCTTGCAGCCTATCGGGCTGCCATGCAGGCCGCGGAACCGAACCGGGAAGCCAAGCAGGCCGAGCGCCTGGCGATTGCCGAAGCCCGCGACGCGCGCCGCGCCGAACGCGACCAGGCAAAGCTTGACGAGAAGAACCGCATCGAAGCGGAAGCCGCCGAGCGCGCGGCCGCCCTTGCTGCTGCCGCAACCGCCGAAGCCGATGCCCGCGACGCCGCCAACAAGAACCGCGTCAGCCGCGTTCTCGACGACGAAGCCGCCCGCAAGGCAGAACGCGACCGCCGCTACGCCAACCGCAAGGCGCGCCAGCGCTGACAGCCCGCAATGCCGCAACGGGATCCGCCCCAGACACTGGCGCGGTCCCTTTGCTGATGCGCCGGCCCAACGACTCGGCGGCCCCGGTGAATACCACCGGTCCCGCCCCGCCTGCTGAAGACTGATCAGCGGGCATTTTCTCCCATTCGAGATCGCTCCCCAAAAACACTAGCCCCGTGCCCTCAGTGCTGCCGTCAGCGGCACGCGTGTTGCCGCAAGCGCCGGCAGCGCGCCGCCGATGAGGCCGATGAGAAGGCCGAGGAGGCCCGCCCAGACCATCACATCCGGCGTCACGGCAAGATCAAACGACATGCGGGCATTGTTGGCACCGATCGTGCTTGCCTGCCAGCCGTTGAAGGCGATGAGCGACAGGGCAAGGCCGAGAACGGTGCCGATGATGGCCAGTATCACCGCCTCCACCCAGGTGGCGAGGAAGGCGGAGAACCGGCTGAAGCCAAGGGCGCGCACCGTTGCGATCTCCACGGTTCTGTCGGAAACCGAACTCATCATCGTATTCAGCGCACCGGCCGTGGCACCGATGGCCATCAGGCAGGCGAGCGGCCAACCGAACAGGCGGATGAGGCCGGCGGTGCGGCCGGATTGTCCGGCATAAAGTTCGGCTTCGCTGACGGCGGTGAGCGGCGTTTCCGTGATTTTTGCAAGGTTTTCGCGGAGCGTGATGAGGGCTGCGGGATCGGTGAGGCGCAGCTTGACGCTCTGCACCTCCCCCTGCCGGTCAAAGGTGGCGCGCACCGTCTCCAGATCTGCCCAGAGTTCGGATTCAAACGCGCTGCCGCCGGCTGCAAATTCGCCGGCAACCGTCCAGTCCACCGGCCCAAGCCGCAGCACATCCCCGACATGCAGGTTAAATTCGCGGGCAATGCGGGCGCCGATGACGATGTCCCGCGCACCACCTGAAAACAGATGCCCTTGCGTCAGCGTCACGCCGTCGCGGAGGACGGCACCGGCCGCATCCATGCCACGCAGCGCAAGCGTTCGCGACGCCCCGCCCTCAGCCTCTGCCAGATCGACAGGCACGACGATTTCGCGCGACATCAGAAGATGGCCGGCGGCATCCCGCGCAAGGCCCGTATCGGCAGGCAGAACCGAGAGCGCGTGGACGGTGCCGGGGGGAATGGCGGAACCGCTTTCCTGGTTGGTGCCGCCGCCGAGAACGACGGCCACCAGCGGCGAACCGGCGCCGGCCAGCGCCAGTTCAAACCCGCGCGCCATGGCGAGAAAGCCCGCAAGCGTCGACACCACCAGCGCCACCGAAAGCGCCATGGAGGCAGAGAGCGCAAGGCGCCGGGGAAGGCTTGTGAGGGCGGCGCGGATCATCACGCGCGTTTGTCGGAAAGACATGGATCACCTCGTTCTGAAGGCTGAGACAATGGGGGTTTTCAGCGCATTGAAGGCTGGCAGCGCGCCCGTCAAAAACCCGAGCACCACGATGAGGCCGAGCGCCCGCAAGACGATGAGCGGCGTCATGACAAGGCCAAGCTCGGGGCCGGCCAGAATCGTCAGGAGTTTTGCGAGCACCAGCCCCGCCCCGCCGCCGAGCGACAGCACGAACAGCGTTTCGGCAAGGATCAGCGCCAGGATCGCCTTTTGCGAAAAGCCGAGCGTTTTCAACACACCGATCTCGAAGCGGCGTTCGCGCACGGCAAACACCATGGTGTTGACGACGATCAGCATCAGCGTGACGAAGGCGGCACCCACGACGAGGTTCACGATGAGGCCAACATCGGCATATTGACGCAGGAACGCTTCGAGAAACTGCTTTTCCGACTGGGTGCGCGTTGGCGAGGCGGAGTTTTGAAATTGCTGATCGATGCGGGCGGCAAGGCGAGCCGCATCAGCGCCGGCCTTCGGGCGCACGACGAAGGCATCCACGGTATCGCGGCCTTTTGCGCGGGCCGCATCGACGTAGTCCAGGCGGGCAATGCTGAAATAGGTGTCGGTGGAAGCGTTTTCGCCCTCGAAAATGCCGGCGATGGTAAAACGCCAGTCGCGGCTGCCATCCTGCCGCGCCATGGCAAAGGCGCTGACCGTGACCGACTGGCCAACCACAAAGCCTTGCGCATCGGCAAGGGCGCGCCCGACAAGCAGCGTATCGCGCGCCGTGCCCATGGCAGCCACCAGCGCCGGCGTGAGGCCAAGGCTCTTGCCATTGACCGCCATCATCAGGGCGGGATCGACAGCACTGACGGCAACGACATTCTTTTCCGTACCGACAAAACCGCGCAGGCGAACGAGGGGGGCAATGGCTGCGATATCGGGATCAACAGCCAGCCGCGCCCGCGCCGCCATGGGCAGGGATTGGCCGCGACCGCCGGCGCTCATCACGCCCAAAATATCCTCGCTTGCGGCTGAGGCGCCTTGCGAGCCGGCGAGAAAACTTGCGGTCAGCCCATGGATCAGGAAGGCAACGGCCACGCAGACGATGAGCAGCACGGTGCGCAGGGGTTTTCGCCAGGCATTGCGGCGGGCAAGATCAAACAGTGTCATCCGGCGGCCCTCGTCTCTTCCAGAAACTGGCCCTTGTCGAGATGCAGCGTGCGGCGCGCCTGAAGGGCGGCCTGCGGATCATGCGTCACCATTACGATGGTCTTCTTCATCTCAGTGTTGAGAAAGCGCAGCATGTCGAGCACCGCATCGGCGGATGCGCGGTCGAGATCGCCGGTCGGTTCGTCGCAGAGCAGAAGATCCGGATCCGACACGATGGCGCGCGCGATGCCGACACGCTGCTGCTGGCCGCCGGACATCAGGCCCGGCCTCTGCTTTTCCCGTCCGGCAAGACCGACAAGATCGAGCACTTTTGCAACCCGCGCTCGCCGTTCGCGCGCCGACAACGGTTTTAGAAGCAGCGGCAGCTCGACGTTTTCGGCCGCCGTCAGCATGGGCAGGAGATTGTAGAACTGAAAAACGATGCCCATGTGATGCGCCCGCCAGGCCGCCCGCGCGCCCTCTCCCATCTGGTCGAGACGGCTGTTGCCGATGCGAAGCGTGCCGCCATCGGCCCGGTCTATGCCGGCGAGCATGTTGAGCAGCGTCGATTTTCCAGAGCCCGAGGGGCCCATGATGGCGACGAAATCACCGCGCGGAATGGCAAGGTCGAGACCGGAAAAGATCGGGATCGTCTGGCCGCCGATGCGATAGGCTTTTCGCAGGTTTTCAAGCGCGATGTAGGGCCCCTCTGGCACTGGCATGTCTGGTAACGGCGTCTGCGCCAATGGGGTGGACATTGTCTCGGCAGTGCTCATGGCAGGCGGTCTCCGGTGGGAACAAGGAAAAGACGGATGCGGGCGGCCATGTTCGGCCGGATACCCTCAGGCGGGTCGCGGAGCGAAAGACGCAGCGAAATCGTGCCTTTCTCAGCGGCCGCAGCGGGCGCCAGACGGGTGACGGTGACGGCAAAGGCATGGTCGGGAAAGCCATCCAGCACCGCCTCCCCGGCAAGACCTGCCCGAAGCATCGCGATCTGGCTTTCGGCGACATCGGCATCGATCACCAGTTGCGCGGTATCGGTGAGCGTCAGAAGGCTCTGGCTTTCGCGAACGCTGTCTGCGCGGGCAAGCACGCTGTCTCCCACATGCGCCTCAAGCCGCGTGACAGTGCCGGCAAAGGGGGCGCGCACGGTCAGCGCATCGACCTTCTCCTTGGCAATCCGAACGGCAAGATCGGCGCTATCAAGCGATTGGCGCGCCTGCGCCACGGCATTCACCGCCTTGCGCATCGCCGTGTCCTGCTCCTCCAGCGCCTGCCGGGTGGCGGCATCGCGCAAGGCAAGCGTTTTGGTGCGCGCAAGGGATGCGGCGGCCTGCGCAAGGTCGATATCGCTTGCCTGCGCTTGCAGCTCTGCCTTTTGCCTGTCGGCCACGGCCTGCTCAAGCGTAAAGCGGGCGCTGGCATCGTCGAGCACGACAAGCACCTGGCCGGCCTCCACGACATCGCCCGCGGCGACCGCAACCCGCACGATCTCCCCTTCATATTTGGAAAATATCGCCGTCTTCTGCGGGGCAATGACAAAACCGGAGCCGGTGATTTCGCGCGCCGCGATGGCTGGCGGGGGAATAGGCACTGGGTTCGTCAGCGCGGGCGCCGGCGCTTTATCGGATGTCTTGGTGGGCCAGAAGAAAGTGGCGCCTACGGCGACGGCACCGAGGAGTGCGGCAAGCAGCAGCGGGTATAAGAGACGCCGGCGTTTGCGTGCCGGCGGCTCCTTGATCGGCGGGAGCGGCTCCTGGAAAAGAGAGCGCAATGTCTCGGTGCGCGCCCCGTCGCGTGCCGGGTGGGATGTCTCGGGGTGAAGGATGTAAGCTTGTGTGTTCATGCCGCAACGATGACGCAGCGGCGGGCGGTGCGAGACCTTAAACGCGCTTTGCGCCGTGCGAAATCGCGATCGAGGACGCCTGTTTGTCGCGCCACTCCAAGGGCGTCATGTCGGTGACACGGCGAAATTCCCGGTTGAAGTTGGATTTGGTCTGGAAACCGACGGCAAACATGATCTCGGTCACCGGCCTGTCGCTCTCTGCCAAAAGCTGGCAGGCCTCGGCGATGCGCTGTTCGTTGACATATTGCGAGACGTTCTTGCCCGTGGCCCGGTTGATGGCCGCCGAAATCTGGCGCCCGGGAATGCCGGCCTTGCGTGCCAGCCGGTCAAGGTTGAGATCGGCATCGCGATAGACGCGTTTGGTGCGCATCAGGCCCTCGATGGCGGCAAGCGTTTCGTGATCTTCAGGCAGCGAGGGTTCTGCCACCGGCTCGGGCTTTTCGGCGGGCGCTGCGCTGGCGCTTGCCGCCGCAGCCGCAACGGAGAGAATGGCAAGCAGCGCCAGATTGCCGACAGCCACCACCGAACGGGCATATTCCCCGTGCGTGAAGGCCATATCCAGAAACACCAGGATATCGATGACTGCGGAAAACAGGAGCGCAAAGGCGGCAAACAGGATGGCGCGATAGGCCCGCGCGCTTCCCTCGAACGGCGCAAGCTTCAGCGCATCCGCCCCCGGCCGCATCAAAAGAAGAATGGTCATGGCATACCCGACAAAAATCGCCACCAGCACCAGATCGATCGGCTCGCGGCCGAATATCAGCAGCATGACGATGGAGAGCGCCGGAAGCGCATGGAGCAGAAGCCGGCGCGGCAAGGGCGTGCGGCTTTTGCGCACCAGCCGCAGCACGCCCGCATAGGCAAGCGGCGGCACGAGCGCTGCCCCGACCGGCGCCAGATACATCACCCAGCCCACGCCATACCCCCAGCGCAGGCCAGCCTGCAGCGATTGCAGGATGCTCAAAAGAATGAGGGCCAGAAACGGGAGATTGCGCTGACCATCCTCATCACGCCTGACGACATGGACGAAGACGACAACGAGAAGAATGGCGACGACGAAGGGAAGCGGAATGAACGGCATGAAGAACACTGTGCGCGAAGCGATGCGCCTATCATGACCGGGAACCGCACCGAACGCGACCTCAAACGTGATCGAGAACCGGAAGACACACGATAACCGCCCGGAGCATCTCTTCGCCCGTGTGCATCAGCACCCCGGCTTCCTCGCAAGGTTGTGACTCTGTCAGTGCGCCACTGGAGAAAACGGCACATGTCTGCTATCGCAGACGGATAGGCACGCGGCTGTCTGTATCAGGAGGAGACAACGGCCAGATCAGCGCCTTGACATTGAGCTTTCGTTAAGCTGCCCCACAATAAAACAGATCGTGACGAAACGACGTCGGGTGGTGACGTTCCCCTCAAGCCGAGCACATCATGGGCACGAGCAATATCATCGTTTATGTGCCGCCTGTGATTTTCGGGATGGTCGCCATCATCTTCCTGCAGCTGTGGCGAAGCGGCATTGCCACGACCTGGCACTGGAGTGCGGGATTTGCGCTGACCGCTTCCGGTTTCCTGCTGTCGACCTTTCCCGTCGGCCCGCAATTTGATGCCTTCGTCTCGGGCGTGATCTTCATCGCAGCCGCCTATTGTTATTCGAGCGCCGTGCTCGAGCATTTCGAGGCGCCGCCGTGGCATCGGACGCGGCGGCTGTTCTGCGCCGTCTATCTTCTCCTCCTCATCCACACCGTCTTCATCATGCAGAGCCTGCGTTACCAGCTGCTGCTGACCGATGTCGGCTTTGCCTGCCTCGTGGCGCTGGCGCTCGGGGCGAGCCTGCCCCGGGCCTCGCGCGGCATCGACCGCATCCTTCTCGCCTCGGTTGGCCTCGTTTTTGCTGATACGATGGTGCGGGCGGTGGTGTTCTTCTTTTTTGTGGATCAGAGCGACGATCTCGCCGATTTCGTCACCTCCACCTATAATCTGAGCGTCCACGTCACGACGATCACGCTCTGCCTGACCTTTCCGTTTGCAGCGCTTGCCGCCATCGGATCGGCGGCCATCGAACGGCACCGGGATGCGGCAGAACGCGATCCGCTGACAGGCCTGTTCAACCGGCGCGGGTTTGACGCGGCCATCGACCGCGCCTTTCCCGCAGGCATTTCCTTGGGCTCCGTCATCGTCTGCGACATCGATCACTTCAAGGCGATCAACGACGCCTACGGCCATGCGGCAGGCGATGAGGTGCTGGCGCAACTGGGTAGACAGTTGCAGCAGGCAATCGGCGCCCATGGCATACCGGCCCGACTGGGCGGCGAGGAATTCGTCGCCTACCTGCCGCACCACGCCCCGCAGGAGGCAGCCCAGCTTGCCGAAACGTTTCGCATGGGCGTGGCAAACCGGATCTTGAACCTGCGCGGCACATCCCGAACCATGACCCTCAGCCTCGGCATCGCCCCTCTGGAGCCCGGCCGCAACACGCTTCAGACGGCCATCGACCGCGCCGACGAAGCCCTCTACCGCGCCAAGGCCGCTGGCCGCAACCGCACGACAATCGCAACGCCTGCAGGAGATATCGAGGGGGAAAAAACGGCACGAAGGTGATGGGAGTTACGCATCGGCATCACCTGCGAAGACGCCGCACGCCCGGGTCAGGTGGTGCTCGTCCCCGGCATGCCGGTCGAAGCCTTCATCCAGACTGGCGAAAGAAGCGGCGCTTCCTATCTGCTGAACCCCTGTGACGACCAGATCACGCGCGCCTTCCGGGACAGGCAGAGGGGTTTGCGAGAAAGAAAGCTTCGCCTCAGTCGAGCTTCAGCCGTGTCTCGGCCCGGAACGTCCTCAGTTCGCCAAGCGCCCGGATCGAGCGACCATCGTCGATGGCGGCAAGATCGAGAATGATCGCGTTGGCGATGGTCATCGGCACCACGAGCGATTGGGATTGACCGGGCTCTCCGCGCGAGACCGAGATGTGACGATCCGGCGCGGGATCGATGCGGGCGGCATGCAGGTCAGTCAGGGCCAGCGTCACCGCGCCACGCTCGGCGGCAATCCGGCGAACCTCGTGCACCAGAGGCGCAACGCGGCGGAAGGAGAGAAGCCAGACCACATCGCCTTTCGAAAGAGACCAGAGAAGCTCCGGCATCTGATCCATCTGGCTGGCGATGTTGACCGCCTCGTATCCCGATCGCACCAAGCGCAGCGTAATGAGGGCCGAGAGCGCCGAAGAATGGCCGCGCCCGAAGACGAAAATGCGGCGACTGTCGCGCAGGTGCTCGGAAAAGGCGCGGATATCGGCATCGGATACGGTGTTTCGCACAGTGTTGAGCGCGGCGATTTCACTATCCAGAACCGAAGCGAGCAGGCCGCCCTCCTCGGCCCTGACAAGCCGGGCGGCCATGCGCGCGGCAGAGCTTTCAAAATCGCCGCCGCCGTCTCGAAGACTGGCCTGCAGGAAGCTGCGAAACTCCGGATATCCCTTGAAACCCAGCCGCCTTGCCAGCCGAACCGCGGAGGCGGGATGGACGCCGGCGCGGAAGGAGACATCCTTGCCGTTCTCCATCGCAGCCCGGATCGGGTCCTGCACCAGCACATCGAGGAGGCGTGTATCGGCATCGGTGAGCCGGGTTGAATGGCGGCTGATCAGATCGGCAAACGCCGGGGGAAACGGCTCTTGCCTGTCCATCACTCTTCCGCTGTTCTGATGCTGCGCAAATCGCGTGCAAGGTCAACACGCTCCCCACTGTCGTTATCAAAGAACAGTGCCCGGTCAAGATCGTAGGAGATCCACAGCTGCGCCGCAGGGTCCGACATGGCGCGGCGCGGTGCAATGGCCGTCAACCGTCCCGCAGCACTGTCGCAATGCAGCAGCAGATCCGATCCGGTCATTTCCGACAGGACAAGGCGCGCTTCCAGTGCCGGTCCTGCCGGCTTTTGCGCATGAACGCTGAGGATATCCGGGCGCAGGCCTGCCGTCAGTCCCTGCATGCCCTGCCAGCCCGGCAGTTTCTCCGCGGCGACGAAATTGATCGGGGGCACGCCGAGAAAACCCGCGACGAAGCGGTTGGCGGGGCGATCGTAGATCACCTCCGGCCGGTCGAACTGCTGCAGGTGGCCATCCTTCATGACAGCCACCCGGTCGGCGAGTGACAGGGCCTCGGTCTGGTCATGCGTGACATAAACGATGGTGGCGCCGAGCTGGCGGTGCAGATCCTTGATCTCGGTGCGCATCGCCACCCTGAGCGCATTGTCGAGGTTCGACAGCGGCTCATCCATCAGGAAGGTGGAGGTGTTGCGGGCCATGGCGCGACCCATGGCGACACGCTGACGCTGACCGCCGGACAGCGCGCCCGGCTTGCGCTCCAGATAGGGTTCCAGTTGCAGCATGCGCGCCACTTCTTCGGCCCGCCGGTTGCGCTGCGCCTTCGGCATGCCGCGCAATTCCAGCCCGAAGGAAATGTTTTCACGCACGCTCATATGTGGGTAGAGCGCATAGTTCTGGAAGATCATCGCGATGTCGCGGTCCTGCGGCGCCAGATCATTGGCGCGAATGCCGGCAATCTCGATCTCGCCGGCATCGGCGCGCTCCAGCCCGGCGATCAGCCGCAGCAGCGTGGACTTGCCGCAGCCGGAGGGGCCGACAATGACGATGAACTCGCCGGGATGGAACTCCATCGACACATCGTGCAGCACGGTCGGTCCGCCCGGATAGGCCTTGCGGATGTTGCGAAGGGCAATGCCGCTCATGCCGTGATCTCCTTCTGGCGAAAGGCAATGCGCCGGGCAATCGCCAGCGTCGGCCGGTCGGTGGTAAACACCTTGACGCCAAGCGCGAGAGCCTTGTCGATCTGCGCCGGCGTGTGGGCGGCCCAGCAGCCGAAATCGATCCCGGCAGCCTGAACGGTTGCAGCGAGCGTGGCATCAGCCGTGTCGATATGCACGCCGATCTCCGGCACGCCATGCGCCCGGCAGAGCTCGATCACACCATGAACGCCAACCTGTTTCAGCACCGGCGGGCTGACCAGCCACAGCCGCGGCCGGTCGGTGGCAGCCGCCAGGTCGTCCAGGGAGGCAAGCAGGAAGGAGGAAAAGGTGGTGCGCTCCAGCAAGCCGTGGCGCGCAAGCAGGTCGATCACCTTCGGCACGAAACCCGGATAGGCCAGGCCATCGGCGCCGGGCTTGATCTCACAGCGGAAATCGACACGGGATGAGGCATAGAGCGCGCAGAGTTCGATGAGCGTCAGCGGATGGCCGCCGGCGCTGTAATGGATGGTGGCGGCCTTCACCTCGGCAAGCGTCAGTGCCGCAATCGCGCCCATCCGGTCGGTCGTTCCTTCCAGCGTCGGATCGTGGTGGACGATGATCGCGCCGTCGGCTGTCGGGTGGACGTCGAATTCCACCTCCTCCAGCGGCATGGCAGCGGTCGCGGCAAAACCGCGCGGCGTGCTGTCGCCATATTCGAGCGTGCCGCCGCGATGGGATGCGATGCGTATCATCAGTCTGGTCTTCCCCGTTTCGTCTTTTGAGAGGTTCATTTCCCCGCGCCCATGGTGATGCCGCGCACGAGATGGCGCTCCACGAACAGGAAACCGGCTAGCACCGGCAGGATTGTGATGGTGGAGGCGGCCATGACCAGCGGCCAGTCGACGAGCCCCTCCCCCGGATTGATCTTGTAGAGCCGTGCCAGACCGATCTGCAGCGTGTAGAGATCCTGCCGACCGACGGCCACCAGCGGCCAGATGTAGTTGTTCCACTCGGTGATGAAGATGTAGAGCGCCATGGAGGCAATGGCCGGCTTGGAGAGCGGCACGATGATGCGCCACAGCACGGTAAGCGGCGAGGCTCCATCCATATAGGCCGCCTCGTCCAGCGCCTTCGGGATGCCGCGAATATATTGCCGCAGGAAAAAGGCGGCAAAACCGTTGGAAATCGCCGGCAGGATCAGCCCCGCATAGGTATCGAGCAGCCCGACCTTGGCAAGCGTCAGGTAATTCGGGATGAGGCTGATATGGCTCGGGATCATCAGTGTGGCGACGGTTGCGCCGAACAGCAGGTCGCCGCCGCGAAAGGTGAAGCGGGCAAAAGCAAAGGCGGCAAGCGTTGCCACCGTAATCCCGAGAACGGTGACAAGACCGGAGACGATCAGGCTGTTGAGGAGGTAACGGGCAAAATTGAACTGGCCGACGGCCCGCTCGTAATTGTCCAGCGTGAAGGTGACGCGGCCGGCATAAAAGGCATCGGCCGTCTGGAACGACATCCAGATGGAATAAAGCACCGGCGAGAGGAACAGCAGGCCGACGACGAGCGACAGCACTGCGACAACGGGATTTTCAGGCTTCATAATGCACCTTGCGGCCGATGATGCGCGATTTGAGGATGGCAAGCGCCACAAGCAGGACGAAAAGAATGACGGCAAGTGCTGAGCCGCGGCCGATGTCGAACAGCACGAAACCGATCTCGTAGAGCAGGTTCACCAGCATGTCGGTGGCGCCGGCCGGTCCGCCCTTTGTCATCACATTGACGATGGTGAAGACCTGGAAGGCCTCGATCACCGAGATCACCAGCAGGAAATAGGTGGTGGGCATCACCAGCGGCATGGTCACCCGGCGAAAGACGTGGAGGCGCCGGCCGCCATCGACGGCTGCGGCATCGTAAAGCTCCTGCGGGATCGCCTGCAGGCCGGCAATATAGATGACGATGTCATACCCGATCTGCTTCCAGGTGTTGACGACGATCAGCACCCAGAGCGCCAGATGCGGATCCTGCAGCCATTGCGGCCGCCCGAGCCCCAGCCAGGCGAGAAGCGCGTTCATCATGCCGTAATCGGTGGAAAAGACCCAGGAAAACACCACCGCGATCGATACCGTCGATGTCACCGACGGCAGGAACAGTGCGCCGCGCAAGAGCCGGGAGACCAGCGTTTCGCGCACCAGCCAGTTGGCGATGGCAAGTGCTGCCCCAAGCCTCAGCGGCACCGAAAGCACGGCAAAAACGGTGGTCACCCACAGAGAATTCCAGAATTCGGCCGAGGCAAACAGCTCTTCATAATTGCGAAGCCCCACGAAGGGCATGTCGGGGGTGAGGAAATTCCACTGGCGCACGCTGAGGTTCAGGCTCGTCAGGATCGGAATATAGGTAAACACCGCGATGAAGATCACCAGCGGCGCAACGAAAAGATAGGGCGTCAGCTTGCGGAGCATTGTTTATCTGCGCCGGTCGGACGTTTGCCCGACCGGCGCCCCTGAAGGTTGAAAAATCAGTTTCCGGCGCGCTGGCTTTCCTTGCGCGTCTGTTCGGCAAAGTCTTTCAGCGCCTCGTCGGCCTTGCGCTGGCCAAGCGCAATCGACTGCCACACCTTGTATTCATTGGTGCGCATCCAGGTGACGAAGGTGGCGCGGGCGCGGCCATGGGCGTAAGGCAGCGAATTGATCGCAACATCGATGCCCGGCTGGCTTTCCAGCGCCTTGACGGCGACGGGAAGTGCCGCACTCTTCCGGTTGATCGGCAGGTAGCCGGTCGCGGCAAACCAGGCGGCATTGGCCTCCGGCGAGGCGGCGTAGCTTACGAATTTGTAAGCCGCATCCTGCACGTCCTTCGGCGAAGACGCCATGATGCCGATGCCGGCGCCGCCGATCGGAACCGAGCAGACCTTGTTGCAGGGCATGGGCCGCACGACGAGATTGTCACCCAACGCCTTCTTGCGGCCGCCGTAGCTGCCGGTCGAATCCATGTCGAGACCGACCTTGCCGGCCATGAAGGCGGCATTGCCCATATCCTCGTCGGTCACGCCATCCGGCGAGGCAACCTTGTGCTGGCTGACCAGCGAGCCCATCCACTGATAGGCCTCGATGGTGTTCGGCTTGTCGAGCAGGATCTCGTTGGTCTTCGGATTGATCAGCTCGCTGTCATTGGCCATGACCAAGCCCCAGCGGGCGAACTGACCAGGCGCGCCCATTCCGGAAATGCCCTCTGCGCCCAGCTTTTCCTGGATCGTCTTTGCGGCCTTGAGGATGTCGTCATAGGTCTTCAGCGGGGTATCGACGGAAAGGCCAGCGCGGGCAAAGATGTCCTTGTTGACGTAAAGAACCGGCGTAGAGGAGTTGAACGGCACGACATAATTCTTGCCGTTGATCTGGCCGATTTCGAGGGCGAAGTCGTAAAGATCACCCTTCAGCGGATCGGCATCGACGTAAGGCGTCAGGTCGGTCAGGATATTGTTGTTGGCAAACAGCCCATAGCGGGTGATCTCGAGGATCACGGCATCCGGTGCGCGACGGGCCGGAATGGCCGCCTGCAGCTTGGCCACCAGATCATTGTAATTGCCGACAAATTCCGGCTCGACATCGATATCGGGATGGGCGGCCTCGAAGTTTGCGATGATCTTGTTCAGAGCCTCGCCATTGGTCTTGCTGAACGTGTGCCAGAATTTGACCGTGGTTGCGGCTTCGGCAGAGCCGATCGTGGCGAACAGGGCAAAAACGCTGGCTGCAATCGTGCTGTGCAATTTGCGTGTCATGTCTCTCTCCTCTGCAAGTGAAATTGCAATGAGAGCGACATAACGGTCGCACACGACAGTCCCGTGAAGCCAACATGAAGACTTGATGACAGGTACACTGCCGCGTCCAGAGAGCCTGTTTCGCTGAACAAGTGTGGATCACATCACCGACGAATGTCTGGCATCGCCATGGCTCACACGATCCAACACTAGCGCATCTGGAAGGATTGTAAGCCACGCTGGATGTGCCAGCATGGCCACGGGGCTCATTCAAACGCACCCCATATTCTCAGCGTTTCAGTCACACGCGTATCCACGCGCGCAAGCGCTCATTCCGCAGCGGGGTTTGACCCGCTTCCAGTCGTCGTGTAACTCCTCCGCTTGCATTGAGGCACGAGCCTTCAACTCCGCAATTCAGCATCTTTGCGTTCATGCGTAATTCGTGAGGGACATTCGATGGCTATTCTCGTTACCGGCGGCGCTGGCTTCATTGGAAGCAATTTTGTGCTCGACTGGCTCGCCCAAAGTGACGAACTGATCGTCAACCTGGATAAGCTGACCTATGCGGGCAACCTAGACAACCTGGCTGGCCTGGAAGCGGACGCACGGCATATTTTCGTCAAGGGCGATATCGGCGATAGGAAGCTGGTCGCAAAGCTACTCTCCGAACACAATCCGCGCGCGGTCATCAATTTTGCCGCTGAATCGCATGTGGACCGGTCCATTCACGGACCCGCCGAATTCATACAGACGAACGTGGTTTCAACCTTCACCTTGCTCGAGGAAGTTCGCACGTACTGGGCAAATCTGGCAGAGAGTGAAAAGACGGCCTTCCGCTTCCTGCATGTTTCCACCGATGAGGTGTATGGCTCGCTTGAAAAGGATGAGCCTGCGTTCCGTGAAGAGAACCAGTACCGGCCAAACAGCCCCTATTCGGCCAGCAAGGCGGCATCCGACCACCTTGTCCGCTGTTACCATCACACCTACGGCCTGCCCGTACTGACCACCAATTGCTCGAACAATTACGGACCGTTCCATTTTCCGGAAAAGCTCATTCCCCTGTGCATCCTCAACGCGCTATCGCTTAAGCCTTTGCCGATCTACGGTGATGGCCAGCAGATCCGCGACTGGCTCTATGTCCGGGATCACTGCTCTGCCATCCGGCGTGTTCTCGATGCAGGCAAACTCGGCGAAACTTACAACGTCGGAGGCTGGAACGAGAAGGCCAATCTGGATGTGGTTCGCACACTCTGCGCGATCCTCGATGAACTGTATCCGCGGGCCGATGGTCAGTCTTATGCAACACAGATTGCCTTCGTGAAAGACCGTCCGGGCCATGACAGGCGGTATGCGATCGATGCAGGCAAGCTGGAAAGGGAACTGGGCTGGAAGCCGGTTGAAACGTTCGAGACCGGCATTCGCAAAACGGTGCAGTGGTATCTGGAGCACCAGGACTGGGTCCAGAACGTAACGAGCGGCGCCTACCAGCACTGGGTCGGAAAGCAATACGGGAGCTGATCGATGCGGTTGTTGTTGACAGGCAAAAACGGTCAGGTTGGTTTCGAATTGCAAAGGGCGCTTGCGCCTTTGGGGGACGTGATCGCGCTGGACCGGAACGCCTGCGACCTCTCCGACGAAAATCAATTGCGGTCGGTTATCCGGGACGTCAAGCCTGATATCATCGTTAATCCGGCTGCCTACACCGCCGTCGACAAGGCGGAAAGCGAACAGGATCTGGCTTTCTCCATCAATGGTACGGCACCGGGCATCATCGGTGCCGAGGCCGCCGCTCTTGGCGCATTGGTGGTGCATTACTCGACCGATTATGTCTTTGACGGCAAGGATGACGGTTTTTACACCGAGGCGAACGAGCCCAGTCCGCAGGGCGTGTATGGCCGCAGCAAGCTTGCCGGCGAGCAGTCGCTGAAAGCCAGCGGAGCGCGGCACCTGATCTTCAGGACATCGTGGGTGGCCGGTGCTCACGGCGCCAACTTCCTGAAAACCATGCTCCGTCTGGCGGCGGAGCGCGACGAAATGAAGGTTGTGGCCGACCAGATTGGAGCCCCGACATCGGCCAGCCTGATCGCCGACGTGACAGCGCATGCCGTGCGGGAAGCCGTGAAAGAGGGCCATGCCATTCCAGATGGGGTTTACCATCTTGTGGCGAGCGGAGAAACCAACTGGCACGCTTACGCGTGTCATGTGATCGAAGCGGCGCGTCGGGCAGGAAGGCCTGTCCGCGTGGCGCCGGATGCAATTTTGGCCATTCCCTCAACCGAATATCCGACGCCGGCGAAGCGGCCTGCCAATTCCAGACTTGACACTTGTAAACTTCGCACGACTTTCGGCTTGAACCTGCCGCATTGGCAGGCCGGTATTGACCATATTCTCCAGCAAATGTTTTGAGGCGATGACGACACGCAAGGGTATCATTCTGGCCGGGGGATCCGGCACACGGCTTCATCCGGCAACGCTGGCAGTCTCCAAGCAGTTGCTGCCGGTGTATGACAAGCCAATGATCTATTATCCACTGACAACGCTGATGCTGGCAGGCATCCGGGATATCCTGATCATATCGACGCCACAGGATACGCCCCGTTTCGAGGCGCTGCTTGGCGATGGCAGCCAGTGGGGTCTCAACCTCACCTATAGCGTACAGCCAAGCCCCGATGGGCTGGCGCAGGCCTTTATCCTCGGCCGCGATTTCGTCGGGGGAAAACCATCTGCCCTCGTGCTGGGAGACAACATCTTCTACGGTCACGACTTCCAGAAATTGCTGAAGCACGCGGCAACGCAGTCTGATGGCGCAACGGTGTTTGCCTACCACGTGACCGATCCCGAGCGTTACGGCGTTGTGGATTTCGACAAAAACAAGAAAGCCTTGTCGATCGAGGAAAAACCTCAGAGGCCAAAGTCGCATTATGCCGTGACGGGTCTCTACTTCTACGATGAGCAGGTCTGCGACATCGCGGCGGATATCAAGCCCTCTGCCCGCGGCGAACTCGAGATCACGGATGTCAACAGCCGTTACCTCGCGCAGGGCCAGTTGAACGTCGAGATCATGGGGCGCGGTTATGCATGGCTGGACACTGGCACCCATGATTCACTGCTGGAGGCAGGACACTACATCGCCACGATCGAAAAACGGCAGGGCTTGCGGGTCGCCTGTCCCGAAGAGGTCGCCTACAGGGCGGGTTGGATCGACGCTGCAAAACTGGAGGAGCTGGCGGCTCCACTGAAAAAGAGCGGCTACGGCGTCTATCTGATGAACCTTCTCAAGGAGGAAGTGTTCTGATGCAGGCGATCTCAACCAGCATTCCTGACGTCTTGATCCTCGAGCCTAAGGTATTCGGAGACGACCGCGGCTATTTCTTGGAGAGTTTCAACGCGCGCACCTTCAAGGAACTGACGGGTCTTGATCGTGATTTTGTGCAGGACAACCATTCCAGATCATCCAAGAATGTGTTGCGGGGGCTGCATTATCAAATTCGGCAGCCGCAAGGAAAGCTTGTGCGTGTCGTCGAAGGGGAAGTCTTCGACGTTGCCGTCGACATTCGCCGGTCGTCACCGACATTCGGCCATTGGGTCGGCGTGCATCTGAGTGAACAGAACAAGCGGCAGCTTTGGGTCCCCGAGGGCTTCGCGCATGGTTTTGTCGTTTTAAGCGATGCCGCGCAGTTTCTCTACAAGACGACCGACTATTATGCGCCCGAGTTTGAGCGCAGTCTGCTGTGGAATGATCCGCGTATCGCGATTGACTGGCCAATCTTGGGCGAACCGAAGCTTGCGGCAAAAGACGCTGCGGCAATCACGTTGGATATGGCGGAGTTGTTTGACTGATGCAGACCTTTTCCGCGAGCCTCCGGGAAATGGTAGCGAGCCAATGGCGCCACCGCGGCCTGCTCAAGGCCTCGATAAAACGCGAGGTGCTTGGCCGCTACCGGGGTTCGTTTCTGGGCGTGTTCTGGTCTTTCTTCAACCCATTGCTGATGCTGAGTGTTTACACCTTTGTGTTCAGCTCCATATTGAAGGCGAAATGGGGCACGGGGGGAACCTCGAAGGCAGAGTTTGCCCTGGTGCTTTTCGCGGGGCTCATGACATTCAATCTCTTTTCCGAGACGATCAATCGGGCATCCGGTCTCATCGTTGGCAATCCGAACTACGTCAAGAAGGTCGTCTTCCCGCTGGAAATCCTGCCATCCGTGGTGCTGGGATCCGCGCTCTTTCATCTCATCATCAGTTTGGTGGTCTGGCTTCTGGCCTATCTCGTCTTTTATGGCCTTCCTCACGCGACCGTGCTGTTTTTCCCGCTCGTGCTTTTGCCCCTTTGCATCTTCACGCTTGGGGTAAGCTGGATCCTGGCGTCGTTGGGAGTTTTCCTGCGTGATGTGGCGCAATTCATCGGCGTTGCCACGACGGCCTTGATGTTCCTGTCGCCTGTCTTTTATCCCGCCAGCGCGCTTCCGGAGAATTTTCGTATCGTCCTCTATCTCAATCCCCTGACACCGGCCATCGAACTCTCACGGGATGTACTGTTTTGGGGTAAGGCACCTGATTTCGTCATGCTGGGCATCTATGCATTGGCATCCGTAGCAGTCGCCTGGATCGGCTTCCTTTGGTTCCAGAAGACGCGCAAGGGGTTTGCCGATGTCCTCTGACCTGGCCATAAAGGTAGACAACGTCAGCAAGTGCTATCAGATTTACGATACGCCGCGGGCAAGGCTCAAGCAGTTCGTGCTGCCGCGCCTGCGCCGGTCATTCAGCCTGCCTTCACATCCCTATTTCCGGGAATTCTGGGCGCTGCGGGATGTCTCCTTCGAAGTGAAGAAGGGCGAGACGGTCGGCATCATCGGTCGCAACGGCAGCGGCAAGTCGACCTTGCTGCAGATGATCTGCGGGACCCTCAATCCGACGTCGGGAAATATTACGGCGAACGGACGCATTTCTGCCTTGCTCGAACTGGGCTCGGGTTTCAATCCCGAGTTTACCGGTCGCGAGAACGTCTACATGAACGCAGCCATCCTGGGTGTCAGCAAGGACGAGATCGATGCGCGCTTTGGCGACATCGCCGCATTTGCCGACATTGGCGACTTCATTGAGCAGCCGGTCAAGAGCTACTCAAGTGGCATGATGGTGCGACTGGCCTTTGCGGTGGCCATCAATGTGGAGCCCGAAATCCTCATCGTGGATGAGGCGCTGTCGGTGGGTGACGAACTGTTCCAGCGCAAATGCTTTTCCCGGATAGAGGCCATCCGTGCGAAGGGTGCGACGGTATTTTTTGTCTCCCACTCGGCCTCGCAGATCGTGGAACTGTGCGACCGAGCCATCATGCTCGACTCCGGCGAGATAATCGCGTCCGGTGAACCCAAGCAGATCGTATCCAGCTATCAGAAGCTGCTGTATGCGCCGGCGCATCTGCGCGATGGGCTTCGCCAGCAGTTGATGGCGGGTTCGCTGAATGGCTCGGGCAAAGATCTGGCAACTGGGGACGACACCGCTCCTGCGGAACGCGAGATAGAGCTTGATGAAACCTTCGATCCGAATTTCGTTCCTCAAAGTACCATCGAGTTCGAGGCTCGCGGCGCTCGGATAGGAGACCTTGCACTTTTGACCGGCGATGGCCGCCGGGTCAATTCCCTGAAAAAGCAGGGAAGATACAGGCTCCGATACGAGGTCAATGTCGACAAATTTATAACCAACGTTCGGTTTGGCATGCTCATAAAGACGGGAAGCGGTATCCCCTTGGGAGGTTTCATGTCGGCCGCCACACTTGCAGATGCCATTCCCTTCGTGGAGCCGGGAACGCGTTACACAGTGGAATACTCCTTCACCTGTTTCTTAAACCCGGGCGTATATTTCATGAATGCGGGCGTCTTCGGTTCTGATGATGCAGATGGCGAGGCTGTTTTGCATCGCAAGGCCGACGCGGTTGTTTTCAGGGTTTTGCCCACGGAAAGAAACTGCTCAACCGAAATCATCGACTTCGACTTCCAGTGCGTGGCGAACATAAATGACTGATATCTTTAACCGTCTTCTGGTGTCCTGCCCCAATGAGGCCGGAGGTCTGTTCCTTATTGACCATGACACGGTTCGCAGGATCGATGCGAGCCAGTCAACAGGTCTCGCCATTGATGGCAACCGGACACTTCGAGGCATTCAGCCAGGCACGGTTATCCAGCTCGGGGAACGGCCGTGGATCATCAGCGACAATGAAGCGGGTGTGGATGACATTCACGACGTCGTGTTCAAGGACGGTTGTTGTTATGTTGTCGGAACCACCGGCAACAAAGTTATCAAGCTCGACGGAGAGGGCCAGGAAGTCGAAACCTGGACTTTTGCAGATGCCGATGATTCCTGGCATATCAATTGTCTAGGCGACTGGAACGACCGCATCGTATTTTCTGCTTTTGGCGACTTCTCGACCACGCGCGGCTACAAAAAAGCAACCGCCGGCGCGGGCTTTGTGCGAGATCTGGTGTCCGGCAACACACTGATTGATGGGCTCTCGCAGCCGCACAGCCTGGTCTCCTGCGGCGAAAATTTGATTGTCGCAAACTCCGAAATGAAGGAAATCCGGGAATACGCCCCGGATGGCACGCTGCTGCGCACGGCACAGTTCGATGGCTATACGCGCGGGATCAGCGTCGGCGAGAAAATCGTCTATATAGGCCTTAGCTGTTCGCGAAACGTCAGCGATACGGGTGTGTCTACGGCCACCGTGGTCGCCATTGACCGAGCGACATGGGCAGAGATTGGCCGTATCGCGCTGCCGTCGCGCGAGATCTATGACATCAGGCAGGTTGTGGATCGCGATACCCTTCTGGATGTTATCGGTTCCATCGGAGAGGACGTTGTCAACAGGCTGACCGATGCGTTGAGGCAGCAGCATATTGAGTTTGAGAAAATTCAGCGGGAGCGTGATGAGCAGACCCAGCGGGAGCGTGATGAACAGATACAGCGGGAGCGTGACGAACATGTTCGACGATTTGACGAGCAGGAGCGTGTTGTCGAAAAGCTGAATGCGCAAATCGTCGCGATTTTGAATTCGCGTTCGTGGCGCTTGACAGAACCATTGCGCAAGGTGGGGTCGCTCATTGCGCAGGTGAAAACAGCATCAGGTGAGATCGATGGGCCCCTGCTGCAGCGTGTGCGTCGTGGTTGGCGTGAGTTGCGGCTGCACGCACCGCTCCGGGACGTCCGCAACAGTGCGTTGTTTGATGCGGACTATTATCGCACGGCATATCCCGACGTCTCTGAAAGTGGCCTGGACCCCGCAACACACTTCGTCGTGCATGGCTGGAAGGAGCATCGCAATCCTTCTGCGACCTTCGATACGGCCTTCTATCTGTCCGAAAATCCCGACATTGCCGGAGCAAGTATCAACCCTTTCCTTCATTATCTCCGGCACGGCCGTCGGGAAGGGCGAAGAATTTCCGCTTCAGAGACCGTGTCTTTGATTGAAATTGATCCCGAACAGTTGGAGCGTGAGATCGAGACAATCCGCTTGTCAGGTCAGTTCGATGAACAATTTTATGTCTGCGTGTATCCCGAACTTCAATTAGCGCCCGAAGATGCCGTTCGCCACTACTGCGAGCACGGCTGGAACGAGCATCGCAATCCTTCTGCGGCCTTCGATACGGCCTTCTATCTGTGCGAAAATCCCGACATTGCCGGAGCAAGTATCAACCCTTTCCTTCATTATCTCCGGCACGGCCGTCAGGAAGGGCGAAGAATTTCCGCTTCAGAGACCGTCTCTTTGATTGAAATTGATCCTGAACAGCTGGGGCGTGAGATCGAGACAATCCGCTTGTCAGGTCAGTTCGATGAACAATTTTACGTCTGCGTGTACCCCGAACTTCAATTAACGCCCGAAGATGCCGTTCGCCACTACTGCGAGCATGGCTGGAGACAGGGCCGCGATCCCAGCGATGACTTCGATACGCAGTTCTATCTTTCGACGTATGATGACATTCGAAATGCGGGAATGAACCCGTTTTTGCACTACGTGGTTTCCGGCGCGGCAGAGACCCGGCGGGCATCAGATCGCTCAAGTGGCCGGCGGGAAGTAGACGCCTGGTTTGGAGAGATAGATAACGACGTTAAACTGATTGCGTTCTATGCAGTGCCGGACTGGGATGTGTTGCAATCGGCGCGGCCGTTGTTCCCGCATCATTCTCAGCCCAAGAAACCCGATGGCAGTCTTGGATATTATGATGTGGCCAGTGCGGACGTCCTGCGCAATCAAGCCGAGATGGCGACGCGTCATGGTGTGTCCGCCTTCTGTTTTGAGCTGACCACTGCGCCAAGCCTCGATACGGATCGAAAGGATCCGCTTGCGCTCTTCCTTGAAAATCAAGACATAAATATACGATTTTGCGTCAGAGTTGACGTCTCTACGGGGGCAGGAGAGAATCTATCCGCCATCGGTGACGCATTGGTGCGGCTTTCCAGCGACAAGCGTTGCCTGCGGGTAGACGGAAGACCGTTGGTCGTCGTCGAGGCCGCGCAAAAATCACAGCAGGTTTCTCGTTATGTTCCTGCGCTGAGAGGATGGTTCCGCGAACAGGGGTTGGATGAGCCCTTTATCGTCGGGCGCTGTGTTCTTGGCGACGCCCAGCACACCGATGTCATCGAACTTCTTTCGAGCGGTTGTAACGCCGTTGTCGATTTTCCAGCTAATCCCGTACCGGGCGAAACCGGAGATTTCCGCCCGGATGACCGGAACGGAGTCCAAATAGTTCCCTATAAGGTGGTTTGCGCTACTGGTATAAAAAAAGCACGGATCAAAGCGAACCTGCTGCAACCAGTTTACTCTGTCGTTACACTCGCCCGTGACAATACAGTCCAGCAGACAGATAGTCGCTTGGTATACAAGAATTTTTCCACTGACAGCTATCGGCAATGGCTGGATGAATGTATTGCGACCACCCGGGAGGTTCACCCTGAAGATAGGCGTTTTGTGTTTATCAACGCCTGGAACGACTGGGAGAAAGGTCTTTATCTCGAGCCCGATCGTCAAGGTGGCTTCAATAGGCTGAATGAAACCGCGCGCGCGCTCTTAAAGCTGGAAGCCGGTTTGCGTCTACCCAAGATCTCTATAATTGTTCCAAACTACAACCATGAGAGGTTCCTGCGACAACGTCTTGAGAGTATATATTCTCAAACCTACAGGAACATTGAGGTTTTATTATTAGATGATTGCTCGTCCGACGGAAGTCGCGAGATTTTAGATGAATATCTGGCGAAATACCCGAGTGTCACGCGCGTTATATATAATGCAGAGAATTCCGGGGGGCCTTTTAAACAATGGGCCAGAGGCTTGAAGGAGGCGTCTGGCGAACTCGTCTGGATTGCAGAGAGCGACGATTTTTGCGACGAGAGATTGCTTGAGGTGCTCGTTCGTTGCTTCGATGACGAGGCGGTATTGCTCGCCTACGGAAAATCGATGTTCGTGAGCCGCGACGGGGCGCCGGTTCGCGATGATTTCAAGGCCTATCTAGCTGATCTTGCTTGTGCTGCCAAATGGGAGAGCGCTTACGTCGAGACGGCCCACAATGAGGTCCAGGAAGCATTAGGTATAAAAAACACGATACCCAACGCGAGCAGTGTACTTTTCAGACTACCGATCGAACTGCCACTCCTGGAGGATGAGCAGTGGTTGTCTATGCGTGTCGCCGGCGATTGGGTGTTTTATCTGCATGTCATTCGAGGTGGAAAGGTTGCCTATAATCCCGACGCGATAAACTTCTTCCGTCGCTATGAGGGCAGTGCGGCTGAAGCCACTTACAAGAAAGATTCATTTTATCGCGAAGTCGGACTGGCAAGCCGAGCAGTTGCCGCACTCTATCAGGTTCCCCTTGATGTCCTGGAGCGTTGTCGCAAAGGCTATGAAGAGTTCTATTGGACAAGGGTCGGCAACACAGAGGCAGAGTTCTCAGATTGGTACAATTACGAGGCGGTTCTTGAGGCACGCAGTGAACGTTCTCCCAACGTTCTCGTTTCGACGATGGGGTTTTACCCTGGTGGAGCAGAGATTTTGCCGATTCGCCTGGCAAATGAGTTCAAGCGACAAGGTCTCTCAGTGCTGCTGCTAAGCGCTGGCCTCGGCGGACGCGAGGATGGCGTGCGGCAAATGCTTCGCAATGATGTACCTTTTGTCGAGACCTCTAATGTTACGAAATTCAAGGAGACTATAAGCAAATTCCACATAGAGGCGCTGAACACGCACCAATGGCATATTCAAAAATACCCCTTGGTGGTTCCAGATGTTTTTGACGATCTTCGAACGCATGTGGCTTCGCTTCATGGCATGATAGAGCACGGCGAAGCGTTTGAAGTGACAAAAGAGCAGTTATCTGAAGCCGACCGCAATGTCACAACCTGGGCCTATACAGCCGATAAGAACCTCGGGCCGTTCAAAAAGCTTGGAATTTACGATGCTTCTTCGCCGCGGTTCCAGAAAATACAGAACGGAATGCAGCCGCCCAAAGTGGTCCCTGTTTCCCGTGCGCAACTGAACATCCCTGAGAACGCATTTGTTCTATGCTGCGTGAGCCGAGCGATACCGGACAAAGGTTGGGCGGAAGCGATAGATGCCGTTGACGGCGCTAGACGGTTATCAGGGCTGGATATTCGCCTGATTCTTGTTGGCAACGGGCCCGTCTACGATGATTACTGCAAAAATTCCGTCCCGGATTTTGTTTATCTTGCGGGTTTTAGCGAGGACTCGGTTGGGCATTACGCGGCCGCGGACATGGGTATCATGCTAACGAAATTCAAATCCGAGAGTTTTCCGCTCACGATCGTGGATTGTCTTTTTGCGGGCAGACCATATATCGGCACGGGTGTAGGTGAGATTGCAAACATGCTTACGGTCGAGGGTGAACTTGCTGGCGCAGTTATTGGCCTTGATGACTGGGAAGTCCCCGTGGAGCAGGTGGCGCGTGAAATAGCCGAGTTCGCGTCGGACCGCACCAAGTATTCGAAAGCATTGTCCTTAGTGCCTCCGGCAGCCGCTAGGTATAGAATTGACGTAGCGGCATCACAATATATCGCGCTCTTCAGGCGCGATCGTGACGGAGAGTCGATCGGTATGAAAAAGGTTAGAACATCCACTCCTCTTGAATATTCATAACGTTTTGAGGCGAGGGTTGGTTGCAGTGAAATCAGTTGGTCGGGTGCATGCGACAGAATTGTGAGTCGATGAATTTTTTACGCCGCAAGTTTCAGCATGTAAAAGCTCTGGCTGCCGCACTTCGCCCCGCACTATCGTTCTACCAAGGATCGCCGCTGCTTGCGATCCGCAGGGTTGCCGGTGTCTTCAGGCGTGAAGGCATTGGCGGCATCATTCGGCGTGCTCATATGTTGACCGGCCGCCGTTTGGTGGGAGACGAATTTTCCTCGACCAATCTCTATGGTGAAGTGCGCCCGCTGGCAGCGGATTTCCGTCCGTTGGTTTCAGTCATCGTTCCAAACTATAACCACGCGCCTTATCTGGCGCAGCGGTTGGATTCGATTTATCGGCAGACCTACTCAAATCTGGAAGTGATCCTGCTGGACGATTGTTCGAGCGACGACAGCCTGCAGGTGCTTCGCGACTATGCGGCACGTTACCCGGAAAGGACGATCTGTCATTTCAACGCGGTAAACTCCGGCGGTGTCTTCAATCAGTGGAAAAAGGGCCTGGAGCTTGCAAAGGGCGAGTTGATCTGGATTGCCGAAAGCGACGACTATTGTTCGGACAGCTTTCTGGAAGAGATGGTACGTTGCTTCCAGACCGAAGGCGTGAAACTGGCCTTCAGTGATACGGAATTCGTCCGGGGCACGCCGCCTGAAACGATCTGGCGCCTTCAACAATACCTTCAGGATCTTGGCCTTCAGGTCTGGGACAAATCTTTCATACGCTCGGCGCATGCAATGGTGAAAGCAGGCTGGGTTGCGAAGAATCTTGTGCCCAATGTGAGCAGTGCCGTCTTCCGGCATCCGGGAAAGATCGATCTGTTCGACGACGCAGAGTGGCTGCGACTGAGGCTTTGCGGGGACTGGATATTCTACCTGACCTTGGTGCGCGGCGGGCTGGTCGCGTATAATCCCAAGGCGATAAACTATTATCGCCAGCATGAGGCCAACACGTCCGTAAATGCCCAAAAAGAAGACATTTACTACCGTGAGCACGAGATCGTGGCAAAGCGTGTCGCGGCAATGTATGCGGTCGGTTCCGAGGGCTTCAAGCGGCAAGAGCAGGTCCTCTACACTCACTGGTGCTCGCAGCGCGGCGATGGACGTTTGAGCGAGTTTCAACAACTCTACGATCTTGAGCGGACCCTGCCTTGCGCAGCCGGGCGATTGCCGAATGTGCTGATGGCGGTCTACGCGCTTGCAGCAGGCGGTGGTGAAACCTTTCCAATCATGCTGGCAAACGAATTGGCTCAGAAGGGTTATGCTGTGACGGTTCTGAACTGCCACCAGCAGGCTACGGAATCAGGCGTTCGCGCGATGTTATCGCCCCAAGTAGCGCTTCTGGAACTGGAACAGATGGATCGCATTGCAAGCGCGTGTTCGGACATGGGCATCAGCCTGGTTCACTCGCATCACGCATGGGTCGATATGTCGCTCGCCATGCTGTTGATCGGCAAGTCCGACATTTCGCATGTTATCAGCACGCATGGCATGTACGAAATGATGACTCCTGAGCAGGTTGCCGGATTCATGCACCTGCTGCGCAAGCGCGTTGACGCGTTCGTGTATACGGCCGAAAAGAACCTCGGTGGATTCCCGCCGGACCTCATTCGCGAAAAGACCTTTCGGCGCATCGATAATGCATTGCCGTTCAAACCGATTCAGCCGATTCCCCGCGAGACGCTTGGCCTTGAGCAGGGTGATTTCGTGCTGTGTCTGGTTGCAAGGGCCATTCCCGACAAGGGTTGGGAGGAGGCAATCAACGCGGTCCAGTTGGCGAACACTCGATCGTCACGCCCTATCCAATTGCTGCTTATCGGAGAGGGCCCGGAGTTCCAACGCCTTCGTCAAATTCCGTTTGACAAACATATCCACTTTATCGGCTTTAAGGCGAACATCAGGGATTACTTCGCCGCGTCCGACATGGGATTTTTGCCCTCCCGCTTTAAGGGCGAGAGCGCACCGCTAGTGTTAATTGACTGCCTGCTCTCTGGAAAACCGGTGCTGGCAAGCGACATCGGCGAAATACGGTATATGCTGGAAACGGACGCAGGGTCGGCAGGATCGCTTTTCACA
This sequence comes from Rhizobiaceae bacterium, assembly GCA_027483885.1. Taxonomy (GTDB): domain Bacteria; phylum Pseudomonadota; class Alphaproteobacteria; order Rhizobiales; family Rhizobiaceae; genus Neorhizobium. The sequence continues at coordinate 42,943 of JAIXTO010000030.1, forward strand.
TTGCAAGATTGGTCCATCGACACGGAAATCCTGGCAGAGGTGATCGTCAAGGTCGCGAACGATCCGGAGCGTTATGCCCGGATGTCCTCGCAGGTCTCCGCGGCAGCAGCGAAATTTGAAATGGCCGCAATGGTTGAGAAATACGAAGACGTATATCGCAGTGTGATCACGCCCATCGGTCGCCCGATATGATGCTGCGCAACCACATCGGAGATTGGTAAATTGAACAACTTGAACGATCTCTCCTCACGATCCGGGAAGCGGTGTTTGATCCTCGGCGGACGCGGCTTCATCGGCTCGCACCTTGTCGATGCCCTTCTGGCACGCGGCTTTCAGGTGAGGTGTTTTGATCGCCCGCATGTGCAGCCCATCAGTTCATCCCATCTGAGCGATCCCAATTTTGAGCTTTACGAAGGAGACTTTGTCAGCGAAGCGGATGTTGCCGGCGCGCTCGACGGCTGCGATATCTGCTTCCATCTCGTATCGACAACCTTGCCGAAATCGTCGAATGCCGACCCCGTCTTCGACGTTGACAGCAACGTCATCGGCACTGTTCGCCTGTTGGATCAGGCCGTCAGGCTCGGCGTAAAAAAGGTCGTATTCGCCTCGTCCGGCGGCACGGTTTACGGCATACCCGCGCGGGTGCCGATCGAGGAAACCCATCCAACGGATCCATTGTCTTCGTATGGCATTACCAAGCTTTCCATAGAGAAATACCTGCACCTGTATAATGTCCTGCACGGACTGGACTATACTGTTTTGCGGCTGGCCAACCCTTTTGGCGAGCGCCAGCGTGTGCATGCAAGTCAGGGCGCGGTTGCCGTATTTCTGGGTAAGGTCCTGCGCAATGAGACGGTTGAGATATGGGGGGATGGTTCGGTTGTCCGGGATTACATCCATATTGCCGATGTCATCGAAGCGCTTATGGCGGCCGCCGAGTGCAATCCCGGGGAACGCGTCTTCAATATCGGCTCAGGCCGAGGGCATAGCCTTAACGAACTGCTGGATGCAATCGAGAATGCCACGGGCCAAAAGGCCGACCGTCGCTACCTGCCGGGTCGGCCATTCGATGTGCCGACCAGCGTTCTCAGCATCGAGCGGGCAAAGCAGGCATTGAACTGGTCGCCGAAGGTGAGTTTCGAGGATGGGCTTCGCCGCTTTTCCGACTGGTTGCGGACAACGGGAAACGACGGCGGGCCGTAAGATACGGGTTTCGCCGCTGCCACGAGAATGGTGATCCACGCCCTACCCTTTACGGGAACTGCCCTAAAATTTGTGCTCGAGATAGTCCTGAATGAGGGCAGCAAGGCCTGCCGGATCCGTTCCGATGGTTCTTAAATGCAGTTCCGGATTTTCCGGCGGCTCATAGGGCGATTCAATGCCGGTGAAGTTGCGAATGCCGCCCGCGATGGCGCGCTTGTAAAGCCCCTTTGGATCACGTCGGATACATTCCTCAAGCGGTGTGTCCACAAAGACTTCGATGAACTCGTCCTTGCCCAACAGTTCGCGCGCGAACTGGCGCTCCGAGCGGAACGGCGAAATGAAGGAAACGATGACGATGAGCCCGGCCTCCGTCATCAGCTTGGCAACTTCTGCTATGCGGCGAATGTTTTCGACGCGATCGGCATCCGTAAAACCGAGGTCGCGGTTGAGGCCGTGACGGACATTGTCACCATCCAGCAGAATGGTGTGGCGCCCGCTGGCGTGAAGAAGCTTTTCGACATTGTTTGCAATGGTGGACTTGCCCGATCC
>JAIXTO010000096.1 GCA_027483885.1 Rhizobiaceae bacterium
CCTCCCTCGGTGCAGGTGATGGGGGCGCGGCGTGCAATGCAACGCGCAGGGCGTTGATGACCCAGTCTGCAAGGTCGCGGCTATAGCCGTCTATCGAGCCGAAAGGTTTTGCTCCAGGCATAGTATAGAGCCGCCAAGCGTCGATCTCGCGCACGTATGTTGCGCCTATGCCTTCGACGCCGGGTAATGCCTTCGCAGCCTCCTGGATCGCCACCACATGTGTTGAGGGTGTGGCCGTTGAGGCGCCATTCCAGCTTGAATAAGCCTGCATCCAGCCGTCCGGCCATTTTGCTGCCTGGTTCAATTCAAACCCTGCCTTAAAGGCAACGGCACAGATCGGGCAGGTGTGTTCGTCACTCATCGTGTTTCCCTCATCCATGATTTGAAATCGTGCTGGAGGCTTTTCCAGCGTTCGGCGGCGTCTTGTGTTTTTGACAGTTCGGCAAGCGAGGTGATGCGCAGAAGCGTGTGCAGCCGGGTTTTGGCGCGCTCGGCATCGGCATCATCTGGCAGGTCGTGGCGGGCGATCAGGTAACGGCGGAATGCTTTGTCGTTCTTCAGCTGCATGGCCGCCTGGGCGGCATAGTTCTTTTGCGGTGGTGGCTTGAGGCTGCGGATCTCGTCAAAGGCGCGCTTCAGCAGAAAAAGCAGGGCGGCCATGCCTTCCGGCGCGTGGGCAATGATCCAGCGATCATCATAGCTGCAATCGTCCAGCGGCACGGCGATGGGTGTTGCCTCGCCTGTGGCGTCGTCTATCGCGGCGATCTCCAGGCGCTGGAGCGTGACGTTGTAGTTTTCCGCAAAGCGCGGGGATGCCAAGGTCGCGCGCTCGCGGATCTCTTTGTACAGTTCGCGGGCGCGCGCTTCGTTCATTGCCGTTTTTCCTTGAAGTGCAGATCGATTCCGGCGCTCATCGAGCCGCACGCATCCCGCACATATTCCTTCGCCTCTTCGTGGCTTGGTGCGCTGTTGCAGACGATATCCAGATGGACCGACAGGATTGCCAAGGCGACTTCCGGAAATTCAAAACCATCGATCAGCTGCATGATGGCGTGCGTGATCTGTTCGGCGTTGCGCTGCACATCTGCTGGATAATTGCCGGTCTGCGAATACAGGATCAAAGAAGCCTCCTGTCGCGAAAGCGGGCGCAATCCGGGCAATCATGCTGCCATTCGCCGGCGGCGCGGCGGCGCTGCCAGCCGTTTTCCGTCATCCATTCCTGGAGCGCCTTGAACTCGCCTTCTTCAAAATCCGGCGTGTTGGCAACGGCCTGGCAGCTGTTGCATGCGAGGCGAAGTTTCTTGTCTGGCGTTGTCGTGATCATCCGAGCGCCTCCAGCTGGCGCACATGCATGGTGTTTCGCGCCAGCGAAATGCGGATGATGCGGCGCGCTCCCGACACCTGATCAATGCGGGCGCGGTAAACGACAACCTTATCCTGGTGCGAAAGATCTGGCGCCGGAAGCGCGTTGTCCTCACACAGAACGGAAATGCCGTGATGATCCATATAGGTGGAAACGCGGCCGACGCTTAAGCCGAAATCAGCGGCGATCTCGCGGACAAGGGCGCCCGCATGGATGCGACGACGCACGATTTCCGGGGTGAGGTGGCTTATGGGGTCGCTCATAGGTCAGCCCTTGTTCTGTGGCGGCACAAGCACGCCGGAATGGGTGAAATCAGGGTTTTTCGGGCCGGTGGGCCGGCTGTTGCGTTTGGCCAGATGCATCACGGTAAGCGTCCATTGCTCCAGCACGGCCTCTGCCAGTTCGGCCGGTGTGCGGCCCATATCTGCAGCAATGGTGTTGAGGCGCGCGCGGGCGGCCTGGTGCAGATGGATTTCGAGAGGGTCCATGGGGGATCATGCTGCCTCAATCCCTTTTGCGAGCTTTGCCGAGATCATGTCGCGCAGCAAATCGCGTTGCGGAATGGAAGGCAGAGACAGGCGCTTTCGCCGGGCAGCTTCCTTTGTCGCGTCTTCCACCAGCTGCCACAGATCGAAACCGGCGAGGATTTCGGCGGCGCGCGGGTTTGTCAGGTAGGGGGGGGCGGCGGCCATGGCAGACAGAAGGGGAATGAGAGTGTTTGCGTCCCACACGTCCTTTACGTCTCCGATGCCTTCCACGCTGCGCAGGATCTTGAGTGACGCCGTGATATTGGCGCGACCGTGTATCTCGATGAGCTTTCCAAAGGCAGGAACCGCAAATATCTGTCCCGGAAGTTTTCCCTTTGAGGAGCCGTTGCTTAACATGACGCGGCAACCGGCATCGGATGCGGTTTGCGCAATCGTTACCGCCCATGGTTCGCCAGCCTGAAGCGCTGCCTTGAACAGCTGCTGCGAGGTAATCTTGGTGACTGCACCATTGACCACGGCAAAGCTTTCTGCCTGCTCCTGCAGCGTCATCTGCACCACCTGACACGGCACTTCCTCAAACCCGCAAATGGCTGCGGCATGGGTGCGGTGCTGGCCGTCAATGATCGCGAACCGGCCGCCCTCAACGGGCGCGCAGAACACAGGCGAAAAACGCGACCAGCGAAAGGCCGCTGCAATCTTGCGAATGGCCTTCCAGTTTCCAGAGTGGAGTTCGCGCTGATAGCTGTCATCGATCACCATCCGGTCAATGCGGATCCACTGCAACATGGGAGCGGGGCCGGGATTGAGATTTGCCGGCCGATCGGTGGGTATGCTGAGAATTTCACGCATCGGTCAGGCCCTCCCTCGGTGCAGGTGATGGGGGCGCGGCGTGCAATGCAACGCGCAGGGCGTTGATGACCCAGTCTGCAAGGTCGCGGCTATAGCCGTCTATCGAGCCGAAAGGTTTTGCTCCAGGC
>JAIXTO010000053.1 GCA_027483885.1 Rhizobiaceae bacterium
ATTACTTCAACTACAAGAACCCCGCTTTCAACGACGTTCTGAAGAAGGTGGAGGAAACCACCGATCCGGCAGCACAGGAAAAGCTCTATGGCGATGCGCAAAAGATCCTCGCGGACGACGTGCCGGCGCTTTATCTTTTCGTGATGCCGAAACTCGGCGTGTGGAACAAGAACCTCACCGGTCTCTGGGAACACGAGCCGATCCCCTCCAACGTGCTGACCAACGTCTCCTGGACGCAGTGACGCACGCGGGTCCCGGCGCCTGCCAACCCGCCGGGACCCTTTTCCTCATCCATGAGACGATTATGATCAGTTCAGGTGCTTGGCCCTTCCGCCACCACGCAGAAGGGAAGGGGATTTTTGCGCACGGATTTCAGCCGTGCCGGCAAAAACCTCGTTGCGGAGAAATGCGATGATCCTGTTGCTGGTCGCGCGGCGGTTTGCCGGGCTTTTGCTGACGCTCCTGATCGTGTCCGTGCTGATCTTCGTCATCATGGATCTTCTGCCGGGTGATCCCGCCTCCGTCATGCTTGGCACGTCGGCCACGCCGGAAACGCTGGCGGCGCTGCAGCGCCAGCTGGGGCTCGATCAGCCCTTGGCCCTTCGTTATCTTACCTGGATTGCGGCGGCCTTTCGGGGCGATCTCGGCACCTCCTATACCTATAGTGTGCCGGTGGCCGGCCTCATCGGTGAGCGGCTTGCGGTCACCGTGCCGCTGTCGCTTCTGGCCGTGGCACTTTCCATGGCAATAGCCATTCCGCTTGGCGTGATCTCGGCCGGGCGGCGCAACAGCCTTGTCGATTATGGTGCAAGCGTGCTGTCGCAGGTGTTTATCGCGGTGCCCGGTTTCTGGGTTGGCCTGCTGCTGGTGATGCTGTTTTCGGTCACGCTCGGCTGGATGCCGGCGGGTGGTTTCCCCGGCTGGGATAACGGTGTCTGGCCGGCGCTGAAGGCGCTGATCCTGCCGGCGGTGGCGCTTGCGCTGCCGCAGGCGGGCGTTCTGACCCGCGTTACCCGCACCGCCGTGCTGGAGGTGATGAATGAGGATTTCGTCCGCACCGCCCGCTCCAAGGGCCTTTCGGAAAAGACGGCGCTCTGGGTGCATGCGGTGCCCAATGCGCTGGTGCCGGTCGTCACCATTCTCGGGCTGCAATTCACCTTCCTGATTGCCGGTGCGGTGCTGGTGGAAAACGTCTTCAACCTGCCGGGCCTCGGGCGGCTTGCCTATCAGGCGCTGACACAGCGCGATATCATCGTCATGCAGAACGTCATCCTGTTCTTTTCCGGCCTCGTCATCATCATGAATTTCCTCGTGGATCTCGCCTATCTCGCGATTGATCCAAGACTTCGGGCGGGAGTGCGTTGATGCGGTATCTGTTGCGCCGCCCGATCCTGCTTTCGGGCCTCGTCATCACCACCTTCCTCTTCGCCGTGGCACTTCTCTCGCTGGTCTGGACGCCGCTGCCACCGACGAAGATGCAGATCATCCATAAGTTGAAGCCGCCGCTCGATGTCGGCCTGCTCGGCACCGATCATTTCGGCCGGGATATCGCCTCGATGCTGATGGTCGGCGCGTGGAATTCGCTGTCCACCTCGCTGCTGGCGGTTGCCATCGGTGCCACGCTCGGCACGCTGGTCGGCGTCTTTGTGGCGGCCGTGCGCGGTTTTACCGAAACTCTGGTCATGCGTGGCTGCGATATCATCTTTGCCGTGCCGCCCATCCTGTCGGCAATGATGCTCGGCGCCTTCATGGGGTCTGGCCGGTTTACCGCGATCATCGCCATTGCCGTTTTCATGGTGCCGGTTTTTGCCCGCGTCACGCTTGGGGCCGCAAACCAGATCTGGACCCGCGATTACGTGACGGCGGCCATCGGCATGGGCCGCAACCGGGCAAAAATTACCATCACCCATATCCTGCCGAACATTTCCAACCAGATCATCGTGCAGGTGACGATCCAGCTTGGCCTTGCCATCCTCACCGAAGCCGGCCTCAGTTTCCTCGGGCTCGGCATGCCGCCGCCGACGCCCACCTGGGGCCGGATGCTGGCGGATGCGCAGACCTATCTTGGCCAGGCGCCGTGGATGGCGCTGATGCCGGGCATGGCCATCGCGCTCGCGGTGCTCGGCCTCAATATGCTGGGCGATGGCCTGCGCGACCTTTTAGACCCTCGTGACCAATCCTGATTTCAGATCGAAGACATCACCATGAATGAATTGCTGACACTGACCATCCGGCAGGTTCGGACCCTGTTTGCCGAAAAAAACCTGTCGCCGCTCGAATACTGGCAGGCGGTGGAAGAACGGATTGCCGCGTTCGAGCCGCATATCGCAGCCCTTTACCTTTACGATCCAGACAGCGCCCGCGCCCAGGCAAAGGCTTCCGGCGAGCGCTGGATGAAGGGCGAGACGCTCGGCCCCCTCGATGGTATTCCGGTGACGCTGAAGGAACTGATTGCGACAAAGGGTGATCCGGTGCCGCTCGGCACCAAGGCCGTCGAACTGGTTCCGGCGGTCGACGACGCGCCGATTGCCGCCCGCTGCCGGGAAGATGGTGCGGTGATCTTTGCCAAGACCACATGCCCCGATTACGGCATGCTGTCGTCGGGCCTGTCGAGCTTCCACAAGCTTAGCCGCAACCCCTGGGATCTCAGCCAAAATCCCGGCGGATCGAGCGCGGGGGCGTCTGCGGCCGCCGCTGCCGGCTTCGGCCCCTTGCATATCGGCACCGATATCGGCGGTTCCGTGCGGCTTCCGGCCGGCTGGACCGGTATTTTCGGCTTCAAGCCCAGCCAGGGGCGTATTCCCGTCGATCCCTATTATGTCGGGCGCTGCGCCGGGCCGATGACGCGCACGGTGGAAGACGCCGCCTTTTCCATGGCAACACTCTCGCGGCCGGACTGGCGCGATGGCACGTCGCTTCCGCCCAACGAATTCGACTGGCTGGATCTCGATATGGATGTCCGTGGCCTGAAGATCGGCCTGATGCTGGATGCCGGAACCGGTCTTGCCCTCGAAGAGGAGGTCCGCGACGCGGTGGTGGCTGCTGCACGGATTTTCGAACAGGCCGGTGCTGAAATCGTGCCGGTCGGTCCGGTCATCACCCGTGCCATGCTGGATGGTCTCGACAATTTCTGGCGCTCCCGTTTCTGGGGCGATATCGAGACCATGCCGGAAGCGCGTCGCGAAACCATCCTGCCTTATATCTATGACTGGGCGAGGGGGGGCGCCGACGTCTCTGGCGTCGATGCCGTGCGCGGCTTCAACCAGACGATCGAGATGCGCAAGACTTGCGGAAAGCTGTTCACCACCGTCGATGCGGTGATTTCGCCGACCAATCCCATCGTCTCTTATCCCGCCGAATGGGCGTCTCCCACCAACGATCCCGCCGCTCCCTTCGAGCATATCGCCTTTACCGTGCCGTGGAACATGTCGGAACAGCCGGCCTCCTCGATCAATTGCGGCTTTTCGCGGTCCGGCATGCCGATTGGGCTGCAGATCGTCGGGCCGCGTTATGCCGATCAGTTCGTGCTGAAACTGTCAAAACTGTTCGAGACCCTGTCGGGCGGCATGCCGCGCTGGCCGGAACCGCCTGTGGGCTGAGTGCTTTCCACGAGCTTGCCGGGCACCGTTTCCGGCAAGTCTGACGATAGCGGTTGATCTCGCTCAAGGCTTCTTCGTGTGTGCGTCTTTAAACCGGAAGGAGCCTTCCGGTCAGTATCCAACCGGCGCACCGACATCCTTTGGAACAAAACGGCGGTATTGTCGTTGACGGGCGAACCATTGCAGCGCCGGGCATTTGTGAACAATGCGGGAAGGCTGTCTGTAACGCAGTCAGGAGCTTGTCTCGCACGATATAGATGTGGGCCGGGCCGTGTCGTCACGTTTCAAGGAGAATCGAATGTCCATGAATTCGCCGAATGAATTTCCGCGCACCGGCTCGCAGGCCGATATCGAATTGCAGCTTCAGCAGCTGCGTGAAGATATTGCAGCGCTTGCCCGCACGGTCACCGCTGCCGGCTCCAACAAGGCGGAAGACCTGAAGAGCAAGGCCAAGCGTGCCTCGCATGATGCCATGGATGCCTCGGCGCAGATGATGGATGCGGCAAAGGCCCAGGCAATGTCGATGGAAAAGGATTTCGAGCGCCAGATCCGCACCAAGCCGCTGCAGTCGGTAGCCATTGCCGCCGGTATCGGCTTCCTGTTCGCGCTTCTGTCGCGCCGCTGATCATGGGCGGTCTTGCGCCTCTTCTGATGTCGCTGGTGTCTGTGGACGTCAGCGCCACCGTCAGCCGGCTTCGACGCAATACGGTTCTTTATGTCATCGCGGCTCTGTTCGTGCTGACGGCCTATGGGGCCGCGGTTGCGGCCTTTGCCGTCTATCTCGCAACCATGATGAGCATTGCGGCAGCGCTTGGCATCGTCGCCGTTCTGGCGCTCGCTTTTGCGCTCATCGTGTTTTCGGTGGTTCTCCTCAAGAACAAGGCCGATGAACGGCGAAGGCGGGAACAGGCGTCGACCAGCCGTGCGCTTATGATCACGGCCGCGCTCTCGGCATTGCCGATCCTCATGAAATCACGGCCGCTCGCGGCTGCAACCATCCTGGGTGGCATCACGCTCTTTGCGATGCGCGCAATGGGTGGCAACCCTGATGATCCTGCGCAGCCGGACGCTTAACGCCGGCTGCACCTCCAAACGCTTGATACTTCCCGAAGAAGGAGACTTCCCATGGCGACTGCATCCGCTGTCCTGAAACACAAGTCCCACGACGAGAACATCAATATCGGCCTGAAAAAGGCCTACCGGGATTCCATCGCCGAAAGCCTGTCGCAGATCCTTGCGGCGACCTATCGGCTGACGATCAAGAGCCACATCTACCACTGGAACGTTGTCGGCCCCCTGTTCAAGCCATTGCATGAACTGACCGAGGAGCATTACGGAAAGCTGTTTGCCGCAGTCGACATCATTGCTGAGCGCATCCGCGCCCTTGGTCATCTGGCCCCGGCAACTCTCGGCGAGGCTGCCGATTTTGCGCCGAAATCCGGCGATGTCGGCAAACTGACGGCGCTTGCGATGGTAGAGGACCTGATTTCTGACCATGAAACGGCGGTGAAGGTCATGCGCAAGGCGGCCGAAGACGCGGATGAAGCCGGTGACATGGTGACGGCAGACATGCTGACCGATCGCCTGGCCTTCCATGAGAAGGCGTTGTGGATGCTGCGGGCCATCGTCTCGGAATAGTCTGCCTCAACAGACGCAGGATACAGATTTCGTTTTCTCGGGCCAGCGCTCCTCAGATGAAGGGACGCTGGCCTTCTTCCGTTGGGTGCCAGCCGGCAATGTCGAACAGCTTTTCGCGGTCCAGCACTTCCGAACCGCGATCAAGCCAGCGCAGAACGCCGGCGTCCGACAGGCGGCGCAGCGTCTTGTTGGTGTGAACCAGCGACAGGCCAAGTGTGTCGGCCACGTGCTGCTGGGTCAGCGGCAAGATCTTGGGTCCTTCTTCGTTGAAAATGCCCGTCCCACGGGCACGATGATCGAGGAAGGCGAGAAGATAAGCTGCTCGCTCCAGCGCCGTGCGGCGCCCGATGCTGAGCAGGTGCTCGTCCAGCATGGATTCTTCGCGTGAGGCGATCCATGTCAGGTCGTAGCCGAGCGACGGATGCTGGCGAAACAGGGAGGTAAGCCGGTCGCGCTCGAAAATGCACAGCGTCATGCGGGTCAGCGCTTCCACCGAATGCAGCATTTCGCGCATCAGGTTGCCCTGCAGGCCGACAAGGTCGCCGGGAAGGATGTAGTTCAGGATCTGGCGGCGGCCATCCTCGAGGATCTTGTAGCGAAAACCCCATCCGGCCAGCACCGTATACAACTGCGGGTGCATCTCGCCTTCCACGATGATCGTCGCGCCGGGATCTGCCACCTGTTCACCGATCTTGAAGGTGGAGACGAAGCTCAGTTCATCCTGCGTGAAATCGCGAAAGGTTTCGCGGCGCCGCAATGGGCAGAGGTTACAGGGGATGCGGGCAGAACTGATTGGTTTCATTTGAGCCATGAACGGACCGGATGCGTAAGATTGAACCATTCTAGCTCAAGAATGCGACACAGCATGTGTCTTTTTTAAATGACCCCCCGCGATGGGAGTGCTCTACGGCATTGCTCACGTCATCAATCGGGAAACACCGTGTGCATGTCCTCGTTATCGATGTCGAATATCTCGTGGCTCTTGAGGCTGAACAGGTCTTGACCGACCGATTGGGCTATACAGTGGACATCGCTGTCCCTCGCGAGATCCCGCAATCGCTGGAAAGCCGCCGGTTCGACGTTCTTTTCCTCAACACATCGCTGTTGTCGCCCGCGGTGGAAGACGCCATCCGGCGTCTGCAGGCAACAGGCGTCGGCGTGGTGTTTTCATCGATCGATCGCATGCATCAGCGCGGGATGCCGGCTTTTCCCGGCATCCGCGTGATTAAACGTCCATTCGATGATCAGGAGCTTGTGGAAAGCGTGAGTCATGCAGCCGGCGCTCGTGACGCCGTGCGCAGATCAGCTACCGAAGGCGCGTGACGTAATGGCCGCGTCGCCTGGATCCGGGCCAAAATCGCTTTCGCCGGAAACGCCGAGAATTTCCTGCAATCTGGAGCGAGCGCGGGAGACGCGGCTTTTGATCGTGCCAACGGCGCATCCGCAGATCGTGGCGGCTTCCTCGTAGGCAAAACCGGCCGCACCGACCAGAATGATCGCTTCGCGCTGATCGTCAGGCAAAGTATCGAGTGCCTTGCGGAAATCCTGCAGATCGAGACGGCCATATTGTTCCGGGTGAACGGAAAACCGCTCGCTGAACAGGCCATCGGTATCCTGCACTTCGCGGCCACGCTTGCGCATCTGGCTGTAGAATTCGTTGCGCAGGATGGTAAACAGCCAGGCTCGCATATTGGTGCCGGCCGTGAAGCTGCCCTGGTTTGCCCAGGCCTTCATGATCGTGTCCTGCACCAGATCGTCGGCCTTATCGTGGCGTCCTGTCAGGGACACGGCGAAGGCGCGAAGATTGGGCAAAGATGCCAATAGGTCGCGCTTGAAGGCGCGATCGACGTCCTCGTCCTTGGTGGTCATTTTGCTTTTACCGCCTTGGCGTTTTTTTCCGCCTCGTCCAGACGCTCGAGAAGTTCCAGAAACCGATCCGGAATGCCTTCCTCTTGCACAGCGTCGTAGAATTCCCGCAGTTTTCGGGATATCGACGCGTTCGGCTGCATTGCGCCCGGCCGGAAGTTGTTCGATTGTGCTGTTGTCATCTTATCTTTGTTTCTGGTCTCGTCGTCACTCATCACAGGCGCCTGTTGCGATATCGTTCCGTTAAATGCGTAGCTGGAAAAAAAGTTCCGTGTGTTTGGAACTTTTTTTTGCCGCATCCGTTGATACCACGTTAATTGCCCGCTGGGCATCAGGGGAGATTCTGAATGTCACTTACCTCACGCGTTGCGTCCCACCTTCCTTACCTGCGCCGCTACGCCCGCGCAGTCACAGGATCGCAGACCTCGGGGGACGCATATGTTGCTGCGGTCTTGGAGGCATTGATTGCAGATGTTTCCATTTTTCCGGAAACGTCCAAGGACCGCGTTTCGCTCTACAAACTCTTTGTCGTCATTTTTGGTTCCACATCGATCGAGATCCGTCCGATCGAGTCCCCCTTCGCATGGGAGCAGCGTGCCGTGGCCAATCTGGCCAATCTGCCATCGCAGGCCCGACATGCGTTCCTGCTGATTTCCGTCGAAGGATTTACCATCGAGGAAACCGCTGAAATTCTCGGCGTCGAAGTCGAAGAGGCAACGCGCCTTCTCGATGAAGCCTCGCGTGAAATTTCCCGTCAGGTTGCCACCGACATCATGATCATCGAAGACGAGCCGCTGATCGCGCTCGACATCGAACAGATGGTGCAGGATCTCGGCCACCGCGTCACCGGCATTGCCCGCACCCATAAGGAGGCAGTCGCTCTCTTCCAGACATCGCAGCCCAAGATGGTTCTGGCGGACATCCAGCTTGCCGATGGCAGCTCTGGTATCGACGCGGTCAACGAGATCCTCAAGTCGTCGAGCGTGCCGGTGATTTTCATCACGGCATTCCCGGAGCGCTTGCTGACCGGCGAGCGGCCTGAGCCGGCCTTCCTCGTCACCAAGCCGTTCAACCCCGATATGGTCAAGGCGCTGATCAGCCAGGCGCTGTTCTTCAATGACACTGTGAAGGCTGCGGCCTGATCCTTCGCCTTGCTCGCCGACACCCTTGTGATGGCATGACGGTTTTCCGGGAACATTCACGACAGCGATGCGTTCAGTCGCAGCTATCGTTAACGGAAGCCGCTCTGTCATCACGGTGTCGGGGGTTTCTCATCAAGAAAAGACAGTAGATCCAGCCCGCGCGCATCGGATGTCGATGCATAAGAACATGTGCAAGAGGTTGCGCGCGTGCCGGTCTTCAATGTGGTTATTTCATGGCCGGTCGGGTTGTTCCCGCATGGCTTAGGGCCTATAAAGGCGTTTCATTGGCCGGGTTGTGGTATTCGCGACTCGTTTGCTTTCAAGGCCAATAGGAAAGGGCGGAGTTGAATTGTTGTCGCATCAGCTGACATGGCAACAGGCTGGTGAAAGTGACGACAAGTTGCGTGAGTTTTTCATGCCGGCCCTTGTCGACCTGGGCGCCAGCGTGATCATCCAGGATCTTGATCGCAACTACCTGTTCGTCACCAACCTCCCGTCTGTATGGTCCGCTGGTCTGGCCGAAGCCCCCAATGACAGCAATCTTTTCGGCGACGATATCGCTGAAAAGCTCAGATTGCTGAAGGATGGTGTCACCGAACCCGGCCAGAAGAAACATATCGAAATTTCCGTCAATTCCGATGAGATCTATGAATTCCGCGTGCAGGCCGTTGCTCTGTCCGCCGGTGGTGTTCACCTCGTCACCACCATTGTCGATCGCTCCGAGGAGCGGCATCGTGAGCGGCTTTTGCGTGCGCTTTTGCGTGAGGTCAGCCACCGGTCAAAAAATCTTCTGGCGATCATCCAGAGCATTGCCCTGCAAACCGCCCGATATTCCGTGTCGCTCGACATGTTCCTCAACAAGTTCCGCGGCCGGCTTTATTCGCTGTCGCAGTCGCAGGACCTGATCACCGATTCGAGCTGGCGCGGCGCCTATTTCTTCGAACTGGTGCGCCAGCAGACCGACAAATATCTGCCGGAGAACCAGCAGCAGGTGAAGGTGAGCGGTGATGACGTTCTTCTGTCGCCGAATGCCTCGCTGCATCTGGGGCTTGCCCTTCACGAACTGATCGTCAACGCCGTCAGCCATGGTTCACTCGTCAAGAGCGGGCGCGCCATCGGCATCAGCTGCAATCGTGTCCAGGCAAACGGCCAGGATTCGCTTGAAGTCCGCTGGGACGAGGGGCTTGCCCCGATGGCGAACCGTACCGATCCGCGTGAAGAGGAAAACCTCAAGGCGCATTTCGGCAGCACTGTGCTGGAACGCGTTGTGCCGGCTTCTGTCAATGGCAAGGCCCATTACGTGATCACGCCGGATCGTATCAGCTACAGCCTGGTCTTCCCGCTCGAACACGCATCCGAATAATTTTTTTTGCGCGGTCGCTATAATTTTTTGGCGCGGCCGCTCTTGGGCGGCCCATGTCGCGCCCATGCCCTCCCGAGTTTCCCGAACGTTATTGGAAAATTTGGCACGAAAAAACGGTCTCGACTTCCGGGGAAATCGAGACCGTTGGTCTCTTCGAGGGGGATGAAGAGGCATCTGGAAGCTTTGAAGGGCGGGGGACGGGGGCGCTTCCAGATGTACTAAGAACGAGCGACCCGCTTCTTGGTTCCGCAGTTTTTCTCAAAAAAATCATTATTTTTTTTCGAACCCAGATACGGCGACCTTACCCCATGGAAAAGGCGCCCCTGCGAGGGCGCCTTACCAGGTGGTTTGTATGGTCTCAGTTGGTGACGGTGCGGGGATCAAGCGCGTCGCGCACGGCATCGCCGACATAGTTGATGCTCAACACCGTCAGCGAGATCGCAAGCCCCGGCCACATGACACGCGAGGGCGTGATCTGCAGAAAGTTCGTGCCGTCAAACAACAGGCGCCCCCAGGTGGGGAAGTCGGAGGGAAAACCGAGCCCGAGGAAGGACAGCGCCGATTCCGTGATGATGGCGGAGGCAATGCCAAGCGTTGCCGATACCATGATCGATGACAGGACATTCGGCAGGATATGTCGCTGCACGATGCGGTATTCCCGCATGCCGCTGCTTTTTGCCGCCAGAATGAATTCCTGGCTTTTCACCGCCAGCACATCGCCGCGCACGATGCGGGCGGTGTGCATCCAGCTCGTCACGCCGATCACGAAAACGATCAGGATGAAAATGCCGGTTTCCGGGCCGAAGGCTGTGCGCAACGTATCGCGAAACAGCAGGATGATCACCAGCAGGAGCGGCAGGAGCGGCAGCGCCAGGAAAAGATCGGTCAGCCGCATCAGCGGTCCGTCCAGCCAGCGGAAATAACCGGAGAGAACGCCGACCAGCGTGCCGAGCAGCAGAGACAGCAGCATGGCCGTCATGCCAACGGCAAGCGAGATCTGGCCGCCGGCCATCACCTGCGCCAGCATGTCGTGCCCCAGATTGTCGGTGCCGAACGGATGCAGCAGCGATGGCCCCTGGTTCTTGGCGCGGATATCGATCTTGTTGGGGTCGATCGTGTGGATGAACGGCCCGACATAAACGATGAGCAGGATGGCGATGAACACGATGAGGCCGGCAACACCGCCCTTATGGGCGGCAAATTTGCGCCGGAACAGGGCCATCGGCGTCTCGTTGGCGGCGCGGGTATCGGCGAGAATTGCAGCGGCTGTGTCAGTCATAGCGGATCCTCGGATCAAGGATGCCGTAGAGCACATCGGCAATCAGGTTGAACAAAACGATGAGGACGGCAAAGATGAAGGTCAGCGTCTGCACCAGCGGAATATCGGCACCCTGCACGGCGGTGATGAGCAATTGTCCAAGCCCGTTCACGCGAAAGATCTGCTCGGTGATGATGGCGCCGGAAAAGATCGTGGGCACGCCAAGCGCAATGACGGTGACCACAGGGATCAGGCTGTTGCGCAGCACATGCACCAGAAGCACGGCCTTTTCCTTGACACCCTTGGCGCGGGCCGTGCGCACATAATCCTGGCTGAGATTGTCCAGCATGGAAGCGCGCACGAACCGAGTGATCTGCGAGGCATTGTAGAGCGACAGCACAAGAACCGGCAGGAACATCTGACGCATCTGCGCAATCAGGCTCGACCAGTCGTTGACGACGAGATTGGTGTCGTAGATCGACGGAAACCACTGCAGCCAGGACGAAAAGATCACGATCAGCAGGACGCCGGTGAAGAAGGTCGGAACCGAATAACCGACCATGGTGACGAAGGTGCCAACCTGATCGAAGATCGAATATTGCCGATAGGCGGAGATGACGCCGACGGGAATGGCAAGCAGAATGCCGAAGACATAGGCCATGCCAACGACCCAGAGCGTTTGCGGCATGCGCTGGACGATGAGGTCCACCACGGGGCTGCGGGTGGCCCAGGAGAGCACGCGCATGCGGTTGCCATCGCCAAATTGCCAGCCGGTCATCTGTTCGAGAATGTTGAGCGGTTCATTGACGAAGAACTGCTGCAGCCATTTCAGGTAGCGTATCAGGAACGGCTGATCGAGGCCCATGGCGGCACGGATCTGTTCGCGCACTTCCGGTGGAATGGTGAGCGGCAGGTCGCCGAGCGGGTCGTTCGGCGCCAGATCGAGCAGCGCGAAGATGACGAAACTTATGACAAGCAGCGTCGGTACGGCAAACATCAGTCGCCGGATCGTGTAGGTAAACATTCATTGGTCTCCAGACGTCCGCGGAGAAGCAAATGCCGGTTCCGCAGAGAGCGGAACCGGCGTTCAGTGTGTTACTTCTTGCGGGACCAGTCTGCGACGTTCCACAGTTCGGAATCCCAGGCATTCATCTTGACGCCCTGAAGCGTCACAGCCGTTGCCGAAATCTGGCCGCGGTGAATGAGGGGAATGTGGGCGCCTTCGGCCGTCAGCATGTCATTGGCCTTCTTGGCCAGTTCGGCACGCTGCTTCAGGTCGGCCGTCTTGGACAGTTCGGCGACGATCTTGTCATAGGCCGGGTTGCAGTAGCGCGGCATGTTCTGGCCCTGCCAGCCATTGGCCGGGGCCGGGATCTTGTTGCACAGCCATTCGGTCAGGTATTTTTCCGGGTCCGTGCCGTCGAAGTTGTTGGTGTACATTTCAACGTCGGCATAGAACTTCTGGAACGTGTCAGGGCTTGCCGGGTCGCCACCGAAGAAGACGGAGGCCGAGATGTTGCGCAGCTCGCTTGCCACGCCGATCTGCTGCCACCAATCCTTGACGAGAGCCTGGGTGCCCTGGCGAACCGAGTTGGTCGAGGTCTGGTAGAGATAGGACAGCTTGACGCCATCCTTGGCGCGAATGCCATCGCCACCCTTTTTCCAGCCGGCATCGTCGAGCAGCTTGTTGGCGCCGGCGATATCCTGCTTCAGGCACCAGTCATTGGCCGTGGAAATGTAGATATCCGGAGCCGGCACGATGTTGCAGGTCGGCTTGCCGGCTGCGCCATACCCGGCTTCGTTGATGATGTCGCGGTCGATCGCCATCGACAGCGCCTTGCGCACGGCCGGATCCGACAGCGACGGATGCTTGCCGCCTTCGACGGTCGAACGCTTGTCGCCAAGCGCCGGATCGGGGTTCGTCCAGTTGAGGTTGATACGCTCGACCTGTGTACCGAATGCCGTGACGAGCGTGCCCTTGCCGGCCTTCATCATGGTTTCGAGCACTTCCGGCTCGACCTGCATGTTCCAGCCATAGTCGAATTCGCCGGTTTCCAGAACCGCACGCGCCGCCGAGGCCGCATCGCCGCCGCCCTTCAGCGTGACCGAGGCAAAGGCCGGCTTTGCCGCATCGCGGAAGTTCGGGTTGGCGGTAAATGTGATCACGTCGTTCGGCTTGAATTCCTTGACGACGAAGGGACCGGTGCCGATCGGGCCGAAATTGGCAGACGTGCAGCCCGGCGCCTTGGCGCCGACGCAATCCTTGAACTGCGCCTTCTGGATGACAGGAGACTGGGCGCCGACAAAAGCGCCGTAGGGGTAATATTTCGGCTCGGCGAAGGACACTTTGACCGTCTGCGGATCGACGGCTTCGACCTTCGTGATGCCTTCATACTGGGCCTTCTGGGCGCAGCCGCCATCGGGTGCCGTGCAATACTGCCAGGTGAAGACGACGTCGTCAGCCGTAAACGCGCTGCCGTCCGACCACTTGACGCCCGGCTTGATCTTCCAGGTGATGCTCTTCATGTCGGAGGCGACGCCGCCATTGGCAACCGTCGGGATTTCGCTTACCAGCCATGGCACCAGCGTTCCGGTTTCGTCGTAACGCGCCAGCGGTTCGATGACCATGGAAGAGCTGTAGACTTCCTTTGTGCCGCCGGAGAGATACGGGTTGAGGGTGGAAACCGCCTGCCAGAACAGGATTTTCAGGTCGCCATCGGTGCCCCGCGCCTGCGCTGCGCCGCCAAGCGCCAGTGCGGCCACGGTGCCGGCCAGCAGGATTTTTAAGCTCTTCATTCTTTTCCCCTTGAAGATATATTTTTGAGATGTTTTGGCCGCGCCTCGGCCCTGGTCGTTTCAGACCTATTCCTGCCCCGCTGTTTCCTCCCAGCCGGGCAGTGAATTGCTTTCCTCGTCTCCTTGCGTGACGGTATCCCGCTGCCGACCTTTGCGGCTCGTGCAGAGGGCTGTGACCAAAATTTAAGCTATCTAAGCACAAGCCTATTTTGCGTTCAAGGACGAAAATTGAAGCTTGCAAAATGCGCGAAGGACGTCGCAATATCTGCGTCACCTGAGGGAAACAGCTAAAAAAGACAAACGAGGTTGCATCAATGCCAGTTCTCAATCGCGCTGCCGAAATGCAGGAAGAAGTCGCCGGGTGGAGACGCCATCTCCATGAAAACCCGGAGCTTTTGTATGATGTCATCCACACCTCCTCGTTTGTTGCACAAAAGCTGAAGGCCTTCGGCTGCGATGTGGTGGAGACCGGCATCGGGCGCACCGGCGTGGTCGGCATCATCAAGGGAACGCTGGGAGATGGGCCCGTCATCGGCATGCGCGCCGATATGGATGCCCTGCCGATCCTCGAAGATACCGGCGTCGCCTGGGCCTCGAAGACCCCCGGCAAGGCCCATTCCTGCGGCCATGACGGGCACACCGCCATGCTGCTCGGCGCGGCCCAGTATCTCTGCGAAACCCGCCGTTTCGCCGGCTCCGTCGCCGTCATCTTCCAGCCGGCCGAAGAGGGCGGTGCCGGCGGCCTTGCGATGGTCGAGGATGGCATGATGGAGAAGTTTGCCATCAAGGAAGTGTATGGCATGCACAACTCTCCCGGCCTGCCTCTGGGCGATTTTTCGCTGCGCAAGGGCGGCCTGATGGCGGCCGCCGATTCCTTCGATATCGTGGTGAAGGGCAAGGGTAGCCATGCCGCCCAGCCGCATGTGTCCGTCGATCCGGTGCTGACATCAGCCCACATCATCATCGCGTTGCAGTCGATTGCCTCGCGTGGCGTCGATCCCCTGAAGTCGGTCGTCGTCTCCGTCACCACCACCCATGGCGGCGATGCCTATAATGTCATTCCGATGGAAGTGAAGCTCACCGGCACGGTGCGCACGCTCGATCCTGACGTGCGCGAGTTTGCTGCAAAGCGTCTCATCGAGGTGGCAGAGGGCACCGCCCTTGCCCATGGTGCGGTGGCCGAAGTCACCTATCACCGCGGTTATCCGGTGACCGTCAACCATCCCGACCAGACGGATTTTGCAGCCTCGATTGCTGCAAACGTGTCTGGCGAAAAGCGGGTGGAAACCAATGCGGCGCCGAAAATGGGCGCGGAAGATTTTTCCTACATGCTGGAAGCGCGTCCGGGTGCCTTCATCTTCCTCGGCGTCGGCGAAACGGCAAACCTGCACCACCCGGCCTATGACTTCAATGACGAGGCGATCCCCTATGGCATCAGCTACTGGGTCACGCTTGCCGAAACGGCGCTTGCGGCCTGATCCGTCAGCCAGATTAAGGGGAATTTCGTGCTTCTGTCAGACACATTTTCAGCAGGCGCCGGCGGATCGGTGACACCCGTTCTCTCCGTCGAAAATCTCACCACGTCCTTCCGGGTCAACGGCCACTGGCGCTCGGTGGTGCGAGATATGAGCTTTTCCATCGCCCCGCGCGAGACGGTGGCCATCGTCGGCGAATCCGGCTCGGGCAAGAGCGTCACCTCGCTTTCCCTGATGCGGCTTTTGCCAAAATCGTCCAGCAAGATCGAAGGTAAGGTCATGCTCGGCGGCCGCGATCTTCTGTCGCTGCCGGAAGAGGAGATGCGCAAGGTTCGCGGCAATGACATCTCGATGATCTTTCAGGAGCCGATGACCTCGCTCAACCCGATCTTCCCGATCGGCAAGCAGATCGCCGAAGCGCTGACCGTGCATCAGAACATTTCCTTTGCCGATGCAAAGACGGAAGTGCTTCGCCTGCTCGACAAGGTGCGCATCCCCAATGCCAAGGGGCGGTTCGACGAATATCCGCACCAGTTTTCCGGTGGCATGCGCCAGCGCGTGATGATTGCCATGGCGCTTGCTTCGCGCCCGAAGCTCTTGATCGCCGATGAGCCGACAACGGCGCTTGACGTCACCATCCAGGGCCAGATCCTCGACCTCATCAAGGACCTTCAGGAAGAGGAGGGCATGTCGGTTCTCTTCATCACCCATGATATGGGCGTGGTGGCCGAGATTGCCGACCGCACCATCGTGATGTTCCGCGGCGATACGGTGGAAACCGGCGCCACCGATGACATTTTCCATCGCGGCCAGCACCCGTACACCCGCGCGCTTCTGGCAGCCGTGCCGCGCCTCGGTTCCATGCAGGATCGCTCGCTGCCGGCAAAATTCCCCATCATCGACATTCAGTCCGGCGAAGCGCAGCCGCTGGTGGAGGTGATCGATACCGTCGACAAGGGCAAGACGCCGATCCTCGAGGTGAAGGATCTGACGACGCGTTTTGCCATCCGGTCCGGCATTTTCGGTCGCCAGACAGGCGCGGTTCACGCGGTGGAAAACGTGTCCTTCGATCTGTTTGCGGGTGAAACCCTCTCGCTTGTCGGCGAATCAGGCTGCGGTAAATCCACCACCGGCCGCTCCGTTACCCGCCTTGTGGAGCCGACCAGCGGGCAGGTGACGCTCGACGGCTACAATGTGATGAACCTCGACCGCACGACGCTGCGCACCATGCGCCGCTCCGTGCAGATGGTTTTTCAAGATCCCTTCGCCAGCCTCAACCCGCGCATGAGCGTCGGGTCTGCCGTGATGGAGCCGTTCATCGAGCACAATCTCGGCTCCAAATCCGATGCGCGCGACAAGGCCGCCGATCTATTGAAGAAAGTCGGCCTGTCGCCGGACATGATGCGGCGTTACCCGCACGAATTTTCCGGCGGCCAGCGTCAGCGCATCGCCATTGCCCGTTCGCTGATGCTCGATCCGAAGGTGATCGTGGCCGACGAGGCGGTGTCTGCGCTCGATGTGTCGATCAAGGCGCAGGTGTGTAACCTGCTTCTCGATCTGCAACAGAGCCTCAACCTCGCCTATCTGTTCATCTCGCATGATATGGCGGTGGTCGAGCGCGTCAGCCACCGCGTGGCTGTGATGTATCTCGGCGAAATCGTCGAAATCGGCCCACGCGCCGCCGTTTTCGACAATCCGCAGCATCCCTATACGAAGAAGCTGATGGCCGCCGTGCCGGTGCCGGATCCCGCCCGCCGCAGGATCAAGCGCAACCTTTCGACGGACGAGATCAAGAGCCCGGTGCGTGCCGCCGGTTACGTGCCGCCGGTGCGACAGTACCGTCAGGTGTCCGAGGGGCATCTGGTGCAGGTGGAATAGGCAAACGTCAACATAAACAGGGCCGCACGCAGCACGGCGAGCGGCCCTTTTCCGATCTGCCGCCATCTCGTCGCGGGCGGCTCGTCTCATTTGACAGGGCCTGCACAATCATGCCAGCAACTGAGGCAAGGTTGTTTGCAAGGGTTACCAGATGGCGAGACGCTCGGACACGGAGAGCAGGCTGGACGATGCGGCACGCGCCGGCTGGCTCTATTATGTGGCCGGCCGCACACAAGATGAGATTGCCGCTGCCATGGGCATCTCGCGCCAGTCGGCGCAGCGTCTGGTGTCGTTGGCCGTGGCCGAACGGCTGATCAAGGTTCGGGTCGATCATCCGATTGCTGCCTGCCTGGAGCTTTCTTCCGCCTTGAAGACGAAATTCGATCTCGCTTACGTCGAGGTGGTGCCGTCCGACCCTGCCGGCACATCGTCCACCGTCGGTATCGCGGAGGCCGCCGCTGCCGAAATCGAGCGCTGGCTGAAGAATGTCGAACCCATTGTGCTCGCCATTGGCACCGGACGCACGCTGAAGGCCGCCGTCGACCAGTTGCCGCCGATGGAATGCCCGCAGCACCGCATCGTCTCGCTCACCGGCAATATCGGGCCGGATGGGTCTGCGGCCTATTACAACGTCATCTTTTCCATGGCCGATGCCATCAAGGCCAGGCATTTCCCGATGCCGCTGCCGGTTCTGTGCTCGTCTGCCGAGGAGCGCGATCTCCTGCATGGGCAGCCCATCGTGCAATCCACCCTGAAGCTTGGGGCCATGGCCAATGTGACCTTTGTCGGCATCGGCGAACTGGGCGTCGATGCGCCGCTCTGCGTCGATGGTTTTCTGGCGCCGGACGAAATGAAGGACCTGATGGCATCCGGCGCTGCCGGTGAGATCTGCGGCTGGATGTTCGACCACACCGGGCACCTGCTCGACAATCCGATCAACGACCGGGTGGCCAGCGTCCCCATCCCGCCGCGCGACAGCGGAACGGTGATCGGGGTGGCGCTTGGAAAACGCAAGGAAAAGGCGCTGGCCGCTGCCCTTCAAGGCCGGTTGATCAATGGATTGATCACGGACGAGGCAACTGCCGAGCATATGCTCTCCGCCTGAGCAAAATTTATTCACTGTAAAATCAAGAGCATGAGCGTTCAACGCTGCATTGCAGCGATGAATCATGCTTGACATTTTATGCCCTAAAATGAGTAATTGCCCATGAGCAAAGCGAATGCTCGCTGTATTCTTCTGGGAGGAAGACATGACATTGAAGACAATTCTGCTCGGCGCCGTTTCAGCGCTGGCATTTTCCGGCCTTGCCTCGGCTGAGACCCTGACCATCGCCACCGTCAACAACGGCGATATGATCCGCATGCAGAAGCTGACGGATGACTTCAAGGCAAAGAACCCCGGCATCGATCTGGAATGGGTAACGCTGGAAGAAAACGTTCTGCGCCAGCGCGTGACCACCGACATCGCGACCAAGAGTGGCCAGTATGACATCATGACAATCGGCACCTATGAGGTTCCGATCTGGGCCAAGCAGGGCTGGCTGCTGCCGCTCGACAATCTCGGCGCCAAATATGATCAGGCAGACCTTCTGCCGGCGATCAAGGATGCCGTCTCCGTCGATGGCAAGCTCTATGCGGCCCCGTTCTATGGCGAAAGCGCCATGATCATGTACCGCAAGGACCTCTTCGACAAGGCCGGCCTGAAAATGCCGGAAAACCCCAAGTGGGATTTCATTGCCGATGCGGCCCGCAAGATCACCGACAAGGGCACGGAAACCTACGGCATCTGCCTGCGCGGCAAGGCCGGCTGGGGTGAAAACATGGCCTTTATCACGGCGCTTGCCAATTCCTTCGGCGGCCGCTGGTTCGATGAGAACTGGAAGGCGCAGTTCGACCAGCCCGAATGGAAGCAGGCGCTGTCCTTCTACGTTAACCTCATGAAGGATGCCGGCCCTCCCGGCGCGTCGTCGAACGGCTTCAACGAAAACCTCGCGCTCTTCCAGACCGGCAAGTGCGGCATGTGGATCGATGCGACGGTTGCTGCTTCCTTCGTGTCCAACCCGAAGGAATCCAAGGTTGCCGACAAGGTGGGTTATGCGCTCTTCCCGACCTCGGGTGAACTGACCAACCACGGCAACTGGCTCTGGGCCTGGAACCTTGGCGTTCCCGCGGGCACCAAGAAGGCGGAAGCTGCGCAGAAGTTCATCTCCTGGGCAACCGACAAGGCCTATTCGGAACTCGTCGCATCGAAGGATGGCTGGGCAAACGTTCCTCCGGGCACGCGCACCTCGCTCTACACCAATGCCGAATACCAGAAGGCCGCACCGTTTGCCGCGATGACTGAGAAGGCGATGACGGCTGCCAACACGGCAAAGCCAACCGTGAAGCCGGTTCCCTATACGGGCGGCCAGTTCGTCGCGATCCCTGAATTCCAGGGCATCGGTACAGCCGTTGGTCAGCAGTTCTCGGCAGCTCTTGCAGGCCAGATGACGGTGGATCAGGCCCTTCAGGGTGCCCAGCAGCTGACCAGCCGCGAAATGGCCAAGGCCGGTTATCCGAAGAAGTAAGAGGCAATAAGCCCTCTCTGCCCTGCCGGGCATCTCCCCCCCCCACAAGGGGGGAGAAACCGGGCTGATGCCTTTCGGCCTGCGTCACTGTTCCCAAGGGAACGCCGTGATGCGCTGGTCTTGTCCGGCACGGGTTGCGGCACGTGTCTCCCCCCTTGTGGGGGAGATGGCGGCAGCCAGAGAGGGCTCTTTTCCAGTTTCACACTCCAGACAGTAAGCCGGGGCTCCCATGGCAACGACCCACACCCATTCCGCAGCACGGCTGATGATGGCGCCATCGGTCATCCTGCTTTTCGCCTGGATGGCCGTGCCGCTCGGCATGACGATCTACTTCTCCTTCCTGCGCTACAATCTTCTGATGCCGGGCATGGAGGAATATACGGGCTTCCTCAACTACCAGTATTTCCTCACCGATCCCGCCTTCTTCGCAGCGCTCACCAACACGCTTCTGCTGGTCGGCGGGGTGTTGGCCATCACCATTGTCGGCGGCATTGCCTTTGCGCTTCTGCTCGATCAGCCGATCTTTGGTCAGGGCATCGTGCGCATTCTGGTGATCGCACCTTTCTTCGTCATGCCGACAGTGTCGGCACTCGTCTGGAAGAACATGTTCATGAACCCGGTGAACGGCTTGTTCGCCTGGATTTCCCGCAGCCTCGGTTTTGCGCCGGTTGATTTCCTCGCGTCCATCCCGCTGTTGTCGATCATCATCATCGTGGCCTGGCAGTGGCTGCCGTTTGCGACGCTGATCATGCTGACCGCACTTCAGTCTCTCGATGAGGAACAGAAGGATGCCGCTGAAATGGATGGAGCAGGGGCCGTCTCGCGCTTCATCTATATCGTGCTGCCGCACATGGCGCGCGCCATTACCGTCGTCATCCTGATCGAGACGATCTTCCTGCTCTCGGTGTTTGCCGAAATCCTCGTCACCACCAATGGCGGACCGGGCACGGCCAGCACGAACCTGACCTATCTCGTTTATGCGCAGGCACTCCTGCAGTTCGATATCGGTGGGGCATCGGCAGGCGGTATCGTCGCCGTCATCCTCGCCAATATCGTCGCCATCTTCCTCGTGCGCCTTATCGGCAAGAATCTGGAGGCCTGATCCATGGCACGCAAGGTTTCCACCCGCCGCAAACTGGTGATGAGCGCCATTGCCTGGACACTCGGCATCCTCATCTTCTTCCCCATCCTCTGGACCGTCCTCACCAGCTTCAAGACGGAAGCGGAAGCCGTGGCCTCGCCACCGTCGTTTCTGTTCTTCCACTGGACGACGGAAAACTATGCGCAGGTTCAGGAGCGTTCGGATTATTTCCTGCACTTTATGAACTCGGTCGTGGTGTCGCTCGGCTCCACCTTCCTCGGTCTCCTCATCGCAATCCCGGCCGCCTGGGCCATGGCGTTTTCGCCGACCAAGCGCACCAAGGATGTGCTGATGTGGATGCTGTCGACAAAAATGATGCCGCCGGTCGGCGCGCTGATCCCGATCTACCTGATCTTCCGCGATGGCGGGCTGCTCGATACCCGCACCGGCCTTGTCATCGTGCTGACGCTGATCAACCTGCCGATCATCGTGTGGATGCTCTACACCTATTTCAAGGAGATCCCCGGCGAGATCCTGGAAGCTGCGCGCATGGATGGCGCCTCGCTGATCAAGGAGATCATCTATGTGCTGACGCCGATGGCGATCCCCGGCATTGCCTCGACGCTTCTGCTTAACATCATCCTCTCCTGGAACGAAGCCTTCTGGACGCTGAACCTCAGCGCCTCGAAAGCCGCACCGCTGACGGCCTTCATCGCCTCCTATTCGAGCCCGGAAGGCCTGTTCTACGCCAAGCTTTCGGCAGCATCGACCATGGCGATTGCGCCGATCCTCATCATGGGCTGGTTCAGCCAGAAACAACTCGTTCGCGGCCTCACCTTCGGTGCGGTCAAGTAGGCGGCGCGGTCAACAAGGAATAAAGACGATGGGCAGTATCACCCTCCGCAATGTCTCCAAGGTCTTCGGCGAAGCAAAAGTCATCCCGTCGATCGACCTCGATATCGAAGATGGCGAATTCGTCGTCTTCGTCGGCCCCTCCGGCTGCGGCAAGTCCACGCTGCTGCGCCTGATCGCGGGTCTCGAAGATGTCTCCGGCGGCGAGATCGTCATTGACGGCAAGCCGGCAACCGATGCGCCGCCGGCACGGCGCGGCCTTGCCATGGTTTTCCAGTCCTATGCGCTCTATCCGCATATGAGCGTGCGCTCCAACATCGCCTTTCCGCTGAAAATGGCGGGCATGGACAAGGCCGAGATCGACCGCAAGGTGGCCGATGCGGCCAAGGTGCTGAACCTCACCGATTATCTGGAGCGCAAGCCGCGCCAGCTGTCGGGCGGCCAGCGCCAGCGTGTGGCCATCGGCCGCGCCATCGTGCGCCAGCCGAAGGCGTTTCTGTTCGATGAGCCGCTGTCAAACCTCGACGCGGCGCTGCGCGTCAACATGCGGCTGGAAATCAGCGAACTGCACCAGCAGCTTCAGACGACGATGATCTACGTTACCCACGACCAGGTGGAAGCCATGACCATGGCCGACAAGATCGTTGTCCTCAACAAGGGCCGCATCGAGCAGGTCGGCTCGCCGCTCGATCTTTACCGCAAGCCTGCAAACCTCTTTGTTGCGGGCTTCATCGGCTCGCCGAAGATGAACCTCATCGAAGGGGAGTATGCGCAGGCTCAGGGCGCAAAGACCGTTGGCATCCGGCCGGAGCACATGTCGCTCTCGCATGATAGCGGCAGCTGGGCCGGCACGGTCACCATCGCCGAACATCTTGGCTCCGACACTTTCATGCATATTGATGTCGATGGCATCGGCACGGTGACGGCCCGCGCCGATGGTGATTTCGCCTGCCGCCACGGCGACCGCGTCTACATGACGCCGGACCAGAACCGGCTCTATCGCTTCGATGAGAAGGGGCTTGCCCTATGAGCGGAAGACTTCAGGGCAAATCCGCCATCATTACCGGCTCGGCGCGTGGCATCGGCCGGGCTTTTGCGGAAGCCTATGTACGCGAAGGTGCAACCGTTGCCATTGCCGATATCAATCTGGAGCGGGCACGGGCCACGGCTTCTGAAATCGGCGAAAATGCCTATGCGGTGGAACTTGATGTGACACAGCAGGCCTCCATCGATGCCGCCGTCAGGGCCGTCGAGGAAAAGGCTGGCGGCGTCGATATTCTCATCAACAATGCCGCCCTCTTCGATCTCGCGCCCATAGTGGAGATTACCCGCGAAAGCTATCAAAAACTGTTTTCGATCAATGTCGAAGGCTCCCTCTTTATGCTGCAGGCGGTGGCGAAATCGATGATCGCCCGGGCTGAGGGCGGCAAGATCATCAACATGGCAAGCCAGGCGGGACGCCGAGGCGAAGCGCTGGTGGGGGTCTACTGCGCCACCAAGGCTGCGATGATTTCGCTGACGCAATCGGCAGGGCTCGATCTCATCCGCCACGGCATCAACGTCAACGCCATTGCGCCTGGTGTCGTGGATGGCGAGCACTGGGACGGCGTCGATGCGCTGTTTGCCCGCCATGAAAACCTGCCGCTCGGGGAAAAGAAGCGCCAGGTCGGCGCGGCCGTGCCCTTCGGCCGTATGGGCCGCGCCGAGGATTTGACCGGCATGGCCGTGTTTCTTGCCTCGTCGGATGCCGACTATATCGTTGCCCAGACCTACAATGTCGACGGCGGCAACTGGATGAGCTGACCGCCCGCAACCGGGCGTCCGCACTCTGACCTTACAATATGGGACCCTTCGAGGACCGCGCCATGACTGTCAAAATTTCGCTCTCTACCCTTTCCGATGCGGCGGCAACCGCTGCCATCCCCGCCTATGACCGGGCGGCTCTCTCCGCCGGCATCCTGCATTTCGGCGTCGGCAATTTTCACCGGGCGCATCAGGCGGTTTACCTGGATGACCTGTTTAACGAGGGGCAGGATCACGACTGGGCGATCGTCGGCGCCGGCGTTCTGCCCTCCGATCAGGCGATGCGCGAAAAGCTCGCCGCGCAGGATTTCCTGACGACCGTGGTGGAGCAGGACAACAACCGAACGGCGGCCCGCGTCACGGCGCCGATGATCGATATCCTGCCGGTCGGCGACCGCGCGGCCATCATCGAAGCGCTCGCCGACCCAAAAATCCGCATTGTCTCGATGACCATTACCGAAGGCGGTTATTTCATCGATGCCAATGGCGACTTCAATCCGGCGCATCCGGCTATCGTTGCGGATGCTGAAAATCCGTCTGAGCCGAGCACGGTCTTCGGCCTCATCATCGCCGGCCTCAAGGCGCGCCGCGACAAGGGGCTTTCGCCCTTCACGGTCATGTCCTGCGACAACATTCCCGGCAACGGCCACGTGACGGCAAATACCGTCTGCGGGCTGGCAAAGCTGTCGGATCCGGATTTTGCCACCTGGATCCATGACAATGTCGCCTTCCCCAATTCCATGGTGGACCGCATCACGCCGGCAACCGGCGCCCGTGAGATCGATTTTCTGCGGGATACCTTCAACATCGCCGACAACTGGCCGGTGTTCTGCGAAGAGTTCAAGCAGTGGGTGATGGAGGATCATTTCCCTGCCGGCCGTCCGGCGCTGGAAAAGGTCGGCGTGCAGTTCGTTCAGGACGTGGCACCCTACGAGCTGATGAAGATCCGCATCCTCAACGGCGGCCATGCGGCAATCGCCTATCCGGCAGCGCTTCTCGACATCCATTTCGTCCACGAGGCGATGGAGCATCCGCTGATCCGCGCCTTCCTTGCCAAGCTCGAGAAAGAAGAAATCATCCCCATCGTGCCGCCGGTGCCCGATACCAGCCTCGATGCCTATTACGACCTCATCGAGCGACGGTTCCTCAATCCGAAGATCGGCGACACCATTCCGCGCCTCGCGCAGGATGGCTCCAACCGCCAGCCGAAATTCATCCTGCCCTCCACGGCTGACCGCTTGCGGCTTGGCGATGATATCATCGGCCTGTCGCTGGTCTCGGCCCTCTGGTGCCGTTATTTCGCCGGCACGTCCGATAGTGGCAAGACGATCGTGTTTAATGATGCGAGCGCCGAAAAGCTGCAGGCAGCAGCACTTGCCGCCAAGACCGATCCGATGGCGTTCCTTGCGTTTGACGAAATTTTCGGTGCCGTCTCCGGCTCTGAACATTTCCGCGACCGTTTTGCCCATGCGCTTCAGACATTGTGGACAAAAGGCACCGCTGCCACGCTTCAGCTCTATCTCGACGGTCAGCTGGTGAGCTAGAGTGCTTTCATGATGGAACGGGCGCCGTTGATAATCTTCGACTGTGATGGAGTGCTGGTGGATAGCGAGCCGCTGTCGATCCGTGTTCTCGTGGATACGGTGAAGGCGCACGGCGGCGAACTGGATGAGGCTGAAGCCTACCGGCGCTTTCTCGGGCGAAGCCTTGCCACCATGGTTTCCGTGCTGGACGAGACCTTTGGCGTCGAGGCGGATCAGGCCTTTCTTGACCGGATGCGGGCGGATCTCTACGCCCGGTTCGAGCAGGAACTGCAACCCATAGCGGGCATTGCCGCGGTGCTGAAGGCGCTGGACTGGCGGTTCTGCGTGGCCTCTTCCAGCCAGCCGGAACGTATCCGTCTGTCGCTCGGCCTCACCGGCCTTGTCGATTTCTTCGAGCCGAATATCTTCAGCGCAACCATGGTGAAGAACGGCAAGCCGGCACCGGATCTTTTCCTTTACGCGGCAGAGCAGATGGGGGCAGCCCCGGAAAACTGCATCGTCATCGAAGATAGTCCCGCCGGCATTCAGGCGGCACAACGGGCGGGAATGGCGGTTTTTGCCTTCACCGGCGGCTCTCATGCGGACCGGGAGGAGTATCGGGCAGACATTAAGGCGTTGGCACCCGATGTGGAATTTGACGCCATGTCCGATTTGATCCACCTTGTTCATCACTATATTGAAGGTTGCAACCGGTAGAAGCCGGCCGGCGCGCCTTGAGCGCCAGATCTGCAAGACGTTAGCTTTCCGGGGAAGATGGGGAATATGACCTGATGCGTGCGCACCTGGTGGCGGTCGATGTGGGAACGACCAGCGCGCGGGCCGGCATTTTCGACCGCGACGGCAGGCTTCTTGCCAAGGCGCGGCATCCGATCCTGATGCGGCGCGACGGCGAGATCTTTGCAGAGCACGATTCGGAAAACATCTGGCAGGCGGTGTGCCATGCGGTGCGCGCCGCCATCGCTGAAGCAGGTCTTGCCGCCACCGACATTGCCGCCATCGGGTTCGATGCCACCTGCTCACTGGTGGTGCGCGACCGCAACGGCGCGCCGCTGACCGTCTCCAACGGCGGCGAGGACCGCTTCGATACCATCGTCTGGCTCGATCATCGCGCCGTCTGCGAGGCCGAACGGCTGAGCGCCACTCACCATCCGGTGCTGCAGTTTTCAGGCGGCTCGCTGTCTCCGGAAATGCAGATCCCCAAGCTACTGTGGCTGAAGATCCATCTGCCGGAG